>NZ_JBEZHQ010000043.1:0-77257 GCF_040650675.1 Streptomyces sp. NPDC048637
ACGCCCGGTTACATTCCGAACCCGGAAGCTAAGCCTTTCAGCGCCGATGGTACTGCAGGGGGGACCCTGTGGGAGAGTAGGACGCCGCCGAACAATCATTGTGGGAAAGCCCCGCACCTTATGGTGCGGGGCTTTTCTGCATTCTGGGTCCGTTCTCCCCTTACATATGCCGGGGGCTTGTGCCGGCTCTGCAGGTTCATCCGTCGAGGCGTCGGAGCAATGAGGCTGCAGGCCAGGGAGGCGAATGCGTCATGGCGTTCGGTGCGGCGTTCCACGGTGAGTCGTCCTTATGACTGCCAGTAGCGTGCGCGAAGGAGACGGTGCATAGCCGTTCCTCTCTGTTGAGGGGCAGCGCGAAGAGCCCGCTCGTAGTAGTGGGCCGTCCGTATGGATCGGCAGCTGAGCAGGTATCCGGCGACCGGTGGTCCACCGGCTCACACCGGACGTGCGGGTGCTGACCTGACCGGCGCGCGGCATATCCATTTCGCGCCGGGCGTGCGCTTCTCTGCGCCGCCCCGTGGCCTTGGCGCAGGTGCCGAAAGCATGGTCGGAGAGCCGGGGACCGACATAGCCTGCGTGAGGCATTGCATGCAGGTCGGGACGGTCTGCGGTGTGCGGAGGTGTCATGGGCGGGGAGCCGCAAAGTCCGGTAGCTGTCAGGGGATGTGGCCGGCCGGCCGGAGAGCAGCAGAATGATCTGACTGACCATCAAGAAGGTGCGGGAGGCGCCCACGGAAGGACGGCATTTCGCTTGCGTCACACCGTGTCCGAGGTGCCGGATCCGTATGGCGAGCATCCCTTGTTGACCGCTGCCATGGCCGAGGGCTACGACGCTGTACCGGATCTGGAGCGGGAGCGGTTGCTGCGGTACCTGGAAGCGGTTGTCGCGGTCCGCCGCACCCCGGTGCACGCCGCCGTCGCCTTCAACGCCGTGTATTTCGGCTACCACCTTCACGGTGACGGCTACGGCCGCAGTCCTCTGCGGCTCGACGACTTCCCGGTGGTCACGCTCGGCGAGCGCGCAGCCGCCCTCCCCGTCGGCGCGATGGTGTGTGTGGCGACCGGGTCGGATCCGCTCTACGCGGAGATCCTCTACAAGGAGGGCGCCCATCCGGACGTGGGCAGCCTCGGGGACGTACCGGCCTGGGTGTCCGGAGCGCCGGCGGGTGCCGAGGGCCCGGGCAGGGAGGGGGCGGAGGACTCTCCACGGCGCCGGGAACTGCTGGTGCCGGATCCGAACGCATTCGGCCCCGGGGTGAGTCTTTCGCCCGCCCAACTCCACCGTCTGCGTACCCATCGACGATGGATCAACGAGGACGGCCATATCGTCATCGATGCCTGCTATCCGTCGCGGGAAGCGGCCCGGCGCGATGACCTGTCCGCCTACGCGGACTATCTGCTGACCACCGCACGGGCGCAGCTCCTCAGCCCCTATGTCCCTGTGTCCCTCGCTGAACTCGTGGGCAGCACGCATGACGACGTCCTCCGTATCGGTCTGCTCCGGCTCCTGGACACGGTGCGACGCCTTCTCGCCTCCAGCGATCTGCTGCGTATGTGGGGTCCGTACGCCGTGACCCGGGAAGCACTTGCGGCCTGCTGGCGTGACACCGGACCGCTTGGCGGCGATGACTTGAGAACGCTGGCGGCGGCCGTGGAGCATGCGGCCACCCCGTCGCGGCGCCGCTACGGACTGGCCGCTCCCGTCACGGTCTACACCGCGGTCGGGCCCCGGCTGCGCGCCTTTCCCGGAGCCGAGGACCTGCTCAAGGGCGTGGAGTACGCCGCAGCGGTGTGCCGGGCGAACGTGACGCTCGCCGATGTCGTCCAACGGGACAGCGCACAGGGCCTGTTCGCGAACGGCGCCCGGGTCACGCTCGACGACGCCTTCGAAGGCGGGGGCGTCTGGCGTTCCCATTACCCAGGTGACACGGACCGCACGGGCGATCCTTTGGACCCGGCCGGACAGGGCTGGACGTCAACCACGGCAACGGCCCCCGGGCAGGTACAGGAGCAGGAGCAGGACCCGGACCCGGACCAGGAGCCGGTTGACGCGCCGCTCGCGGACGATGCTGCCCTTGGGCCGAGCGAGCTGTTGCAGACCGGTGAGGAGGAGATCGTCTGGCGGCTGCCGCTGCGCCTGGCCTCGCTCATCGACGGCTGTCTTCCGCTGTGCTCGCCCATTGCCGGGGAACTGCGGACGGCCTTCGGGCGCCGGCCCGCGTTACGGCTCGAACTTGACCACCCCGGCGGCTCCCTCGACGCGGCCGAAGCCGTCCAGCACACCGTCGCGGAGCTCGGCGCGGGAGCCGACCGCCTGACCGGAGTGGTCTGGCCCCTTGATTTCTTTCCCGGCCTGGTCGTGCAGCTCCACTGGCTCCGGGGCAGCCGGGTGATCCGGGCGGTCACGACGCGGCTCGACCGGGCGGTGCAGATCGGCCACCGAGTGATCGGCCACTGCTACGACCCGTGCGTCCTCACCCGCGAGGACGCCCCGGGCAGTGACCGCAACGGCGACACGGCTGCGGGCCTCGGGCCCAGACAACTGGTGCTGCGCACGGTCCGCCGCTGCGGGCTGCTCACCCCGGACGGCCATGCCCTGCTCGACCGATCCGGCCTGCCCCTTGCCGTGTATGGCCGTCGGCCCGCCCGGACCCGGTCAACCGCCCTGGAAGCGGCGGTGGCGGAACTGCTCGCCGAACGACTCCTCGAACCGGCCGTCGGCAGCCGTGACACGACCGGCCGGCCGCACTTCCCGGCACGCGCAGGGGAGCGGACGATCCCGCTCATCGGCTACCGCCCCGCCCTGATCCGGGTGATACAGCCCTGGGGCGGCACGGGGCCGGCGACCGGGCGGATGCGCGGTGTGCAGTACGTACCCGGCCATCTGCGCCGTTTGCTGCCGGAGCGCTCGGCGAGCGAAGCCCAGCGGACGGCTTTCCGGGAGCACTGCCGCAGACTCGGCAAGGCGGACGGCTGGGAACTGCCCGAGGGCTACACCTTCGTCACCCAGCACACCCGTGGCCGCTGAGTCCTCCGCCGAGCCCGCGCACCCGGCCAACACCTCACTTCCCCGGTCATGTTGACGCCGGGCGAACCGCACCACGCACAACTCACCATCGAACGGAGCGCGTATGCAGGACCGCTATCACGTCATCGCGGGGCCCCCGATGTCCCCGGGCGGCGTGCCGGTCGAGGGCCTCGGGGCTCTGGCCGCAGCACTCAACGCACTGGATCAGCCGGCTGCCGCCGCCCTGGACGACCTGCAGACGGACATGGTGGAACTGGCCTTCAACTCCCTTGCCCCCAAGGACCGCCAGCGGTTGCTCGGCCGCACAGGAATCCGGATGGCGGCCCCACGGCGGGCAGGCAGCGCCTTGTGCCGGGACGTCCTGGCAAGGCTTCGGCGCGAGGCACGGCAGCACTCGTGCACCTGCGGTGTCATGGCGCTCACCCAGACCGTGATGAACGATGTGGGCAGGGCCGCCGTCGCACAGTGCGGCGCCGCCTCCGATCCTGTTCTCCGGTGGGGCGCGACCCTGGTCCGGGCCGCCGTGTTCGCGTGGTGCAATGCCTCGGTCGCCGACGCGTTTGTCCTTGTCTGGGCGGCTGACCGGGACTGGTTCGGGGCGAAGGAGGCGGGCACAGCGGAGACCCAACGCCTTGACGCGGTACGCGCCGCCGCGCAGTCCGTCGTCGAGGCGAACGAAGACTTCGCTCTCGACCTGCACGAAGCCTACAGCGCATCCGGACGCAGGGAACGGCAGCCCGCGACGGCCCAGGACCGGCCTGCCGGGGCCGGCCGGACGGAGGCGGACGCCACCGCGTCGGACGCCGTTGCCCCGTCCTCACCCGCGCCGGACCGGCCCCTCCCGGACCAGCGCACCGCGCCTACATCGGCGTGGGACGCCCCCGTCCCGGACCCACCGGGCGCGGTGTCCGATACGACCGGGCCGACGGAAAGCGCGGATCCGGAAGAGGTCTGCCGGCGGCTGGAGTTCACCCTCGCAGAGGCCGGGCGGGCCGTCCGGCGGGTGACCGCGGCGGTCGAGGACGGACGCCCTCCCGCCGCAGCCGATCTGACGCCGTTGACCGCGCTGCGGGCCGTCTTCGACAGCGCCCGGACCGTGCTCGACGCGGCCGGCATCGCAGCGGGACCGCTTCGCCTGGAGGACATGGCACGGGCCGCGTACGCGCATCGGATGGAACGCGACCGTGACCGCGTCGCGCGGGCGGCCCTGCGGGACCTGCCGGCCCTCAGCTGCCGGGAGGACAGCCCCGCAGCATCCGCCGCCGAGGCCGTACGCTCCGTCGCCCGGCGGCTTCTGGGCATACCGGTGTGGGGAGAGACGGAACGGCGGGAGAGCGCCGCGCTCACTGCACTCGCCGATCTCGTCCGGCTGGGGCGTGAGGCAGCGGCCGCGGCGGAGATTCTGGCCCTGCAGGAACGCGTCGTACGGGTGTTGCCCGCGTGTGCCACCGCCGCGGTGATGGCATACGAACTGACGCTGCCCGGGCCGACGGAAGTCCGCTCCGGCCCCGAGTTCAGCGAGCCTGCCGGGGCGGCCTCGGACAGCGACGCTGCGGCTGACCTGCCGGGTACGCCCTACGGCGGCGCGCGGGAGGCCACCGCTTCCGGTGCCTGTGCCCAGGACGCCGCGGAGAGCATGCGGACGGGCGGGTCCGGTGACGCCGTGGCGGACGCGGCCGGACCGGCTGCCGGCCCGGCGAGCGGCGAGCACATGGGCGCAGCCCCCACCGAGGACTCCGTCGAGGGGACCGTCAAGTGCCCCGCTCAGGACGCCGCTCAGGACGCCGCTCAGGACGCCGCCGAGGAGCCGGCCGGGGACGCCGGGACCCGGCGCGAGGCCGTCCCGGAAGCGGTCACCCTCCCGGAATCGGATTCCTCGGAATTACCTCCGGCCGAAGCGCCGGATGCGGCGCCCCGGCCCGCTCCGCTCTTCGCGGGGGAGGAGGCCGCGTCCGCGGATTCCCATCCCGCGGCCGTGCGCACCGCCCCTGCTGTGGAGCACACCGTCACGGTGCCGACGGGTACCGTCGGTACGCCCCACGGCACGGAGCCCCTGAAGGAGGAGGCGGACCAGGACGACGACACCGCGTCGGCCGGACGGGTCCTGGCCCGGCTGGTTGCGGAGCGGCGTTTCGGACTCGCGCACCATGTGGCGCGGGCCGCAGGCCGCCCCGAGCCCCAGGCGGTGGCGCTCCGGCTGGCCGGTGCGGCAGCGCTGCTCACCTCCGGCACCAGCCACGGCGCCCGGCTGGTCGCCGGCCTGCTCCAGCAGCAGAGCGAATTCGTCGGAGAGGACGTGGAGGGCAACGAACTCGTCCTGCTTCCCGCCCTGTTGCGCGCGGCCCTGGTCACCGGCGACCACCTGGCGGGTGCTCAGCTCAAGGTCATGGTGCCGCGCCTGCCGGACGCGCTGGGGGAGGTGGCGGCCGCGGTCGCGGACCGTGCGCTCAGCGGGGCCCTGATGATCGCCTCCCCGCTCGTCGTGATCGCCGACGCCTCCGAGACCGAGGCCCGGTTGCGGGAGCTGCGCGAACAGTGCGGCACCGTCACCGCACCGCAGCGGCTCCGGTTCGCCAGGGCGACGGAGATCGCCAAGCGTTGGCTGGCTCCCGACGACGGGCTGCTCGGTTCGATGCTCACGGCCGTGCTCAACAATGACCGTGACGCGTTGCCGGCCGTCCGGGAGAAGGCGGAGCGCCTGTCGAAGCCGTCCGAGATCAACAGTGAGATCGACCGGATGGACCGCGAGTACCGTCCGTCCAGCGGCAAACCGCTCCAGGGCTCCGGACGCCGGGACCTGGTGCATATCGTCGAGCGAGCCGTCGGTCTGGCGAAGGAATGGTGCCTGGCGGCCGACACGGCCCGCCGGGGCGGCCGGTCGGAGGGGAACCGTGCCGCCAAGGAGATCTCGTCCCTGCGCCAGTCGATGCTGGCCCGGCGTGACGCCGTGCTGACGGAACTCGAACGGCCGGCGGGGCGATCCGGTACTGCCGCCACCGCGGCCGCGTGGGCGGCGCGCAGTGCCATGGAGGAGCTCTTCGCCCTGCTGTCCGGCGGCACCGGGACCGTGCCCCCCGGCAGCGGAGCCGACCCGGAGCTGGTCCTGGATGCGGAACTGCTGAAGGTCTGTGACACCGCAGCGGAGCAGCCCTCGCTCGACGGGCTCCTGACGGCGGCCGACCGCGGCTGGGAAGAGGCGCTGCGCGAGCGGCTCGACCGCGACGCGTTCACGGCGGCCCGCACGATGGTGGAGCTGGCGGCCCGGGGGGCACTGCCGGCCTCGGAGGGCGAAGCGTTCGGGCCGCAGAGGCTGGCCGAGATCGAGGAGCTGGAGACCACGAGGCGTACGGCTCTCCGGACGGAGCACGACGAACTCGTCACGGAGCTGCACCGGGCCCAGGCCGACGGTGCGGTGACGGACGACCAGGATCTGTGCCTGCAGGAGCTGCTGGCGGATGCGCGCACGCACCTCGACGACACCGGCCATCATGACCTGATCGACGTGCGGCGGGCGCTGGAGACGGTACGGGCGGATCTGCCCATGCACCGGCAAGAAGCGGCCGACCGGATCCGGGCCCGGCTCGACGCCCTGGACCTCCCGGTGGACGAACGGGCACAGGTGCTGCGGCACCTGGATACCGGCGGCCTGGCGACCGCCGCCGACCTCGTCTACTTCCTGGAGATCGGCGAACCCGTCCCGGAGATCGAGGCGGGCGAGTCCCACCTGACGGAGTTCTTCCCTGTCGTGCCCGAAGGACTGCCCAAGGGCATTGACCACGAACTCGTCGCGATGGTCCGCTCCGGCGGGAAGCACCCGACCGTTCCCGTCCTGGACTACGGGAACCTCTCCAGCGACGAGGCGGCACTGGCGGCGGACGCCCTGAACGACTGGCGTGAGCTGGGCGCCACCGAGGCGAAGGGCCGGCCCAAGGCCCCCGCCGGGCGGAAGCTGCTCCCGGCCCTGAAACTCCTGGGCTACGACGCCGAGAGCGCCCGGTCGCTGGAGGAGCTGTCGCCGCACCGGCGCGAGTACCGCTTCTTCGAAGCGAGCGGCGTGGAGGTCAACGGCCGGGCCAAGGTGCCGGCCTTCGGCTCGCAGATCAAGGAGCAGGGCGGCAACCTCCGTGTGTTGATGCTCTGGGGCCGCCCGCCTGCCGAGGTCGTCATGAGCCTGGCGTCGCGGGACACCAGCGAGACCAGTCTCCTGGTCGTCTACTTCGGCACCCTCGGCCGGGAGGCCCGCGCGGAACTCGCCGCCGGATCCGACCGTCTGCAGCCGCTGCTGGTCGTGGACGATGCCGCCCTGGCCTATCTCGCGGCCCGCGGCAACCGGCAGGCCAGTACGGCCACCCAGACCCTGCTGCCGTTCTCCGGTGTCAACCCGTACATCAGGGAGAAGCGCGGGCGGATCGGCGGGGAGATGTTCTACGGGCGGGACGCGGAACGCAAGAGCATCCTCGACCCGCGCGGCACCCAGGTCATTTTCGGCGGCCGCGGCCTGGGCAAGTCGGCGCTGCTCAGCGATGCCGGGGAACGCTTCATGGACCAGCGCCCCGGGTTCCACCAGTCGGTGTACCTGAACCTGGACCAGGAGAACATCGGCAAGGGGAGCTCCCTCGGGCCGGAGGCCCTGTGGAGCGTCCTGGACCGGGAGCTGACCGATGCCCAGGTGCTGGGCCGGCCCCAGGGCCGCAAGTCGCAGAAGGACCGTTCCGAGCGGGTGCGCGAGGGAACCCGCCGCTGGCTCGACGGGGACTCGCGGCGCCGCCTGCTGATCCTGCTCGACGAGTGCGACCAGTTCTTCGAGGCGGACGCTCCTCGGTTCGACCAGACCAAGAAGCTGAAGGGACTCGGGTCGGACACCAAGGACCGGGCCAAGGTTGTCTTTGCCGGCCTGCACTCCGTGCAGCGCTTCTCCAAGCTGGCGAGCAACGGACCGTTCGGGCATCTCGCACAGACCCCGAAGGTGATCGGTCCGCTCGCCCCGCAGTTCGCCGCCGATCTGCTGGTCGAGCCGATGCGGGCGCTGGGCTTCGAGTTCGACGACGTGGACCTGGTGAACCGGGTGCTGGGTTACTGCTCGTACCAGCCGTTCCTGCTGCAGATGTTCGGCCACCGGCTGGTCGAGGTGATGCACCGCAAGCGGGCGCGGCGCGGAGCGGAGGGACCTCCGTACACGGTGCGGGTCACCGACATCGAGGCCGTGGAGTCGGATGCCGCCCTCAGGACCGGCATCTCGGCGGCCTTCAAGGACACCCTGAGCCTGGACCACCGTTACGACGTGATCGCCAACGTCCTGGCGTACCAGGCCCGTAACCACGGTCTGGAAGTACGGCTGAGCGACGCCGAACTGCGCGAGGAATGCGAGACCTATTGGCGGGAGGGTTTCCGGCAGCTCGACACCGAGGGGTTCCGGGCCTATCTCTCCGAGATGGTGGGGCTGGGAGTTCTGGCGCCCAACCACGAGGGCCAGGGCTGGCATCTGCGTGGCCCGAACGCACTGCGCATGATCGGCACGTCCCACGAGGTGGAGACCCGTCTGGTCCGGGCCGAACAGGACTGCAAGCTGGAGGAGAGCATCGTGCTGGAGGGGCGGCCGGAGCTCCCCGACGGCCGTCCCGCCCCGCTCACCATCACGCAGCTGGACGATCTCCTCGGTGAGCGCGCGAATCAGACGAGGGTCGTCCTGGGCACCCCGGCCACCGGGGTCGGCGACGTGGGCGACACCCTGCGCGCGGTCGCCGGGCGCATCGCCGACTGGCAGCTCCCGCCCATCGGCAAGCCCAGCGTCTTCAAACAGGAGCTCACGGGTGGGAATCCGCGCGAACGGCGGGTGCTCATCAGCGACTTCGCCCGCTACCCCGCGAAGCCGGAGACCTGCCGCGAGGCCGTCGATCTGGCCGACGACCTGCTGCCCGGCACTCCCGGGGTGACGCGCGCGGTGGTGCTCGTGACCGACACCGGACAACTGGACCTGTGGCGTGTCCTGCTGACGGGCGAGGAACACACCACCGCGGTTCCGGTGGTGCTGCGCCGGCATGACCGCCGCAGCCTGCGGGGCTGGGCACAGCGCACCGAGGTGTTCAACACGGACGAACGCCTGGACCGGCTCTACACGCTGACCGGCGGCTGGCCCCTCCTCGTCGACCGCGCACACCAGCTGTACGGCGAACTCGGCGACCCCGAAGAGGTCTTACGGCGGCTGGCCGGCATGCGCACGGACCGCTCGGCGGCCCGTGCGTTCGTCGAAGCGACCGGTATGTACGCGGATCCGATGCTGGCGGCGGGCTATCGGTCCATTGTCGAGGCATTCGAAGGGGATCCGGCGGACCGGGAGAGCGTCGTGACCGCGATCGTGTACAAGACCGGGGACGAGGCGGAGGCCCGCTGGGTCTACGCGTGCCTCGACGCTCTGCAGATGTTCGATCACGAGGACGACGCACAGCTGCGCCTGGAACCCCTGCTCCGGCAGTGCGTGGAACTCGGCGAGTGACACCGTCCGGTCGGTCCCGCGCCCTGTCCTCCGCACCGCGGCCCGCGGAGCGGAGGACAGGGCGGGGCCGTGTACCGGGAAGATCTCCCTGATCTCTACGAGCCGCTGGTCTTCATTCTATGAGCGGGGTGGGGAGTTCGTCATACGCTGCTCGGCAAGGCCGCGAACAGATCATCTGTCACCCGAGCCTGCTGGGGCTGGTTCCCGCGCGCGCCGGCCGAGCCGGCGCACAGTGGCCGGCGTGCTCACGGCTGGGGCCGCACGTGTGTGCCGGCTGGACATCCCCAGACGGCCGGGAGGCCGCAGTGGCGCTTCCTCCCGGCCGTAGGAACGGGATCAGGAGCCGGGCAGCTCCGTGCGGACGGTGTGGGCCGCTGTGACCAGGTTTTCCAGTGAGGTGCGGGTCTCGGGCCAGCCGCGGGTCTTCAGGCCGCAGTCCGGGTTGACCCAGAGGCGTTCGGCGGGGATGGCCTCAAGTCCCTTGCGCAGCAGGGCAGCTGCCTCGTCGGCGCTCGGGACGCGTGGGGAGTGGATGTCGTAGACACCGGGGCCGGCCTCGCGCGGGTAGCCGTGTGCGGCCAGTTCCCGGGCGACCTGCATGTGGGAGCGGGCGGCCTCCAGGCTGATGACGTCCGCGTCGAGGTCGTCGATGGCCTGGACGATGTCGCCGAATTCGGCGTAGCACATGTGGGTGTGGACCTGGGTGCGGTCCTGTACGCCGCTGGTGGTGAGGCGGAATGCCTCGGTGGCCCAGGCCAGGTAGGTGGTGTGGTCGGCGGCGCGCAGGGGCAGCGTCTCGCGCAGGGCGGGTTCGTCGACCTGGATGACCGAAGTGCCCGCCGTCTCCAGGTCGTTCACCTCGTCGCGCAGGGCGAGTGCCACCTGGCGGGCGGTGTCGCCGAGCGGCTGGTCGTCGCGGACGAAGGACCAGGCGAGCATGGTGACCGGGCCGGTGAGCATGCCCTTGACGGGGCGGTCGGTCTGCGACTGGGCGTAGGAGGTCCAGCGGACGGTCATCGGATCGGGGCGGGAGATGTCGCCGGCCAGGACCGGCGGGCGGACGTAGCGGGTGCCGTAGGACTGGACCCAGCCGTGCTGGGTGGCCAGGTAGCCGGTGAGCTGCTCGGCGAAGTACTGCACCATGTCGTTGCGCTCGGGCTCGCCGTGCACCAGGACGTCGATGCCGGCCTTCTCCTGGAAGGCGAGGACGTCGCGGATCTCGGCCGCGATGCGGTCGTTGTATCCCGCGGTGTCGATCCGTCCCGCGCGCAGGTCGGCGCGGGCGGTCCGCAGCGCGGCGGTCTGGGGGAAGGAGCCGATGGTGGTGGTCGGCAGCAGCGGCAGCCCGAGGTGGGCACGCTGGGCCGTCGTGCGCTCGGCGTACGGCGACCGGCGGCGGCCGTCGGCGTCGGTGACGGCGGCGGCACGGGCGCGCACGGCCGGGTCGTGGGTGAGGGCGGAGTTCGCCCGGGAGGCCAGGTCGGCGCGGTTCGCGGCGAGTTCGGCGGCGATGGTGTCGGTGCCCTGTGCCAGGCCCCGTGCCAGCGTCACCAGTTCCGCGGTCTTCTGCTTGGCGAAGGCCAGCCAGCGGGCGATCTGCGGGTCGATATCACGCTCGACGACGGCGTCCAGCGGCACGTGCAGGAGCGAGCAGGACGCGGCCACATCGACCCGGTCGGCGAGGCCGAGCAGGGTGCCGAGGGTGGACAGCGACTTCTCCAGATCGTTGATCCAGATGTTGCGGCCGTTGACCACGCCCGCGACCAGGCGCTTGCCCGGCAGTCCGCCGACGGCCGCCAGGGCATCGAGGTTGGCCGCGGCCGCGTCGGTGAAGTCGAGCGCCAGACCGTCCACCGGGGCCTTGGCCAGGACGGGCAGGGCGTCGCCGAGCCGGTCGAAGTACGAGGCGACCAGGAGCTTCGGGCGGTCGGTGAGGGCGCCCAGGTCGCGATAGGCGCGGGCGGCGGCGTTGAGTTCGGCCGGGGTGCGGTCCTGGACGAGGGCGGGCTCGTCGAGCTGTACCCAGTCGGCGCCGGCGGCGCGCAGGTCGGCGAGGACCTCGGCGTAGACGGGCAGCAGCCGGTCGAGGAGGGTCAGCGGCTCGAAGTCGGCGGCCACGCCGGGAGCGGGCTTCGACAGCAGGAGGTAGGTGACCGGGCCGACGAGCACCGGCCGGGCGGTGAGACCGAGGGTGAGGGCTTCCTTGAGCTCGGTGACCTGCTTGGTGGAGTCGGCGGTGAAGACGGTGTGCGGGCCCAACTCCGGGACCAGATAGTGGTAGTTGGTGTCGAACCACTTGGTCATCTCCAGCGGCGCCACGTCCTGCGTGCCGCGGGCCATCGCGAAGTAGCCGTCGAGGGCGTCGGCCGCGACGGCCTCGCGGTGGCGGTCCGGGACAGCACCGACCATGACGCTGGTGTCCAGCACGTGGTCGTAGTACGAGAAGTCACCGGTCGGCACCTCGTGGAGGCCGGCGTCGGCCAGTTGCCGCCAGTGGGAGCGGCGCAGGGTCAGGGCGGTGTCCTTGAGGGCTTCGGCGGTGACCTTGCCCTTCCAGTAGCCCTCGATGGCCTTCTTCAGTTCCCGGTTCTGGCCCTGGCGGGGGTAGCCGTACACGGTGGCCCGTGCTGCCGCGGCTGCGGGCTTTGCTGTCACGGAATTCTCCTTCGCGAATACGTGTCCTGAGAGTCCCGGGGGCGGAACGAGGTACGCGAAGGGGTGACGGACCCGACGGAAGCACGGTGCGTCTGTGAGGCACATGTCCGCCTGGTACGTACGCCGACCCGCCCTCGAGGTCACCGGGATATCCGTCCACACATGGGGTGCGCACGGGCAACGGGCAGGTCTTCGGACTCGTGGGCGCGCCTGCCGGAGTCTTCCGGCGGGCCCCTACTGGCCGTCGCTTCCCGGATCCGCGGTCGGATCCAGTGCGTATGACGGCGGTCGTTCCCACTCACCGCTGCGGGGCAGTCCCGGATTCTCACCGGGTTCCCTCTTACGACGCGGCCCGTCTGGCGGACGGGGCGAACCAATTGCCCGGCCAGCCTAGAGGGTGGCGGCAAACGCGGACACCCCTGCTCACATTCCGGACGAGGAGGTGAGACTCCGGCGGGGTGCGGTCCATGGCACGGCGGGGCGCGGAACGGCATCGGCAATCCGTTCCGCGCCCCGTACCGCACCACCTGCCGGGGCCCCTCAGCCCCGGCAGCGACCCAGGGACCCTCAGCCCCGGTCGTAGGTGTGGAACCCGCGCCCGGTCTTGCGGCCGAGCAGTCCCGCCTCCACCATCCGCTGGAGCAGCGGCGGTGGTGCGTAGAGGGGTTCCTTGAACTCGTCGTAGAGGGACCGGGCGATGGAGGCCACGGTGTCCAGCCCGATCAGGTCGGCGAGTTTGAGCGGGCCCATGGGGTGGGCGCAGCCCAGCTCCATGCCCGCGTCCACATCGGCGGCCGTGGCGAAGCCGGACTCGGCCATCCGGATCGCCGACAGGAGGTAGGGGATGAGCAGGGCGTTGACGACGAAGCCGGCCCGGTCCTGGGACCGTACGACCGTCTTGGCCAGGGTGCCGGTGATGAATCGCTCGGCGGCGGCGACCGTCGCCGGCGTGGTGTGCAGGGAGGTGACGACCTCGACGAGCGGCAGTACCGGTACGGGGTTGAAGAAGTGCAGCCCGAGGACGCGGTCCGCGCGGTGGGTGGCCATGCCGAGGCGCATGACGGGGAGGGCCGAGGTGTTGGTCGCCAGGATGGCCTCCTCGTCTTCGACGATCTTGTCGAGGGCTGTGAAAACGTCCGTCTTTGCGGCGGGGTTCTCGACGATGGCCTCGATGACGAGCTGGCGGTCCGCGAGGTCGTCGAGGCTGCCGGTGAAGACCATCCGGGTCAGGGCGTCCTCGGCCGGGATACGGTCCAGCTTGCCGCGCTGGACGGCGCGTTCGAGGGAGACGGCCACCCGCTCGCGGGCAGTGCGGGCCGCGGTCGCATCGGCCTCGCAGACCACGGTGTCGACGCCGGCGCGGGCGCACACCTCGGCGATGCCCGCCCCCATCTGACCTCCCCCGACGACTCCGACCCGCTGGATCGTGGGCTCCGGAAGGGCGCTCATACGGTGACCTCCGTGCGGTGTACGAGGTGGCGGGCGTAGGCGTCCGGGGTGAAGAAGGCGGGCAACTCCTGGGCGAGGGCGGTCCGTTCGAACAGTTCCCGGACCTCGTCGAGCCGCGCCCAGGGGTACTGGGCTCCCAGGGCGGCGAGCTCGTCGTCGAGGAGGCCGAGCACCGTGTCGCGTTCGACGGCACCATGGCGCAACCACTGCCAGATCTGCGCCCGGGCGATCTCGGCGGCCGCCGCGTCCTCCATCAGCCCCTCCAGCACCACGGCACCGGTGCCGCGCAGCCAGGCGTCGAAGTACCGCAGTGCGACGGCGATGTTGGCGCGCACGCCGTCCTCGGTGGGCGGCCCCGCGGTGCGCCGGACGGCCAGGAGCTGCTCGGCGGTGACGTCGACGTCGTCCCGGGTGCGGTCGATCTGGTGGGGCTGTCCGTCCAGCACACCGTCGAAGATCTCGCGGCAGAGGGGGACGAGCCCGGGGTGGGCGACCCACGTTCCGTCGAAGCCGTCCTCGGCCTCGCGCTCCTTGTCGAGACGCACCCGGGCGAGCGCCGCCCCGTCTGCCTGCGCGTCGTGGCCCGGGACGTGCGCGGCCATGCCGCCGATGGCGTGCGCGCCGCGCTGGTGACAGGTGCGTACGAGCAGTTCCGTGTAGGCCCGCAGGAAGGGGGCCGTCATGGTGACCTTCGTCCGGTCGGGGAGGGAGAAGTCGGGGCGGTGCGCGAAGACCTTGATCAGGCTGAAGAGGTAGTCCCAGCGGCCGGCGTTGAGCCCGGCACTGTGCTCGCGCAGCTCGTAGAGGATCTCCTCCATTTCGAAGGCCGCGGTGACCGTCTCGATCAGGGCGGTGGCGCGGATGGTGCCCCGCGGGATGCCGAGCAGATCCTGGGCGAAGACGAACACGTCGTTCCACAGGCGGGCGTCGTAGGCGTTCTCAAGCTTGGGCAGGTAGAAGTACGGGCCGGATCCGGCGTCGATCTGCCGCTGCGCGCAGTGGAAGAAGTACAGGCCGAAGTCGACGAGCGAGGCGGGCACCGGATGGCCGTCGACGAGAAGATGCTCTTCGGTGAGGTGCCAGCCCCGGGGGCGGACGACGATGGTCGCGAGCCGGTCGCCGAGGCGGTACTCCGTGCCGTCCGGCGCGGTGAAGTCGATCCGCCGCTCGATGGCGTCCAGCAGGTT
Organism: Streptomyces sp. NPDC048637; assembly: GCF_040650675.1. Classification (NCBI taxonomy): domain Bacteria; kingdom Bacillati; phylum Actinomycetota; class Actinomycetes; order Kitasatosporales; family Streptomycetaceae; genus Streptomyces; species Streptomyces sp. NPDC048637. The sequence goes on from NZ_JBEZHQ010000043.1 coordinate 14,813, forward strand.
CAGCTGACCGCCGATGATGTTGTCCCAGGTAGGGGAGGTGGCGTCTTCGAAGTCGGCCAGCCACACCTGGGCCCCGGAGTTGAGCGCGTCGACCGTCATCCGCCGCTCCGGCGGCCCGGTGATCTCCACCCGCCGGTCGGCGAGCCCCGGCGCGGGCGGTGCGACCCGCCAGTGCGGATCGGCGCGGACGGCGGAGGTGGCCCGCGAGAAGTCGAGCGGGGAACCGGACGAGAGGCGAAGGGCGCGGCGGCGGCGCTCGGTGAGGATGTCGCGGTACCGGTCGGCGAAGGTACGGGCGAGGCACCCGAGGAAGTCGAGTGCGGCGGGGGTGAGGATCTCGTCGAAGCGGTCGCCAAGGGGGCCTCCCCTGCTCGTCGAGCGGAGTCGAGAGCTTGGGGAAGCGCCGAGCACCTGGACCCGGCTGGGCAGTGTGGTGGTGGACATGCGCATCTCCTCAACGGGCGCAGTGGGGCCGGGTGGTGAGGGCCGGACGGAGACGGTCGTCCGGCCCTCACCCGGATACGGGCGGCCGGGCGCGCCTACGCGCCGAGCCGCGGGGGCCGACACCGGGCCTTCGGCGCCCGGGTCGCCCGGAGAGGGCCGAGCAGTTCCTAGTGGAACTGCTCCTCCTCGGTGGAGCCGGCAAGCGCGGTGGTCGAGGACGCCGGGTTGAGGGCCGTCGACACCTGGTCGAAGTAGCCGGTGCCGACCTCGCGCTGGTGCCTGACCGCGGTGAAGCCCTCGGCCTGCGCGGCGAACTCCTTCTCCTGCAGGTCGACATAGGCGGTCATACCGGACTCGGCGTAGCCGCGGGCGAGGTCGAACATGCCGTGGTTGAGGGAGTGGAAGCCGGCCAGGGTGATGAACTGGAAGCGGTAGCCCATCGCGGCCAGTTCGCGCTGGAACTTGGCGATCTGGTCGTCGTCGAGGGCGGCCTTCCAGTTGAAGGACGGCGAGCAGTTGTAGGCGAGCATCTGGTCGGGGTGCTCGGCGTGGATGGCCTCGGCGAACTCGCGGGCCTGCGCCAGGTCCGGGGTGCCGGTCTCGACCCAGATCAGATCGGCGTACGGGGCGTAGGCCAGGCCGCGGGCGATGACCGGCGCCATCCCGTTCTCGACCCGGTAGAAGCCCTCGGCGGTGCGCTCACCGGTGACGAACCGGGCGTCGCGCTCGTCGATGTCGCTGGTCAGCAGGTTCGCCGCGAGGGCGTCCGTACGGGCCACGATCAGGGTGGGCACGTCGGCGATGTCGGCGGCGAGGCGGGCGGCGTTGAGGGTGCGGATGTGCTGGCCGGTGGGCACCAGGACCTTGCCGCCGAGGTGGCCGCACTTCTTCTCGGACGCGAGCTGGTCCTCGTAGTGGATGCCCGCGGCACCGGCCGCGATCATCGCCTTGGTCAGCTCGAAGGCGTTGAGCGGCCCGCCGAAACCGGCTTCCGCGTCGGCGACGATCGGCGCGAGCCAGTCCGTGGTGTCGCCGCCGCCCTCGGCGGTGGCGATCTGGTCGGCGCGCAGCAGTGCGTTGTTGATCCGGCGGACCACCTGCGGCACGGAGTTGGCGGGGTACAGGCTCTGGTCGGGGTAGGTGTGGCCGGCCTGGTTGGCGTCGGCGGCGACCTGCCAGCCGGAGAGGTAGATGGCCTGCAGCCCGGCCTTGACCTGCTGGACCGCCTGCCCGCCGGTCAGTGCGCCCAGTGCGTGGATATAGTCCTGCTCGTGCAGCTGCCGCCACAGCCGCTCGGCGCCGTGCCGGGCCAGCGTGTGCTCCTCACGGACGCTGCCCGACAGCCGCATCACATCCTCGGCCGAGTAGGTGCGCTCGATGCCCTTCCAGCGCGGGTCGGCCGCCCACCGCTGCGCCAGCTCTGCGGCCGTCGTCGTGCTTGCCTGTGCCATGACCGTCTCCCGGGTCTGCCTGAGTCTCGTCAAAGATGCGAATGTGGCACTGGGTGCCGATTCGGATGCGGCCCGCCGGAGGTCCCTGCGCGATCAATGGTGAGCAATGTTGCGCGGACTTCCGTGGGAACGGCCGGGGTCTCCGACGTCAGGGCCTGAATCGCGCCCGGTGTTCCGCTCCGGTCGCCGGTTCCGGCGGGCCGTACTCAGACTTTGACACCGGCACTGAGTGCCAACAACCATGGATGTCTGCCAAGTTTTGCGTATCTTCCCGGGCGCCTTTGCCAACCTTGCGAAGGTCTGCAACGGCAGGCTTCTGTTTAGGATCCAGGGCGGGACACCCGCGGAGAGGAGCGGTGATCGCCGTGAGCAAGACCTACGCCGGAGCACGCCTGCGACGGCTTCGCGAGGACCGGCGCCTGAGCCAGGCGGCCCTGGCGCGCATGCTGGAGATCTCGCCCAGCTACCTCAACCAGATGGAACACGACTCGCGCCCGCTGACCGTGCCGGTCCTGCTCCGCCTCACCGAGGTGTTCGGCGTCGATCCGGGGTTCTTCTCCGAACGTGACACCAGCCGGCTGGTCGCCGATCTGCGGGACGCCCTCGCCAACGAGATCAGCGCCGACCGGGTGTCCCGCTCCGACCTCGCGGAACTCGCCTCCCGTATGCCCGCCGTCGCCGGGGTGCTGGTCGACCTCGGCCGCCGCAATCATCAGCTCGCCGAGCGGCTGTCCGAAGCCGCGGAGGGCAGGGGGCAGACCGTTGCCGCGCTGCCGCGTTCCCCGCACGAGGAGATCCGCGAATTCTTCTACCGCCGCCGGAACTACCTCCACGACATCGATCTCGCCGCCGAGGAACTCGCCACGGAGATCGGCATCCGCCCCGGTGAGGTCGTCCGTGTCCTGACCGCCCGCTTGGCGCAACGCCACGGCGTACAGGTGTCGGCGGACGCGAGCGTGCTGCATCACTACGACGACACCGGCCGGGTGCTGCGCCTGTCGGGCCGGCTGCGCCCCGGTCAGCAGGCGTTCCGGATGGCCACGCAGCTGGCGTTCCTCGAAGGTGACGATGAGCTGTCCCGCCTCGCCTCGGAGGACTTCGCCCCGGACTCGGACGCCTGGTCGCTGGCCCGTATCGGCATTGCCAACTACTTCGCGGCGGCGCTGATCCTTCCCTACCGCCGCTTCCACGCGACCGCCGAAGAGGCGCGCTACGACATCGAACGGCTCACCGACCGCTTCGGTCTCGGCTACGAGACGGTCTGCCACCGCCTGAGCACCCTCCAGCGCCCGCGTCTGCGGGGCGTGCCGTTCTCGTTCGTGCGGGTGGACCGCGCGGGCAACATGTCCAAGCGGCAGTCGGCGACCGGCTTCCACTTCTCCCGGGCGGGCGGCACCTGCCCGTTGTGGAACGTCTACGAGGCGTTCGCCGCCCCCGGCCGCATCCACGTCCAGATCGCCGCGATGCCGGACGGGCAGCGCTACCTGTGGACCGCCCGCGCGATCACCCGGCACCGCGGCGGCTGGGGAGAGCCCGGCAAGACCTTCGCCATCGGCCTCGGCTGCGAGATCCGGCACGCCTCCCGGCTCGTCTACTCCGACGGACTGGATCTCGGCAACGCCGCGGCGGCCACCCCGATCGGCATGGGCTGCCGCATCTGCGAACGCACCGACTGTCCGCAGCGGGCGGTACCACCGCTGGACCGCCGGCTCGCGGTGGACGAGACCAGCAGCACGTTCGTGCCGTACCCCGTCGTCGAACCGGACGCCTGACCGCGGGATTCAACGGCCGGAGACGTGCGGCGCGGTGCGCCGGTGCCCTGGAGATCGGCCGCGGCACGGTCCGTGGCGGGGTGGACTTACTAGGACGTCCAACTATATGTTCGGGGCAAGGCCCGCGGTGCAGGGAAGCCGGTGCGATTCCGGCGCGGTCCCGCCACTGTGACCGGGGAATACGCTCCCCGAAAGAGACCGGCCACTGACGGAGAAGTCCGTTGGGAAGGCCGGGGAGCGTGTGCTGATCCGGGAGTCAGGATACCGGCCGCGGGGTGTTCCGTGTTGTCCACGAGGATGGAGCAGACACGCATGGCACCGGTGTGCACCCACGCCCTTGACCGGCGGACCCGGCGGGTACCGATCACCGACATCTGACGGTCACCCGGCCCTGCGCTTCTCGCGCCGCCCGCGCGCACGCCGTCCGGCGTCCGTGCCGGGCCGGCGCGCCATCCCCGGACTCACCTGACGGAGAGCAGGCATTCATGGTCCGTGAACTGGCACATTTCATCGGCGGCAAGCACACCCCGGGCACCTCGGGGACCTACGGCGACGTGTACGACCCCAACACCGGCGAGGTGCAGGCCCGCGTCCCGCTCGCCGGCCGCGCCGAGACCGAGGCGGCGATCGCCGATGCGGCCGAGGCCCAGCGCGAATGGGGCGAGTGGAACCCGCAGCGCCGCGCCCGCGTGCTGCTGAAGTTCCTCCAACTGGCCGAAGGGGAACGGGAGTCGCTGGCCCGGCTGCTGTCGTCCGAGCACGGCAAGACGGTCGCCGACGCCCACGGGGACCTGCAACGCGGGCTGGAGGTCGTCGAATTCGCCGCGGGTATCCCGCATCTGCTCAAGGGCGAGTTCACCGACAATGCCGGCACCGGCATCGATGTGCACTCCCTGCGCGGCCCCATCGGTGTCACCGCCGGCATCACCCCGTTCAACTTCCCCGCGATGATCCCGCTGTGGAAGGCCGCGCCCGCGCTGGCCTGCGGCAACTCCTTCATCCTCAAACCGTCCGAGCGCGACCCCTCCGTACCGCTCCGGCTCGCCGAACTGTTCCTGGAGGCGGGGCTCCCGCCCGGTGTCCTCAATGTCGTCAACGGGGGGAAGGAAGCGGTCGACGCCCTGCTGACGGACCCCCGGGTCGGTGCGCTCGGCTTCGTCGGCTCGACCCCGGTCGCCGCGCACCTCTACGCCACCGCCGCCGCGCACGGCAAGCGTGCCCAGTGCTTCGGCGGCGCCAAGAACCACCTGATCGTGATGCCGGACGCCGACCTCGACCAGGCCGCCGACGCGCTGATCGGCGCGGGCTACGGCTCGGCGGGCGAGCGCTGTATGGCGATCTCCGTGGCCGTCCCCGTCGGCGAGGCCACCGCGGACGCCCTGGTGGCACGCCTGAAGGAGCACATCGGGAAGCTGCGCATCGGCCGTTCCGACGACCCCGAGGCCGACTTCGGCCCGCTGGTCAGCCGGGACGCCCTCGACCGGGTGCGTCGCTATGTCGACATCGGCGTCAACGAAGGCGCCGAACTCGTCGTGGACGGACGGGCCTTCACGCTCGCCGGACACGAGAACGGCTTCTTCGCCGGGGCCTCGCTCTTCGACCGCGTCAGCCCGCAGATGCGCGTCTACCGGGAGGAGATCTTCGGCCCCGTCCTGTGCGTCGTACGGGCCGCCGACTACGAGGAGGCGCTGCGGCTGCCCAGCGAGCACCCCTACGGCAACGGCGTCGCGATCTTCACCCGCGACGGGGACACCGCCCGCGACTTCACCCGCCGGGTGAACACCGGCATGGTCGGCGTGAACGTGCCCATCCCGGTCCCGGTCGCCTACCACACCTTCGGCGGCTGGAAGCGCTCCGGATTCGGCGACCTCAACCAGCACGGACCGGACGCGATCCGCTTCTACACCCGCACCAAGACCGTCACCTCGCGCTGGCCCGCCGGGTCCAAGGAGGGCGCGAGCTTCACCCTCCCGACCATGAGGTGAGCGCCATGACCACCACCATGCTCACCGACGACCAACTCGCCCTCGTCGAGGCCACGCTCGACTTCACCCAGGACCATCTGACCCCGTACGCCGTGCAGTGGGACCAGGACAAGCACTTCCCCCTGGACGTCCTGCGCAAGGCCGCGGGCATCGGGCTCGGTGGCGTCTATGTGCGGGAGGAGGCCGGCGGCAGTGGACTCAGCCGTGCCGACGGCGTCCTGGTCTTCGAGACCCTGGCCTCCGGCTGCCCGTCCATCGCCGGATTCGTCTCCATCCACAACATGGTCGCCTGGATGATCGACCACTACGGCGACGCCGGTCAGCGCGAACGATGGCTGCCGCGCCTGTGCGCCATGGAGGACCTCGGCAGCTACTGCCTGACCGAACCCGGCGCCGGCTCGGACGCCGCCGCCCTGCGCACCCGCGCGGTACGCGACGGCGACGACCATCTCCTCACCGGCGTCAAGCAGTTCATCTCCGGCGCCGGTGCCTCCCAGGTGTATGTCGTCATGGCCCGCACCGGTGACGACGGCCCGCGCGGCATCTCCGCCTTCCTCGTCGACAAGGACGATCCCGGGCTCTCGTTCGGTCCGAACGAGACGAAGATGGGCTGGAACGCCCAGCCCACCCGCCAAGTGGTCCTCGACGGGGTGAGGGTGCCCGGGGACCGGCTGCTGGGCCGGGAGGGCGAGGGCTTCCGCATCGCCATGAACGCGCTGAACGGCGGCCGCCTCGGCATCGCCGCCTGCTCGCTCGGCGGTGCCCGCGCCGCCCTGGACGGCAGCCTGGTCCACCTCGCCGACCGCGAGGCGTTCGGGGCCCGGCTGCTCGACGCGCAGGCCCTGCAGTTCCGGCTCGCCGACATGGCGACCGAACTCGCCGCGGCCCGCGCCCTGGTCCACCAGGCCGCACAGGCCCTGGACCGCGGCGACCCGGCGGCCCCGCAGCTGTGCGCGATGGCCAAGCGGTTCGCCACCGACACCGGCTACGCCGTCGCCGACCGTGCGCTGCAACTGCACGGCGGATACGGCTACTTGAGCGAGTACGGCATCGAGAAGATCGTCCGCGATCTGCGGGTGCACCAGATCCTGGAAGGAACCAACGAGATCATGCGTGTCATCGTGGCCCGCGGTATGACGGAGGCGCTGCGATGACCGGCGCCGACGAGCCCGTCCTCCTGACCACCGAAGGACGTACCGCCCGCATCACCCTCAACCGGCCCCGCGCCCTCAACGCCCTCACCCACCCGATGGTCGAGCGCATCGACCAGGCGCTGACCAGCTGGGAGCACGACCCCGCCGTCGAGACCGTGGTCCTCACGGGCGCGGGAGGGCGCGGCCTGTGCGCGGGGGGTGACATCCGCGCCATCTACGAGGACGCGCGCGCCGGAGGAAGCGCCTCGGCCGCCTTCTGGCGGGACGAATACCGGCTCAACGCCCGTATCGCGCGCTACCCGAAGCCGTATGTCGCCGTCATGGACGGCATCGTGATGGGCGGCGGCGTCGGCGTCTCCGCCCACGGCAGCATCCGTATCGTCACCGAACGCTCCCGGGTCGCCATGCCCGAGACCGGCATCGGTTTCGTCCCCGACGTCGGCGGCACCTACCTGCTGGGCCTCGCCCCCGGCGAACTCGGCACCCACCTGGCGCTCACCGGCACACCGGTCGGTGCTGCCGACGCCCTGCTGTGCGGCCTCGCCGACCACTTCGTCCCCGCCGGCCTCCTGCCCCGGCTGCTCGCCGACCTCACCACCACCGCGGTCCGCGACGCCCTGGAACGCTACGTCCGGCAGCCACCGCCGGGCGAACTCGGCGGGCAGCGGGCCTGGATCGACTCCTGCTACCGCGCCGGCACCGTGGAAGAGATCCTCACCCGTCTGCGCGCCCACCCCGCCCCCGAGGCCGCGCAGGCCGCCGAGACCCTGACCGGCAAGTCACCCACCGCCCTCAAGGTCACGCTCGCCGCACTGCGCCAGGCCCGGCAGCTCGGGCCCCTGGAACGCGTGCTGGAACAGGAGTACCGGATCTCCTGCGCCGCCCTGTCCTCGCCCGACCTGACCGAGGGCATCCGGGCCCAGGTCATCGACAAGGACCGGGCCCCGAAGTGGTCACCGGGCACGCTGGCCGAGGTCAGCGACGCGGACGTGGACCGCTTCTTCGCACCGCCCGAACTGTCCGCACCGTCCGCACAGTCCGGACCCGGACCCGGACCCGGACCCGGACCCGGGCTCGGACTCGCCCCACTCGCATCGGCGCAGGAGGTGCCCTGGTGAACAGCGACACCCGCACCATCGGCTTCATCGGTCTCGGCCACATGGGCGGCCCGATGGCTGCCAACCTCGTCAAGGCCGGCCACCGCGTGATCGGTTTCGACCTGGTGCCCGGCCTCCTCGCCGCCGCTGCCGCCGCCGGAGTCGAGGCCGCCGGCTCGTCGGTGGCGGTCGCGACCGCGGCGGACGTGGTGATCACCATGCTGCCCGCGGGGCGTCATGTCCTGGCCCTGTACCGGGACGAGGGGCTGCTGACCGCCGCCCGGCCCGGCACGCTGTTCATCGACTGCTCGACCATCGACGTCGCCGATGCGCGCTCCGCCCACGAAGCCGCCGTCGCCGCCGGGATGCGCGCCCTGGACGCCCCTGTCTCCGGCGGTGTGGTCGGCGCCGAGGCCGCCGGCCTCACCTTCATGGTGGGCGGTGCGCAGGCCGAGTTCGCCGAGGCCGAGCCGCTGCTCGCCGCGATGGGCCGGAAGGCCGTGCACTGTGGCGGGACCGGCGCGGGACAGGCCGCGAAGATCTGCAACAACATGATCCTCGGCATCTCGATGATCGCTGTCAGCGAGGCCTTCGTCCTCGGCGAAAGCCTCGGCCTGTCCCACCAGGCGCTCTTCGACGTGGCCTCCACCGCGTCCGGCCAGTGCTGGGCGCTGACCGTCAACTGCCCCGTTCCGGGACCCGTCCCCACCAGCCCCGCCAACCGCGACTACCTGCCCGGTTTCGCAGCCTCGCTGATGGCCAAGGACCTCGGCCTGGCCGCCGGCGCCGCACGGGCGGGCGGCGTACCCGCCGAACTCGGCCTGAAGGCGGCGGAGTTGTACGCCGCGTATGCGGCGGGAGGCGGCGCGGACGAGGACTTCTCTGGGATCCTGCGGACCCTGAGGGACGAAGCCACCACCGAGCACAGGACCGGACCCGAGAACTACGAGAAGGGCGGCACCCCCGCATGACCCCTCCCCAGGAGACGGCGTACGAGACCATCCTCGTCGAACGCAAGGGCCGCACCGCCCTGGTGACCCTCAACCGCCCCAAGGCACTCAACGCCCTCAGCCTCCAGGTCATGACCGAAGTCGTCGCGGCCACCGAGGCCCTCGACCGGGACCCGGACGTCGGCTGCCTCGTCCTCACCGGGTCGGCGAAGGCGTTCGCGGCCGGAGCCGACATCAAGGAGATGGCCCCGCAGGGCTATCTCGACATGTATCTCAGCGACTGGTTCACCGCCTGGGACCGGCTGGGCGGGCTGCGCACCCCGACAGTCGCGGCCGTCTCCGGCTTCGCCCTCGGTGGTGGCTGCGAACTCGCCATGCTCTGCGACATCCTGCTGGCCGCCGACACCGCCGTGTTCGGGCAGCCGGAGATCAAGCTGGGCGTCATCCCGGGCATCGGCGGCTCCCAGCGGCTGACCCGCGCCGTCGGCAAGGCCAAGGCGATGGAGATGTGCCTGACCGGTCGCACCATGGACGCCACCGAGGCGGAGCGGGCCGGCCTGGTCTCCCGGGTCATCCCCGCGGACGACCTGCTCGGCGAGGCCCTCGCGGTCGCCGAGACCGTCGCGGGAATGTCCCTTCCCGTAGCGATGATGGCGAAAGAGGCGGTCTCCCGGGCCTTCGAGACGACCCTCACCGAGGGCGTCCGCTTTGAACGGCGGCTGTTCCACGCAGTGTTCGCGGCCGCGGACCAGAAGGAGGGCATGAGCGCCTTCGCCGACAAGCGGCCGCCGGAGTTCCTCCATCGCTGAGTGGCGGACCGCCTTCGGCGTGGGCCCATGCCTCAGGGCGGGGCCCACGCCGAAGGTGAAGCGGGCGCCTGATGCTGCCGTCACCGCGCCGTGGGGACGGCCCGAGAACGGGGGCGGTGGAAGCGCACCGGCGCCTGACACGGGCATCAAGTGGCCGCGCACCGCAGCACAGCCGGCCGGGGGCCGGGCATCAGGAGGCAGCTCACGGCAGCGGGAGGTGACGGCAGAGCGGAGCTAGCAGGAGGCCGTTGGACCGGCACCTTCCGACGGCTCGGGACCGTCGTCGCGCAGCAGACAGGCATCCATGATCCAGCCATGACGCTCCCGGGCCGCGGCACGCAACTCCAGTACCCGGTCGGCGGCTTCGGCCAGCGGACCGGAGACCAGCAGCTCCTCAGGTGTGCCGACATAGGCGCCCCAGTACATCCACCAGCCCTCCTCCCGGTGGGCGGTGAGCGCCGCACCGACATCGAGCATCACGGCGACGTCCTCGCCCGCGGCGAGCCCGGACCCGGCGACGTGACGCCCGGGGGCGATCCGGACCGGACGGCCGAGCCGGGTCAGCGTCGTACGGTGGCGCGCGGCCAGCACCGAGACGCTGCTCACCCCGGGAATCACGTCGTACGTGAAGGGCACCGCACCCCGGGCGGCGACCTCCTCCAGCGTGTCGATCGTGCTGTCGTAGAGCGCGGGGTCACCCCACACCAGGAACGCGCCGGTCCGGCCCGGTGCCAGCTCGTCCCGGAGGAGCCGCTCGTACAGGGCGGCGCGGCGGTGGCGCCAGTCCACGACCTGCGCCTGATAGCCGGCCGGGCTCGCGGGGGAGCGGTCGCGCCGCGGGTCCTCGGCCTCGACCACCCGGTGCCCGGGGCCGGCGTGCTCGGCCACCAGCTCCCTGCGCAGCCGGGTCAGTTCGGACGCCCGCGCGCCCTTGTCGAGCAGGAAGAACACCTCACAGTCCCGCATGGCCCGCACGGCGGCCAGCGTCAGATGCTCCGGATCTCCCGAGCCGATCCCGATCACACGGATCCGCCGCAGGCCCTCCCCGGTCATGACGGCACCGCCCCGGACGGCTCCGCCGCGCACACGGCCGGACCGGGGCGGCCGGACGCGGGTCCGCCGTCCGGGCCGTCCGCGCAGGCCTCCCCGTCCCCGTCGTCCGCGCCGGTCTCCCCGTCCCCGCCGGTCTCTCCCGGGTACATGACCTGCACCTCACGCAGCAGACCCGCCACCACGTCGTCCAGGTCGAGCCGCTTCTCCACTGTGCGCAGGCCCGTCAGCCCGGCCCGGAGGGAGACCCGGGGCGGGGCGAGGAGCTTGCAGCAGTCCTCGTCCGGCAGCACGGAGATCTCCGCGGTGCCGATGGACCGGGCCTCGTCGATGATCTCCTGCTTCTCCCAGCCGACCAGCGGCCGCAGCACCGGCAGGGTGGCGGCCTCGTCGACGGCGGCCATGTTCGCCAGGGTCTGGCTGGCCACCTGCCCCAGGCTGTCGCCCGTCACCAGGGCCTCGGCACGGGGCCGGCCCGCCAGCGCGGAAGCGGCGCGGACCATCAGCCGTCGCTGTGCGACGACCTGAAGCCGGCCGGCCCCCGCGATGGCCAACTGCTTCTGCGCGTGGCCGAGGGCGATGACATGCAGTTGCCCACCGGGCTGGTAGCGGTTGAGTTCCCGGGCGAGCGCGTAAGCCTTGTACACGGAAGCGGCATTCGTGTACGGAGCACCGGTGAAGTGGACGAAGTCGCAGCGCAGTCCGCGACGCATCGCCCGGTAGGCCGCCACCGGCGAGTCGTAGCCACCGGAGAGCAACACCAGGGCGCGTCCGCTGGAACCGACGGGCAGTCCGCCCGGCCCCTGGTGTCGGGTCCAGGAGACATAACTCTCCTTACGATCGATCTCGACCGAGACCCGCACATCCGGGCTGGAGAGATTCACCGGCAGACCTCCCAGAGCTTCCTGGACCCGCGCCCCGAGAAACCGCTCGAACTGCGACGAGGTCATCTCGAAGCTCTTGTCCCGTCGCTTGACCCGCACGGCGAAACTGATCCCGGGCCGCTCGGCCCGGACGCCGGCGAGCGCGTCCACGGCTGCCGTGGTGAGGTCCGCCACGGTGCTCGGGACGCGCAGGGCGGGCTCCACCGAGTTGAACCCGATCACCCGGCGGGCGCGCTCCACAAGGTCCTCCAGCGGGACCTCACCACCGAGCACGGTGACGTCCTGACCGGACTTGATCCACGTGGAACCGCCGATGCCCTGCAAGGCGCTGCGGAGGTTGTCGTGCAGCCGCTCGGTGAACCGGTGCCGGTTGCGGCCCCTGAGGAAGATCTCACCGTGCTTGAGCAGGACACAGGGCCCGCCGGGGCGGGGCGTTCCGGGGGAGGGGACGGAGGGAATGCTCGGATCGCCGGGCACGAAACTCTCCTTCGCGAGTCGTCGTGAGGATCGTGAGGACCGGTCCCGAGCCGTGAACGGGAGGCGGGCCCGCCCACTCCTGCCCTGGGCAGGGTGGGGAGAACGCACCACTCGCTCTACGTCCCGCTACCGGGTCGCCGTGGATACGTGCGCGGTGATCGCACCCCGCACGAGCAGTGGCAGGTCTTCGGACTCGTGGGCACCTCCCGAAGGACGGGACACCTACTGGCCGTCGCTTCCCGGGCCACACACGGACCCAGTGCTTCATGACGGCGGTCGTTCCCACTCACCGCTGCGAGGCAGTTCCGGACTCCCACCGGCTTCCCTCTTACGACACCCCGACTGGCGGGCGGGGCGAACCAGCTGCGGGTCCAGGGTAGACAAGCCGGCGCGGGGTCCGTGTCGGGGAGGCGGGTGCCTGCGACGCCGGTGTTCCTCTTGGCCGGCCCTCATCCGCTGCGCTGGCCGAGCGCGCCGAGGAGGTGCCCGTGCGCCAGGCAGTCCTCCCCGTCCAGGCACGAGGCGTAGGCCCTCCGCAGCACGGTCGTTGAGGAGCAAGGCCGGCCGGTGCGCGTGCCGTGCAGCCGTCTTCATGAACACGCTCCAGGTGCTGGGGGAGGGGTAAACTGCCCGCTCGTGACCCGGGTTCACCAGCTCGCCGGCGCGGTCGGTTCCGCCGCGCTGGATGCGACGTACGCGGCGTACTACGCGTCGATCGCACAGGCCGACGAAAGCCGCGACGGCACCGTCCGGCACCGGCTCCGTCCGGAGGTCGGCGACGGCACGATCGAGGTGACGTCGTTGCGGAGCGGGTTCCACATCGTCCGCTACGACGTCGCTTTCGCCGGAGGGCACCAGGTCGGGTACGCCTTCCCGGGCGACCACTTCGAGCTGGAGCACTGCGTCGACGGGCGCATGCACATCAGGGACGCCACCGCCGGCGCCGGCGACCTGCACGCCCGCTCGGTGTCGCTGAGCCCCCGTTGTGCCACCGAAGGCGTCGTCGCACACGGCGACGCTGAGCGGTACCGGGCGGTGTCGATCACCGGGTCCTGGACCGGGCTGGAGTCCTACCTCGGCGGTCTCGGCACAGGCGCCCTACCGGCCATCGGACCGGAGAAGGCCGCGCGCGAGCGGTATCTGGGCCGGTCCGCCGCGTTGCGCCCGGTGGCCGGTCCGCTGGAGGAGATCTTCCTGCACCGGCGCTCGTCCCCGGGGCGCCCGCTGTTCATGGAATCGCGGCTCGTGGCGGCGCTGGCCGCACTGATCGACGGGCTCACGGTCACCGCGCCGCCCGCAGACGCCCGGGACCGCGCTCTGGACGACCACGAGGTGGCCGCCTTGCGCCGCGTCCCCGAGCTGCTCTGGCGGGAACGCCACGCACCGCCGACGCTGGCCGGTCTGGCCCGTGCGTCGTCGATGTCGGTCCGGCGCCTCGGCACCGGGTTCCGCGCGCTGTACGGGACGTCGGTGAGGGAGTACCACCGACGCCGCTGCCTCGACCGGGCCGCGGCTCTGCTCGTCGAGACCGACTGGCCGGTGGCCCGGATCGCGCACGAGGTCGGCTACGCCTCACCCAGCAATTTCGGCTACGCCTTCCGGCGCGACCGGGGCACCACCCCCGCCCGGTTCAGGCGGGCGCACTCCTGACACCCGTCGGGGCAGGCACCGCGCTCCACATCCCCGGCCCCCTCGCTCCACACTGCGGCGCGGCCCCGGCACCGACGATGTGAGACGCAGCGGTCGCACCGCCGTCGCCTTGTCGTGAGCATCACCTTCGGCGCCACGCTTCGGCATGACCTTCGGCGTCACGTTCGGCAGGAACTTCGGCGTCACGTTCGGTATGAACCTTCGGCGTCGCCGACCGGACAGATTCCTCCATCGCCGAGGAGCGGCAGCGCCTCGACCGAATCCGGTCGGTGGCAGCGACGGCCCCGGCGCGGCCATGTCCACAGCTGCGACACGACGACAAACGCGACAGAGGGGAGTCCTTCCGTGCGATCCAGGTATCGCTCACAGCAGGCACCCTCGGATGGAGACCGATGACCGTCAGCATCGACACCGCGAGTGCTCGGACCGGAACGGGGCGACTCGTGCTCGTCCTCGGCGGGCTCTCGGCGGTATCGCCGTTCGCGATCGACATGTACGCGCCCGGCTTCCCTCAGATCGTCACCTCGTTCGGAACCTCGAAAACGGCCGTTCAACTCTCCCTGACGGCCTGCCTCGCCGGGCTCGCCGTCGGCCAGGTCGTGCTCGGGCCGGTCAGCGACGCGATGGGGCGACGACGCCTCCTCCTGGCCGGCTCCGGCCTGTTCACCGCGTTGTCCTTGGTCTGCGCGTTCGCTCCGTCCATCGCCGTGTTCGACGTGGCCCGACTGCTGCAAGGCATCGCCGGCAGTGCGGGGATCGTCATCGGACGGGCGGTCATCAGCGACCGGTTCACCGGCACCCACGCGGCCCGTCAACTCACCACGCTGAGCGTGACCGGGTCGACCGCGCCGATTCTGGCGCCGGTGGTCGGCGGCCTCATGCTCGGCGTCGGCTCGTGGCGTCTGGTGTTCGTGGCGCTGGCCGTGACCGGGCTGCTGTTGTGGGCCGCGGTCTGGTCATGGGTTCCCGAATCGCTGCCCATCGAGCGGCGCCGGACCGGCGGTCTGCGAGCCGTGTTCGCCGCGATGGGCGGATTGCTCCGGCGTCGCGAACTGGTCGGCTACCTCCTCGTCATGGGAGGTGGCCTGGCCGCCCTGTTCGCCTACATCACCGGCTCGCCCTTCGTCTTCGAAGGCATCTACGGCTTGTCGCCCACGGTGTACAGCCTCGTCTTCGCCACGAACGCCGTCGGCACCGTAGTGGCCGGAACGATATTCGGGCGGCTGGCCGGGCGCGTACGGCTCAACTCTCTGCTCGCCATCGGCGTGGCCATCACCGTGCTCTCCCTGATCACGCTGGTGACCCTGCTCGCCATCGGCATCAGCACGTTCCCCACCACATGGGCCTGCCTGTTCGGTCTGACGTCCGGCTTCGGACTGCTGCTGCCCGCGTCGACGGCCATCATCCTCGCGGTCGGCAGCGATGCCCCCGGAGCCGCCTCCGGCCTGCTCGGTGGCGCCCAGTTCGTGCTCGGCGCGGTGGCCGCACCGCTGCCCGGCGCTCTGGGTAACACCACCGCCATGTCGACGGCGGTCGTGGTGCTGGGCTCGGTACTCCTCTCTGCGGCAGCTCTGATCACGCTCGCCCGACCGTGGCAGGGCAGCCATGGAGAGCCCGTCGGCCAACCCTGAGTTGGCGGCACTGTGCCCCTCGACGTATCCGAGAAGAGGGAGCTCGTGACCACCGCGGAACGTGCTTCGACGGTGCCCTTGTCCTTCACGGCTTCTGTGCTGCCTGCCGGACGCGGTACCGGCGCACGGCGTCGCGGTTCGCGCAGGTGGGGGAGCAGTAGCGCTGCCGGCCGCCCCGTGTGAAGTCACCGTAGGCCCGGCCGCATTCAGCCAGGGCACAGCGCCCGAGGCGGTCCATACCGCGGCAGGTCAGATGCAGGGCGGTGCCCACGCTGACCACCGCCCGCACCACACCGGCCAGGCCCAGGCCGTCGGCGCGGTAGTGGATGTGCCAGCCGCCGTCGGCGTGGTCGGTCAGCCGGGGGTGCGCGGACGAGGTCGTCAGCAGCTCGTTGAGCAGGGCGGCCCGCCGCTCGGGGGTATCGGCGTCGACCACCGCGAGCCAGCACGGGATGAACTCCAGGATCTCCGCCAGGTCCTCGTCGCCCACCGGCCGGTCGATCGCCATGCCCGCCGCGACGCAGCGTTCGGTGAATTCCTCGGGGGAGCGGGGCGGCGTGGCCGCAAGGTCGACGATGAGTCGTACGGGATCTTCTCCGTAAGGGTTCTGCTGCACAAGGGTATTACAGCAGGCTTGCTCCGGAAGGCTCCAGCCCGGAAGGAAGCACGTCCATGCCCAAATGGCTGCCGTTAGTTGCCACTTGCTCGGGAACGTTCATGCTGCTCGTCTACTCGACGATCGTGACGGTGGCGCTCCCCAGCATGGCCCACGATCTGCACGCGGGCTTCGGCTCTTTGCAGTGGATCGTCGATGTCTACACCCTCGCCCTGGCGGGGCTGTTGCCCGGCATGGGATCACTCGGTGACAACCTCGGGCGCAAACGCCTCTACCTGGCCGGCCTGGTGCTCTTCGGCGTCGCCACGCTCGTCTGCGGCCTGGCCGGCGAGGACACCGTGCTGATCGCCGCGCGGGCGGTACAGGGCCTGGCGGGTGCCGCGATGTTCTCGACCCTGCTGCCCCTGATCGGACTCACCTACACCGGGCGTGACAAGGGGGTGGCCTTCGCGGTCTGGGGCGCGGTCGCCGGTGCCGCCGCCGGTATCGGCAATGTCGCGGGCGGAGTCCTGACGCAGTTTCTGTCCTGGCAGTGGATCTTCTTCGGCGGAGTGCCCGTCTGCGCGATCACGGTGGCGCTGTCCGCAGCGGTGCTGATCGACGACACCGGCACCGCGACCCGCATCGACTACCTGGGCATCGTCACCTTCACCCTGGCGGCGATCGGCATCACCTTCGGCATCATCCGCGGCGGCGAGCAGGGGTGGGGTGCCCCCTCCGCGGTGCTCGGCCTCGTCGCGGGCCTGGTGATGCTCCTCGCGTTCCTCCTCGTCGAGCGGACCAGCAGCAACCCGATGATCCCGTTGGACCTGTTCCGCACGCGGGAGTTCAACGGAACGCTGGTCGCCGCCATGGGCTACTACCTCGCCGGCTTCGGCGCGCTGCCGGTCATGTCGATCTGGCTGCAGGACGGCGTGGGGCTCGCCTCCCTCCCCACGGCCCTGGTCATCACCGTGCAGCCGGTGGCGTTCTTCGCCACCTCCGCCGTGGTCGGCAGCGCACTGCACCGCCTCCCCTCCCACCGGACGCTCGGCGGCGGCACGGTGGCCGTGGGCCTGGGCAATGTCCTCATGCTGACCGTCGACGCGGACTCGTCCTGGGCGGCGCTGGTACCGGGACTGATCCTCACCGGAATCGGCGCGGGCATCGTCTCCCCGGTGCTGCCTGCCATCGCCATGTCTGCCGCGCCTGAGTCCCGGAGCGGGGTCGCCTCCGCCGCGGCGAATTGCGCCCGCCAGCTCGGCCTGGCGCTGGGCATCGCCGTGCTCGGCTCCGTCTTCCACCAGTTCTCGTCCGGTACGGGCGGCGACCTGCGCATGCGGTACGCCAGCGGGCTGTCCGCGGTGTTCGTGGTTGCGGCTGCCGTCGGGCTGGGCAGTGGACTGCTGGCGCTCTGGCTGCTCAAGGAACGGCGTCCCGCCCGCCGGCCGGCCCAGGGGAGGCACCTTCGCCCGTGTCACATCTCGCCGAGCTGTCCCGTCCAAGGGGGTGACCAGTCACCACGACACAGGAGTGCACCATGAATGCTCGGTTGGACCTCATGGCCGGCCCGGTCGCGGCCAAGGCCATGAAGCACCTCGTCGCGGCGGGCAAGGCGCTCGCGGACTCGACGCTGCCGTTCGCGACGCAGGAGCTGGTGAAGCTCCGCGCCAGCCAGATCAACGGCTGCGCCGGATGCATCGACATGCACACCAAGGACGCCGCGGCTGCCGGGGAGACGTCGGTGCGCCTCCACCTGGTCGCGGCGTGGCGGGAGGCCACGGTCTTCACCGAGGCCGAGCGCGCCGCGCTGGAGCTGGCGGAGCAGGGCACCCGCATCGCCGACGCGGCCGGTGGCGTCACGGACGAGGCCTGGGCGAACGCTGCCAAGCACTACGACGGGGAGCAGTTGGCCGCCCTGGTGTGCGCCATCGCCCTCATCAATGCCTTCAACCGCGGGAACGTCATGATCCAGCAGCCCGCCGGCGACTACCAGCCCGGCCAGTTCGGATAACGAGGGCGACCTCAGCCGACCTCAGCCGACCTCAAGCAACCCCAGGCAACCCCAGGCAACCTCAAGCGACTTCAACCGGTCGCAACGCACTGGGCCTGCCCAACACGGTGGAGAGCAACCGGACGCCCCGACCGCGATCGGTTGCTCTCCACCGCCGCCTCACCGTCGCCCCGCCTGACGGGGCGACGGATCGGACGGTTCGCCGGATCAGACCGCCGGGGCCGGGTAGGTCGGGTACTCCACTCCGGAGACGTGCTGGACGACGCGGATGACCTGGCAGGAGTAGCCGAACTCGTTGTCGTACCACAGGTAGAGGATCGCGTTGTCGCCCTCGACCTTGGTGGGGCCGGAGTCGACGATCGAGGCGTGGCGTGAGCCGATGAAGTCGCTGGAGACCGCGTCGGGGGCCGTGGTGAAGTCGATCTGGCGCTTGAGCGGCGAGGTCAGCGACACATCGCGGAGGTGGTCGAGGACCTCCTCGCGGGTGGTCTCGCGCCCGAGCTGCAGGCTGAGGATCGCGATCGAGACGTCCGGCACGGGAACGCGGATCGAGCTGCCGGTGATCGTCGCTTCGAGGTTGGGCAGCGCCTTGGCGACGGCGGAGGCGGCACCGGTCTCGGTGATCACCATGTTGAGCGGCGCCGAGCGGCCACGGCGGTCGGAGTTGTGGTAGTTGTCCAGCAGGTTCTGGTCGTTGGTGAACGAGTGGATGGTCTCCACGTGACCGCGCAGGACGCCGTACTCGTCCGCCATCGCCTTCAGCGGCGGGACGATCGCGTTGGTGGTGCAGGACGCGCAGGACAGGATCTGCTCGTCCGGCTTGATCATGTCGTGGTTGACGCCGTGGACGACGTTGGGGACATCGCCCTTGCCCGGCGCGGTCAGGACGACCTTGGCGATGCCGGGACGGAGGTGCTTCGAGAGGCCCTCGCGGTCGCGCCACTTGCCGGTGTTGTCGATGAGGATGGCGTTCTTGATGCCATGCGCCGTGTAGTCCACCGACGTCGGGTCGCTGGAGTAGATCACCTTGATCTCGTTGCCATTGGCGATGATCTTGCTGTTCGCCTCGTCAACGGTGATCGTGCCCTGGAACTGGCCGTGGATGGAGTCACGGCGCAGCAGCGAGGCGCGCTTGACGATGTCCTGGTCGCCGCCCCCGCGGACGACGATGGCGCGCAGCCGCAGACCGTTGCCCGAGCCGGCCTTCTCGATGAGCAGGCGGGCGACGAGGCGGCCGATGCGGCCGAACCCGTAGAGCACGACGTCGCGCGGCTCGCGGCGCTCGATCTTGTTCTCACCCGTGGCGCCGGCGACGGCCTCGGCGGTGAACTCCTCCACCGACAGTCCGCGGTCGTCGGTCCGGTACGTCTCGGCGAGCAAGGCGATGTCGATCTGGGACGGGCCGAGATCGAGCGTGGTGAGAGCCTGCAGGAACGGCATCGTCTCGGTGACCGAGAGCTCCGTACCGGCGATCTGCCGGGCGAACCGGTGGGTCTTCAGGATGCTGACCACCGACTTGTTCACCAGGGAGCGGCTGTGGAGCAGGGCCGTGACGTCCTGCTCCCGGTGCAGCTTCCCGATGATCGGGATCATCGACTCCGCGATCTCCTCGCGGTTCTTCCAGTTGGTGAACGAGTCGTCATTGACAGTCACAGGCTTATCTTTCGAGCTAGGCGGTGCTCATATGCTACCGCCACCATATTTTGATCGTTCAAACGGTGCCGCCTGAGCGGCCTGCTGTGATCGGGGTCATGCTCGGGCCGGGGTCGCGAACGGGCTGCTGGGTGGTGCAGCGATGTCGCGTTTGTGGTGGTTTGCTGCAGCCGGCTCGTCTCCTGCGGCCGGCTCGCCCCTGCCCGGCTCACCCGTGGCCGTCTCTCCGGCGTCGGCCCGGTCAGCGGTGCGGTGCGCGCATGGACGCGACACGGTGGGGACGCACTCTTGCTCCCGTCGGGTCCGGTGAATTCCTGAGCAGGTGGCCGAAGGAGTGGCCGAAGGAGTGGGTATTTCTGGCCGAAAGGTGGTTGGGGCCGGGCTGCGTCTGCCCGGTAAAGGGCTCGGGTGGGAGGGCTGTGCGGCGGTCGCTGTTTTGGAGACACGCCCCGGGGCAGCAGAGCACTGCCGGGCTGACCGGCACGGTGGAAGGGCTTCGCCATTACTTCCCATTGTTGGGAAACAGCGGCTGGGCGGGGCCTTCTTTTGCGTCGCGCTGAAGGGATGTTGCATGAGTGCCAATGTCTGGGGATACCTTCCCGATTCCGGATACCGGGCGGGCACGGTCCTTGTGGGGTACAGCGTCGAAGCGGTGGACGGGAGCACCGGCAAGGTCGACAAGCATTCCGACGAGGTGGATTCCGCGCACCTTGTCGTCGATACGGGGCCGTGGATTCTCGGACGGCGCGTTGTGCTGCCGGCCGGCACTGTGACCGGCATCGACCAGCAGGAGAAGAGGGTCTACGTGGGTCGCACCAAGGACGAGATCAAGGGTGCGCCCGACTTCGAGACTGCCGGGGACGAGGGCGGTGCGGATTACCTGCATCAGGTCGGGGTCTATTTCGGTGGATTTCCTCTGGTGTGAGGCGTCTTGTGTAGAGCATTGGGGCCGGTTGTCGCCCCGGGATCGGCGGGCCGGTCCTGGGGCCCGCGCCCGCCCGATTCGTGGCGCATACCGTGCGCAGCCGGGCGCGCTCCGCGGCGTCGTCCCTGTGACGTCCTTCACCGGAGCCATGACGTCCTTCATCGGAGCCATGGTGTGACCGGCGCTTCTGCGCGCCGCCGAGGGTGAGATCAGGGGCCGCTCCGGTGTCTTGGCATCGAGTCGTGGAGAGCGCGGCGTGAACTCCGCGCTCCGGGGAAGCCGTCAAAGAACCTTCTCGCCGAAGTAGCCTTTTGCGTGGCCCTCGCAGGGGGTGGCGGGTGAGCTCCAGCGTTGTGGTCGATCGGGCGTGAGGTGAGAGGTGTGACGGGCACGCAGCAGACCCCTGTGAACAAGGCAGCGGAGGCGCGGGACCGCGTCCAGGAGTTGCTGCACGCGCACCGCCCACGGGTCGATGAACTCTCCATGATCGACGCCCTGCTGGTCACCTCGGAATTGGTCACCAATGCGCAGCGCCATGGCGGTGGACTCGCCGATTTCTCCGCACGGATCGCAGCCGGTTTTCTGGAGCTCACCGTTGCGGATCGCAGCCCCCGTCATCCCGCCACGGCCATCGGAGGCGAAAAATTCGGGGTCGGTGGATATGGGTGGCCGATGATCCAGAAACTCACCTCTTGTGTCGTCATCGTCCCCGCCGTCGGCGGCAAGGCCATTACCGTGACCGTCCCTCTCGGATGTGACAGCTCGGCCGGGTGAGGATGCCGCAGATACGACATTTCGTGGTGCGCCGATTTTCCTGAGCGCGCGATAGGCCCTGTCGCCGGTGTAATTCCGGTCGACCCCCGAAGGGGGGCGGGCGGATAACAGGTGCCAGGATGCTTCCCGTCGTAAGCGGAACTTCGGTGGAGGCGGAGGTGGAGGGGGCCAGGGGATACCGTCCCTGTCATACAGGGCCGCCCTTTCGGTGGTGCAGTAAGAGTCGATGCGCCGTGCGCGCCCGGCTCGGCCGCCGCCGGCTGAGCCGGGCGCACACGCACACGGCGACGTCCGCTGTGACATCCGCTGTGACGCCCGCTGTGACATCCGCTGTGACGTCCGCAATGAGGCCTGAGAGTATTGCCGTCCCGCCGTCCTGCCGTGCGAGAAGGAAGTGCCCCGGTCGGCGATGCCCGCCCGGAGGGGGCGAGGGATGCAGCGTCGCTATGCCAGTTCGGGCGCATTGAGGTGGAACAGTGTGATGCGGGGACTACCTGTAAGAGCGGCCGAAGCACGCAACTTTGTGCACGACCTGCTGCACAGGACAGGCAGCCCGGTCGAGGTCGATGACCTGGCCCTCGTCGATGCCCTCCTGGTGACCACGGAGCTGGTCACCAATGCCCAGCGGCACGGGGGCGGGCTCACCGGGTTCACCGCGCGGATCGTCGAGGGGTACCTGGAAGTGGCGGTCGAGGACGGCAGCGCGCACTGCCCCACCGCCGCTTCCCCGCGCGATCCCGGCGCCACGGGGGCACACGGCTGGTCCCTTATACAACGGCTGGCCCGCACCGTCGACATCACCGTGACCGTGACCGGCAAGACCATTCGCGTCACCTTGCCCCTTTGACGCCGTCGGCTCATGAACGTGCTCCACCGGGGCATACGCGAGTTCAGCGGTTCTTCCCGGACTCCTGACCCACGAGCCCACCGGAGCCATTGTCGCCGCACTGCCCCTCGGGCTGCCCGAACAACTCGGCGGTGAACGGAACCTGGGACTATCGCTATGTCTGGAGACGCGACGCGGCCTTCTCCCTCCACGCCCTGCTGCGCCTGGGCTTCACCCGCGAGGCGCAGGCCTTCATCGGCTGGCTGACCTCGTGTCTGCGCGGTGCGCACGACGGTGACCGCGGCCCGCTACGGGTGCGGTATTCGTCATGGACCAGGGCTGGAACGCGCAGGAAGAGACCTTTGTCCAACGCCTCAGCGGCGACGCGGGACAGCCACCGGAGTGCATTCTGGATGCCTCGCTCCTGCCCATCACCTCGGTCTGTACGCGGAGCAGATAGGGATGACGGGCGAACATCTGGGGAATTTCCCGCAGCCATTCACTCATCTCGCGCTGATCAGCGCGGCCACGAGCCTGGACGACTTCATGGGCTGAGCCGCCCTGCCCGGCCGGCCGGGCGCTCGCTGCGTACTCCACCGGCCGGCTCCGGGATTCCCCGGGTGCCGCAGGCGCAGGAAACGCCCCGCTGGCGACGGAATGGTGACCGTTGCCGCGCCCGACTCCGGGCATACTGACCGGCGGTGCCACAGGAGCACAATTCCCGGAGCGAAGCGCTGTCCACTCAGGAAACCCGAAGGGCAGGAAGACCGTGGCTGACTTTCTCACCGACATCACCACTCTCCGCGAGCGCGCCCGCCGCGAGATCGAAAAGGGACCGGTCACCGAAGCGTACGGAGCCGACCTGGCGCGTGTTCTGCAGGTGCTGAACGAGGCGCTGGCCACGGAAATCGTGTGCACCCTGCGGTACCGGCGGCACTATTACACGGCTTCCGGTCTCTATTCGGAGCCGGTCGCCGCGGAGTTTCTGGAACACGCCGCGCAGGAACAAGAACACGCCGACAAGGTGGCGCAGCGCATCGTTCAGCTCGGCGGCAAGCCCGACTTCAACCCGGAAACCCTGACGCAGCGGGCGCACGCCGGTTACGACGCCAGTGACGACCTCCTGGAGATGATCAAGGAAGACCTGGTGGCCGAACGTGTGGCCATCGCCTCGTACACGGAAATCGCGAAGTGGCTGGGGGACGGCGATCCGACCACACGGCGCGTATTCGAAGAACTGCTGGCGCAGGAGGAAGAGCACGCGGACGATCTGCGCGGGCTGCTGGAACGCATTCCGCAGGACAAGAAGGCCGATTGACGAGTGCCGCGAATGCCGCGGGCACGGACGCCCTCGCTCCCGTCCGGAGCGATCGGCGGCGCACGGACATGCTTCTCATGAATCACTCAGGAATTCCGCGGATGGTCTCTCCGGTGCGCCGGCTGCGCCACTCCGTGGGGTGATTGTTCCACCGACACGCATAAGCACGGTGGCGCCGGGCAACAGGCCTGCTCAACGACCTGAATCCCGGAGGTGGAGCATGAACACGGTTTTCGAGGACGTATGTGACACACCATTGGCGGCGCCCCATGACGTGCCGTCACCGCGGGCCGGAAGATATTCCACCACGCTTCCGCGCATCGAGAACGCCGGGAGCGTCGCTCCCCAGGACGCCAAGGCACTGTCGCCGCTGTTCTTCGAGCGACTCGCGCAGCTCGAAGAGGGCACTCCCGAGTATCAGTACGCCCGCAATACGCTCATCGAGATGAACCTTTCCCTGGTGCGCTATGTGGCCTCCCGGTACAGAAGCCGCAGTGACCAGATGGAGGACATCGTCCAGGTCGGCACCATCGGCCTCATCAAGGCCATCGACCGGTTCGATCTCTCCCGCCGTACGGAGTTCGCGGCCTTCGCCATTCCCCATGTCCTCGGGGAGATCAAGCGGTTCTTCCGCGACACCAGCTGGGCCGTTCATGTCCCGCGCCGTCTGCAGGAACTCCGCATCGACCTGGCCCAGGCAATGGAGCATCTGTCCACCCTCCTGGACCGGGAACCCACCGTCAAAGAGCTGGCTGAGCATATGCAGCTCACGGAAGAGGAGATCATCGAGGGCATTGTGGCCGGCAACGGTTACACCGCCATCTCCCTGCACCTCTCCTGTGACAGTGAGGCGACGCAGGGCGCCGGCGGACCCGCCTTCGCCGACATTCTCGGCGCGACCGATCCCGCCACGGAGCACGTCGAAGACCGGTACGCCCTGGCCTCACTCCTGCAACTGCTCGGCGAGCGCGACCGGCTCATCGTGCATCTGCGCTTCGACCGGGAGATGACCCAGGCCCAGATCGGTGCGGTGCTCGGTATCTCCCAGATGCATGTCTCCCGACTGCTCGCCCGCATCATCAAGCAGCTGCGCAAGGGCATGCTCGGCCAGCAGTGACCCGGGCCGGGACCGCTTTCGGCGTCCGGGCGGCACCGCTTCTGAAGGTGCGTCACCAAGGCCGCCCGCAGCGCCGGGCCCACACGCCCGCTTGTGCAGCGCAAGTGCCCTGTACAGGAGGCGTGCCGTAGGGGTGTCAGCCGGGCCACAGCTGCCGTACGGCAGGGATGGTTCTGCCGTGGCCGGGTACCGGGCCCCGGAAGATCCGCTGACGCGCGGACGGGGCAGCAGACGAAGGGACGGTATGGCGGCAGAAGTCAGCGAGCGACGGATACCACCGGCCCGGCCGGGCCGGGTTGCCCGCGCTCGGCGGTGGTGGCGACGGGCACTGGGTTCGGAGGGCCATGAGCGCTCCACGGTGCTCCTCATCGCGAAGGGCACCTTGGCGGCGACGATCGCCTGGGTGGTCTCCTACCACCTCCTGCGTGCACAGTCGCCCGCCTTCGCCCCGTTCTCCGCAGTGCTGATCATGCAAGTGACCGTCTACCAGTCGCTGCTGCAGTCCTCGCGCTACGTGGGCGCGGTGGTGGCGGGTGTGGCGGTGCAGGCCGCCCTGGGCTTTCTCGTCGGGCCCGACGTGCTGACGTTCGCCCTGGTGGCGGCGGTGGCGCTCACCATCGGCCGGTGGCGGGCACGGGCCGAACAGACCGGAGAACTGGTCACCCAGGCCAGAACGGGACTACGGATGGCCCAGGAGAGCCTCCACTACAACCCGCGCCGGCTCTTCCGCCGCGGCCGCGCCACCCACTTCGAGGGCTATGCCGCGGTGCTGGAAGCGCGGGAGCGCACTCTGCGCCAAGTCACCGCCCTGACCCGGAGCTTGGACAGTGGAGTGCGGACGAGGACCGCTACCACTACGGCGCCTTTCTGGCGAGCTACGCCGATTTCCTGGAGTCCCTCTCCCGGATCACCCGCGTCTTCGCCGACCTCGACGAGGACCGGCTCGGCGACCAGGCGCCTCAGCTGCGTCAACTGGCCGACCAGGCACAGAACTACCGCCGGCGGCCGGCCGAACAGGCAGAGCGGGACGACCTGCCGCTCACGGACCCCGGCCGCCCCTATGGCGTGCTGGTCATCGAGGCCGCTCGCCTGATGGAGGAG
Organism: Streptomyces sp. NPDC048637; assembly: GCF_040650675.1. Taxonomy (NCBI): domain Bacteria; kingdom Bacillati; phylum Actinomycetota; class Actinomycetes; order Kitasatosporales; family Streptomycetaceae; genus Streptomyces; species Streptomyces sp. NPDC048637. Next base: position 40,490 of record NZ_JBEZHQ010000043.1, read on the forward strand.
TTCCAGTACACCTGTGACGTTCTCCAGCACCATGTCGGGCGGTGAACCGCCGGCCACGCGAGGCGGTGTCCAACACGGGGCCGGACGTGGGGGAGAGGCCAACGCGGCCGGACATGGGGGAGGGGCCACCGCAGGAGAGCGGTGGCCCCTCCCGCGCGCCGGCTGCGCCTGATCAGTCCTTGAAGGCGTCCTTGGCCTTCTCCTTCGCTCCGCGGAGATCCCCCTTGGATTCCTTTGCGGAGCCCTCGGCGGTGGCGCTTTCGTTTCCGACGACTCGTCCCGCTTCCTTCTTGACCTTGCCGATTGCCTGCTCGGCGAGGGCCTTGGCCTTTTCACTGGCACTCATTGCCGGTCCTTCCGTTGGCGGCATTGTTCGCGTGCCCCGGCATGGCGCGGTCAAACGACGGAGCGGGATGCGGGGGAGCGAAAGTGACCCGGAGCGCACACTGTGATGGAGGTGAGTCCCCTGCGGGAACAGTGCACGCCCCGGGCCGTACTTCTCGTATTTCCCCGGGTGCGGTGATGATGCTTCGGCAGACACAGAAAAATCCGGGGTGGGTCGGACAACACCGTGTTGTCCGACCCACCCCGGATATGCGGGCTGCGGCGGCTACCAGCGGTACCACCGGCCGCGCTTACCGCCGGCTCCCGCGGAACGCAGGAGAAATCCCAGCGCCCAGATGACGAGTACGGCCACCGCCACATACCAGAGCGCCTTGAGGGCGAATCCGGCACCGAAAAGCAGCAGCGCGAGCAGAAGAACGAGAAGAAGGGGAACCATGGATATCAACCTCCGAGACATCGTGTTCCCGGACAGGGGACTCACACACAACGTTTCTTCGGAGAGGAACCGGGCACCACCGTCCGGGCAACGCGCATTTAACCGCTGAAAACAGTCAACGTGGCCTTTGGGATGCACGAGTGGGGCGCAGGAGCGGGACGCAGGAGGGGAACGCACGAGTGGGGCGCACGAGGTTCCTGCGACCTTTTGTGGGCCTCGCAACTGTCGCCGATCAGGGCGCTGTTGCCTCCGAGTCCGCTGGGAAGGCATGACGCGGATGGATCGGGGTAGGCGGGCCGCTGCAGCGTCCGCAGGTGCCGGGCGCGCGGGAAGGCGAGATGACCACCATCGTGAGCGGGACCACGACCGAGCAGCGACAGACCAACACGGCCTCTGTACTGCCGGAGGTGACGCAACCGCAGAAGGTGGCTCCTCGCGACGCGAGGGAGTTGTCGAAGCAGTTCTTCGAACGGCTTCAGGTCCTCGAAGAGGGCACGCACGAGTACCAGTACGCGCGTAACACCCTCATCGAGATGAATATGTCGATGGTGCGCTATGTCGCCCGCCGCTACCGCAACCGCGGCGACGACATGGAAGACGTCATCCAGGTGGGCACCATCGGTCTGATCAAGGCCATCGACCGGTTCGACCTCGCGCGTGAGGTGGAGTTCTCCACCTTTGCCGTCCCCTACATCCTGGGCGAGATCAAGCGGTTCTTCCGTGACACCGGCTGGGCCGTCCATGTGCCCCGCCGTCTCCAGGAGCTGCGCAGCGACCTGGCCAAGGCCAAGGAGCACCTCGCCGCCAAGCTCGACCGCGACCCCACCGTCCGCGAACTGGCCGCGCACCTCGACCTGTCGGAGGATGAGGTCATCGAGGGCATTGTCGCCGCCAACGGCTACACCGCCGGTTCGCTCGACACGCCCGCCGACCCCGACCCGTCGGAGCAGCGCCGTACCCTCGTCGACGTCCTGGGGGAGAACGACCCGGCGCTGGAGGCCGTCGAAGACTTCCAGGTGCTCGCTCCGCTGATCGACACGCTCGACGCACGGGAACGACGCCTCATCGAGCTGCGCTTCGGCCAGGAGATGACCCAGTCGCAGATCGGCGACGAGCTCGGTGTTTCCCAGATGCATGTCTCCCGACTGCTCACCCGCACCCTGTCGAAGCTCCGTGCCGGGATGCTCACCGAACGGTGAGACCGCTCTGTGCGGTGCGCGGGACGACTCTCTTCTCCGCCCCAAAAATGGGTGTGTGGCCGAGGGGTCCCGGTTTTAGCATGACGCGACGACAGCCATGAGGTGAAGAAGGGGGGACGGGGTGCAGCCGGCGTTACCTGCCGTGGGGGGAGAGCGGGCGAGCCGCAGGCCCCGTAACGCCCACGCCACGTGGTGGCCCCTGGTCCGAAGACAGGCCACGCCCCGGCGCTGAGCCGTGCCCGCCCGGCACGGCTCGGTTCCGTATGCCTGCCTTCATCCCTTCAGGACCATCCCTCATGAGGCCATGACCACAAAGAGATATCTGCCTGCCCTGCTCGTGGTGACGCTCATCGGCACCATCATGGAACTCGACATGTCCGTGCCCAGCTTCCCGGACATCGCCCATGACCTCGGAGCATCCGCCTCCTCGGTGCAGCTGACGATCACCTGCAACTTCTTCGGCTATTGCCTGGGCGCCCTCGCCTACGGCCCTTTGTCGGACCGTTTCGGCCGGCGCACGGTGATGCTGACCGGCAACACGATCATGCTGGCCGGTGCGCTGGGCTGCACGGTCGCGCCCCACATCGCCTTTCTGCTGGCTTCCCGGTTCATCCAGGGCGTCGGGGCGAGTACCTCCGTGGTGCTGGTCTTCGTCATCATCGGTGACGTCTACCAGGGCACCCGGCGCCTCCAGCTGTTCGGGCTCACCAACGCCGCGATGTCCGTGTTCATGACCGCGGCACCCGCCCTGGGCGGCATCGTCAACCGCACGCTCGGCTGGCGCGGCAACTACGCGACGGTCTTCGCCCTCACGCTGGTGTCGCTGCTGCTGATGGTGTTCTTCCTGCCCGAGACCAACGGCGCGCCGGTGAAGGCCGGTGTGCGGCAGGTCGCTGCCGGTTTCCGGAAGCTGCTGACCAGCAAGGAATTCCTCGCGGCGTCACTCGTGCCCAGCCTGCTGTTCGCCGCCTACATGGTGTTCATCGCGGCCAGTTCGTTCCTCTACACCGGCGCTTTCGGCCTGTCCACGGTCGGGTTCGCCGGCCATCTGCTGATCATCGTGGCATCGTTCTCGGTGACCAGTCTGCTGGCCTCGAAGCTCATCGGCGTACTGGGCGGACCGGAGCGCACAGTGGTCTGCGGCATCGCCGCCACGGTCGTCGGTACCGCCCTGTTTCTGGTGTTCGGCCAGGGACCGTGGGCCGCCACCGGACCGATCGCCCTCTTCTGCGTCGGCTTCGCCGCGGTCTACCCGGTGATCTTCGGGCGCTCCATGGGGGTCCACCCGGAGCTCCAGGGGGCCGCGGCCTCGCTGAACATGAGCGGACGGGCGCTGCTGGTGACCCTGTTCACCGGTGTCGCCGGCAGTCTGTTCACGGGCAACTCCCGGGTGACCGCCGGGGTGATGGCCGCCGCCGTGGCCGTGGCCGCCCTCCTGGCCTTCGTCAGGCCCGGTCCGGAGCGGGACCGGACGGTGGCCGAACCGGAGGCCGAACTGGAGGCCAAGGAAGGCTGAGCCGCCGCGTCCACCGGACTGTTCCCTGCCCCTGAGGCACCCGCGGTGGCGGTACGGCCGCCATCGCGGGCACGCGGACAGGGGGCGGGCGTCGCGCGGTTCAGCGCGACGTCCGCCGCCGGCCCCGCTGGACCAGCTGTCCGAGCAGCGCCGCCACGGCGGCCAGCGCGGCGATCGTGGTCAGCGCCCGCGGCAGCCCGTACGCCTCGGTAAGGAACCCGATCGACGGCGGGCCGAGCAGGATGCCGGTGTACCCCAGGGTCGACGCCACCACGACGCCTTGGGGGCCGCCGAGGGCGCCGGCGCCGCCGACCGCGACCGGGAAGACATTGGCCAGGCCCAGTCCGGTCAGCGCATACCCCAGGTACACCAGCCACAGCTGCGGGGACAGCGCTCCCACCAGCATCCCCACTGCCGCGAGGAGACCGCCGGCCACCAGGACGGGGGTGTCGCCCAGCCGTTCCAGGAGCCAGGTGCCCGACATCCGGGAGACCGTCATCAGCAGTGCGAAGACCGCGTATCCGGCCGCTGCTGTACCCGGTCCCGTGTGCAGGTCCGCGGAGAGATGCAGCGATCCCCAGTCGGCCAGCGCGCCCTCGCCGTACGCCGTGCACAGCGTGATCAGCCCGTAGACGGTGATCAACAGCCGGGTACGGCCCCTCGTCGCCCGGCCGCGCCCCGGTACCGCGTCCGTCCCGTCGCGGCGCGGGCCAGGGCCGGGACGCGGTGGGGGCGTCCGCAGCAGCACCCGGCCCGCGTACGCGGTGACCACGAGCCCGGTCGCGGTCAGGAGCAACAGGTGCCACAGCGGGCTCAGATGGGGGGCAAGGAGCCCGCCGAGTCCCGCGCCCACCAGTCCGCCCGCGCTGAACGCCGCGTGGAACGACGGGAGGATCGGGCGCCGGACCGCCTCGGCCAGATCCACGGCGGCCGCGTTGAAGGCGACGTTGAGGCCCCCGTACGCGGCTCCGAACAGCAGCAGGACGAGGCCGAGATGAAGGGCCGAATGCGTCAGCGCGGGCAGGGCGACCGACAGCGACAACAGGGCTGCCGTCACCACCGTCACCGGGTGGTTGCCGTAGCGGCGGCACAGCCTGCCGGTCAGCAGCATCGTGGCGACCGATCCCACCGACACCCCCAGCAGGGCCAGCCCGAGTGCGCCGGCCGAGGCGTGGATCTGCTCCTTGATGGCGGGGATGCGGACCACCCACCCCGCGAACACAAAGCCGTCGAGGGCGAAGAACAGGCTGATCGCCCGGCGCAGCCGGGCCATGGGCGGGGGAGTGGCGGCCGGGGCGCGCCGGACGGTGTCCATGAGCTGGTCCATGGGGCCTCCGGTAGTTCAGTGGCGGACACGGTGGGCGAGGAGGGTGCCGGCGGTGGCGAGCACCAGCCCGCCGAGGGTGAGCGGGCCGAGCGGCTGTCCGAGCAGCAGCGCACCGAGCCCCGCCGTGCACATCGGGACCAGTGAGAACAGGCTGCTGACCTGGCTCGTCCCGTGGCGCTGGAGAAGGCGGTAGAGCAGACCGACGCCGACGATGGAGTTGACCAGCGCGCTCCACAGCAGCACCGGCCAGTACGCGGCGGTGAAGTGCACGTCCCAGCCCTCGGCAAGGAGCGCGGGCACCAGCACCACCAGCGCGGCGGCCAGCAGCTGTACGGCATTGCCGCTCACCGGCTCCATCTGCCCGCAGAACCGCTTCTGGTAGACGGTGCCGGCGGAGATGCCCAGCAGCCCCAGGGTGAGAAAGCCCAGCCCCGGCAGGCAGTCGACGGACAGCTGGATCCCCTCGGCGACCGCCAGGGCCACCCCGCCGAGCCCCAGGAAGAGGCCCAGCAACTGGCCCCCCGAGACCCGCTCGTGGAGCAGCGGTACCGCCAGCAGCGAGGCGGCCAGCGGGTAGAGGGCAATGATCAGCGCCGCGAGCCCGGACGGCACTCCGAGGTCCATTCCCGCGTAGATGCTGGAGAACTGCACCGCCTGGACGAGCACTCCGGCGACTGCCAGGTGCTGCAGGCGGCGTCCCCGGGGCAGGCGCTGACGGCGGATCCCGGCGACGGCCAGCAGTACCAGGCCGGCGAGGGCGAAGCGTAACGCCGCGAAGGTGTAGGGCGCCGCGTACCGCAGGCCGATCGTGCCGGAGAGGAATCCCGAACTCCAGACGACCACGAGGGCCACCCGGGCGGGCAGTTCGGCACGGCGCCCCGCAGGCCGTGCGGCGGTGTCCGGCGCACCGCTCCGGGGCGCGGACCGCTCATGACTCCCGAGCGGCGGGCTGGGACTGGTCACTGCTGACACTCCCTTCGTTGTGTTCGATAAACTGCACGTTAGAGCAAAATATCGTTCACGGCGACGGTTTTGTATCGCGCGGGGGCGCCGTACCGGTCACGGTCACGGCCGGGAACGGGAGGCGGGGCCCGGACCGCAAAAAGCTCCACGGACCGTGGTCCGCAGGGCAGTTGGGAGGAGCGCGGGAAGGCTCAGTAGAGACTGGAGAACAGCACGGCGACCATCTGGGCCGGCTCATCGGTGTCATTGCGGAAGGTGTGCGGATGACCGGCCGACCACTGGATGCAGTCCCCGGCGCGCAGCTCGTGGTCCCGGCCGTTGTACCGGGCCACCAGGGTGCCCCGGGTCACCGTGATGAGGTCGGATCCCTCGTGCTGCAGTTCCTCGGTGAGGCCGCTGTGCGGTGCGAAGTCCCCCGTCACCACCTGATATCCGAGTTCCGGTGAGCGCAGCAGCCGGTAGACGACCCCCGGCGCCCGGTTGAGGGTCTCCTGCTCCTCCCGGGGGAAGACCGAGGGGGTGGCCCGCCCCCGGGAGAACCCCAGAAACGAGCCGACATCGTGGTCGAACACCCTGGCCAGACGGCCGAGCCGCTCCAGCGCGATATCGGTCTCGCCCCGCTCCAGAGCGGCCAGGAAGGACACGGACAGCCCGCACTCCGCCGCCACTTGGCGAAGCGACATCCCCCTCTGCGTTCGGAGCCGGTGCAGCACCTCGCCGGGCGGCGGGAATCCGAGTTCCGGATCCCGCGCGGGAGGGGTGGAGGGGGCCGGGTCTGCCATGCCCGCATCCTAATGCCGCCGTCCGGGGCGCCCGGTCACGTCCTGCCGTCCCCCGAGGTGCCGTTGCGTGGGTGCTGGTGCACATGATCGAGGAGACCGCCCGGCACGCGGGCCATGCCGACAGCTTCATGAACACGGCCGAGGCCGAGATGCAGGCGGACCTGGCGACGGCCGCCACGACCGGACGGAACGGGCCACGGGCCGGGCCGCGAACCGGGCCACGAACCGGGCCGCGAACCGGGCCATGCACCAAATCACCGGCCGCTCGCTGTTTGCCCCTCCCGTCCGGCCGTACGGATAAAGGCTTCTCCTGCAACGTCATGAAATCCACTGTGCCCGGCGGGATTCATGAGAAAGAGCGTTGATTTGATGACGGTACTCAGTAGCATCCGTGAGGTGTTCAGCACAGACAGGCTCCGCGCCCTGGCCGCGGTGGCCGCCCACGGCTCGATCGCCCAGGCCGCCCGCACCCTGCACATGACCGCATCAGGGGTGTCCCAGCAACTCGCCAAACTGGAGCGCGAGGCCGGGCACTCCCTCCTGGAGCCGCACGGGCGCAGCGTCCGCCTCACCCACGCCGGCCGGGTCCTGGCCGGTCACGCCGACCAGCTTCTCGCCCAACTCGCCGCCGCGCAGAGCGACTTGGTCGACCTCGGGGACGAGGTGCTGGGCCCGCTCCGCATCGGCGGCGTGGGCAGCGCCGTCCGCACCCTGCTGCCCGACGCGCTGGCCACCCTCGCCGCCGGACATCCCCGGCTCACCCCGACCGTGGTCGACGGGGAGGCCGTCGCTCTGGTGCCCCGGCTGATCCACGGCGAACTCGACCTGCTGCTGATCGAGAGCTGGGCCGATCGCCCGGTGTCCGTCCCCGAGGGCGTGACACTGCGCACCCTGGTCAGTGAGGACGTCCATGTCGCCTTGTCCGAGCGGCATCCGCTCAGCGACCGCGGGACCGTCGACCTGGCCGACCTCGCGGGCACGCCGTGGGCCTGCTGTCCCCCGGGTACCGCGCCCCATGAAGCCCTCGTCCAAGCCCTGCGCACCCGTGGCGTCGAGCCCGACATCCGCTATCTCGTCGCCGAGCACTCCACCCAACTCGCCCTGGTCGCCCGGAATCTCACCGCGTCCCTCGTCCCCGCGATGTCCTGCCGGCCGGCCCCACCCGGCGTACGGTTCCTGGCCACCCGTCCGGCGCTGCGCCGCGACATCCGGGCCGCCTGGCTCACCCGCGCCGAGAGCCCGCCGGTACGCGCCTGTGTCGCCGCCGTGGAGGCCCACCGGCAGGCCGCCGACGAGGCCCGTCCGAAGGAGTGAGGGCGGCCGATGGCTTGGGGCCGGCCGGTGCCTTGTGGGGCGGGACATGCCGCTGACGGCGTAATGACCGGGTTGGTCTGTTTGGCCGCGTCAGGCTGTGGCTCTTGATCACGGTCGCGTCAGGAGCCCGTGTGGACAGATCGGGTGAGTGGATCCTTGAGCGGATCGGCCGTGCCCGCCGGCCGGACCGCGGCCGCACGGCCGGCAGGCTTGCGGAGGTCGTCGACAACAGGGGCTTCGAGGCGCCCCGTCCGCCCGCGTGGATGCGCTGGCTGCCGGTCGCCTATGTGGTGTTCGTCCTGCTGCTGGAAACCGTCACCCCCACGCCGTGGGCGGTGAGCTTTCTGCTCATCGCCCTGCCGGTGATCGCCGCATACACCCTCGGCCCGGTCACGGTCGCGGCGGCCACGGTCTTCGCGGTCGTGCTGGAGGGCGTGGTGGCCGGCACTCCGTGCTGCACCGGCCACAACATCCATATGCTGTGGGAGAACCACCATGTCGCCGCGTATGTCGCCACCGGCCTGGTCGGTGCGCTCGGTGTGGCGCTGGCCGCCCACCGCCGGCGCCAGGAGCGGGACCTGGTGCGTGCCCACTCGGTCGCCGAGGCGCTGATGCGGACCCTGCTGCGGCCGGTGCCGCACCGGGTCGGCCACCTCCTCGCGGCCGGTCTGTACCGGTCCGGCGAGGTCGGCACCATGGTCGGCGGTGACCTCTACGACATCCGCGCCACTCCGTCCGGTGAGCGCGCCATCATCGGCGACGTCCGCGGCAAGGGACTCCAGGCGGTCCGCACGGTCGCCGATATCCTCGGCAGCTTTCGCGAGGCGGTCCACGACGAGGGGGACCTGCGGGCCGTCGCCACCCGTATGGAACGGCGGCTGGCCCGCGAGGCCGAAGAGCTCCTCGACGACGAGCTGTTCGTCACCGCCGCCCTGATCGAGTACGACGCCGTCGCCCACCAAGTGACGATCATCAACCATGGGCACATCGAGCCGGTCCTGATCTCCCGCGGCGAGGTGACGCCGCTCATCGGACCGCCTGCCCTCCCCCTCGGCCTGGGGGCACTGGCCGACGAGGAGCCCGTCACCTACACCCACCCCTTCACCCGCGGCGATGTCCTTCTCCTGTGCACCGACGGCCTGATCGAGGCCCGCGACCAGACCGGCGCCTTCTACCCGCTCCTCGACCGCCTCCGCCACCGCTTCGCCGGCCGGACCGCCCCCGGCCCCGCCGACGTCATCGACTTCCTCAACACCGACCTCCCCCGCCACACCCGCGTCTTCCACGACGACGTCGCCCTCCTCGCCCTCGCGCCTCACGACGACAACGGGGCATAGGCGAGCCAGGGGCGCCGCCGCGGGGCGACTCCCTTCAGTTCCGCTGATGGGCGTCTCAGTCCCGCTGATGGGCGTCCTGCGCCGCGTCCACGAAGTCCTCCAGCGCTTTCCAGAAGGGGCGGTAGGCGGCATCGAAGGCGTCATGACCCTCGGGTTCGCCGGTCAGGTCGGCCCTGAGGGCGGCGTAGAAGGGGCGGGTGGCCTTCTGGAGGGTGAGGGCCGCGGCGGCGGCCGAGGGCGGGCCCTCCAGTTCGACCACCCGTGCGCAGCGGCGGATCTTCAGGTACTCGGCGACCTCCCGGTCCTGCAGCTCGCCGAGTGTGGAGGTGCGGGTATCGGAGCGGGGGAGCCGTAGCACGGCGGAGATCTCCCAGAACAACTCGCCCATCCGGTGGGTCTGTTCGATCAGATCCAGATAGGCGGTGCGGCGGCTCTCCCGCAGCCGCTCGGCACGCTGCGAGCGCGCGGCGATCTCGGCCTGAATCCTGGCGGCCCGGGTGCTGCCGCGGCTGGTGACCCAACTGGCGAGCACCGCCGTGCCACCGGTCACCGCCGCGATCGCCAGAGTCCATACCGTGCTGTCGCCCACGTGACGCCACAATACCGAGCCGCTCCGGCGCACCGGCCGCCGCTACGAAGGGAACTCGCCCGGCGGCACCGTACTCGTGGAGGCATTGCCGCCGAACACCTTGTTCAGGGTGAAGGTCAGCACCGTGTACTGCGTCCCGCCGGACACCCGCACCGTCCGGAAGTTCGCCTTGTCGTCGAACTTCTCGAAGCCGCACCCGCGAGTGAAGGAGCGCTTCCCGCCGTTCCAGTCCTCACCGGTGGTGAAGTACACCGTGTACGAGCCGCTGTTGACGCTGCGGACGGTCGCCTTCGAGCCCTGGCGGACGTACACGGAGAACGCCGTCCGGGCGCCGCGGGTCAGTGTCACCACCGCATCGGAGCGGGTGCCGTTGTTGATGGTCAGCCGGCCCAGACCGCCCCGGCTGCCGTCGCGCACGAAGGCGCCGTTCGCCAGCCGCCGGTGCCGGGCCCGTTCCGTACGCGGCAGCCGCAGTGAGGCGTCATAGCCGAGGGCCTTGAGCGCGCGGCCGGCTGCCCTGATGCTCTGCGGCCCGTGGGCCGTGTCGAGTTCGACGCGGGGTGAGGTGGCGCAGCGGCCACCGGTGCCGCGGGCGCTGCGCAGATCCTGTCCCAACGCACGTAAGGCGGTGGCGAGTTGACTGTTGCCCGCGAGGGCGTCGTCCGGTGCGTCGGCGGCCTGCAGGGCATCGGCGGCGGTCTCGGCCCTGGTCGCGGCGGTGTCCAGCGCCTTGTCCAGCGAACCGCCCTCGCGCGCGCCGTCGACCGTGCGCAGTGCGCTGTCGAGGGGGCGGAGGGCGCCGGTCAGCGCGTGGCGGTAGGCGTCGGGGTCGACGGCCGGCGTGGAGCTGGGGGACGGCGCCGCACCGGCCGCCGAGCTGTGGGAGCCGCCCGCCGGGTCACGGCTTCCCCCATCCGACGAACAGGCCGCCAGCGGCAGCGCGAGAGCGAGGGCCGCCGCCCCGAGCGCGGCCGCCCGGCCCGTCCTGCGCGGCGGCCGGAACCGCGGCGCCAGACGTACGGCCGCGGTACGGGCCCCGTCGTACACCGATGCCCCACCCGTATCCGCCGATGTGCGATCTGTATCCGCTGATGTCCGGCCCGTTGTGTGCGCAGACGTGTACCTCACTATGAGTCCCCCGATTCCCCCGGTATCCCCCGACATCCGGCAACTGCCGGAAGAAACAGGCTTCTCCGCCCACAAGTAGCTGTCAAGACCGTTGTGCGGCACGGCAGTTGCCCGCTGCCCGCGGCCGCGCGGAGATCTCTCGGAATTCCTGCTTCCGCACCGGTGCGCCGATCACCTGCGCATATGTAGAGTCCCCTGCCATGGCAGCGCTGAGTGATCTTTTCCCCGTGGCGGCCGTACGCCTCGGCGTCCGGGCGGCGGACTGGCGAGAGGCAATGGACGCGGCGGGCGGGCTGCTGGTGGAGACGGGTGCCACCACCGCCGCCTACACCACGGAGATGATCCGCAACGTCGAGGAGAACGGGCCGTATATCGTCATCGCGCCCGGCTTCGCCTTCGCCCACGCCCGCCCCTCACCGGCCGTGCTCCGGACCGGGCTGTCATGGGTACGCCTGGAACGGCCGGTGGAATTCGGCCATGCGGCGAATGACCCGGTGCAGCTGGTGGTGGGACTGGCCGCCGAGGACTCCGGGGCGCATACGGCGGCGATGTCGGCCCTGGCGAAACTGCTGGCCGACCCGGCGACGGCCCGGGCCCTTCAGGAGGCGGATGATCCGGAGGCGCTCCATACGGTGCTCGCGCGGGCTGCGGGGGCTGCGGGGGCATCGGGGGCTGCGGGGGAGGGCCTGGAGCGTGGGGCGCGCGGTGAGCGGCCGCGTGGCGGGCCGGCCGTGCACAAGATCCTTACGGTGTGCGGCAACGGCGTGGGCACCAGCCTGTTCCTGAAGAACACGCTGGAGCAGGTGCTCGACCGCTGGGGCTGGTCCCGCCATGTGACGGTGGAGGCGACCGACACCATCTCGGCCAAGGGCAAGGCCGCCGAGGCCGTCGCGATCCTCACCTCCCGGGAGATCGCCAGGACGCTGGGCGACGTCGGCGTACCGGTCACCGTCGTCGAGGACTTCACCAGCGGCTTCGAGGTCGACCGCGCACTCCGCGCCACGTACGACGTCTGAGCGGCGGCGCCCGGCACAAGAAGTCCGACACACGACGCCCATCGACAGAGCCGGGAGGACGGACGGCACCATGGACTGGCTCATATCCCTCGCCACGTTTCTCGTGAACGAGGTCCTCAGCCAACCCGCGTATCTGATCGGCCTGATCACGGCGGCCGGTCTGATCGCGCTGAAGAAGACCGCCGGCCAGGTCGTCGGCGGTGCCCTCAAGGCGACGCTGGGCTTTCTGCTGATCGGCGCCGGCGCGGGACTGGTGGTCAGCTCCCTCGCCCCGCTGGGCGGCATGATCCAGGGCGCGACCGGCGCACATGGCGTGATCCCCACCAACGAGGCGATCGTCGGCATCGCCCAGGACCGGTTCGGCGCCCGGGTCGCCTGGCTGATGATCCTCGGCTTTGCGGTCGCCCTGGCGCTGGCCCGCTTCACCCCGCTGCGCTACGTCTTCCTGACGGGCCATCACATGCTCTTCATGGCCACTCTGCTGACGATGGTCCTGGCGACCTCCGGCCGGTCCTCGGTGAGCGTGGTGGTCGTCGGCGGACTGCTGCTGGGCATCCTGCTGGTGGCGATGCCCGCCTTCGCACACCCCTGGACCAAGCGCATCACCGGCAACAACAGCATCGCCATCGGTCACTTCGGCACCGCCGGCTACATTCTCTCGGGCGCCGCCGGACAACTCGTCGGCAAGCGCAGCCGCAGCACCGAGGACATGAAACTGCCCGAGGGCCTGCGCTTTCTGCGGGACTCGATGGTCGCCACGGCACTGTCCATGGTGCTGATCTACGTCATCATGTCGCTGGCCTACCTGGCCAAGGCCGGCCGGGCGACGGCGTTCAAGGCGTTCATGGCCGAGGGCGGCAGCGCCGCCACGGACCTCGGCAACTACGTCATGCAGTCCGTCATGCAGGGCCTCCAGTTCGGAATCGCGGTCGCGGTGATCCTCTTCGGTGTCCGGACGATCCTGGGCGAGCTGGTCCCGGCGTTCCAGGGCATCGCCGGCAGGCTCGTACCGGGCGCGGTGCCGTCCCTCGACGCCCCGATCGTCTTCCCGTACGCGCAGAACGCCGTCCTCATCGGCTTCCTCGCCAGCTTCCTCGGCGGCCTGGTCAGCCTCGCGCTGCTCACCTGGATCGGCCATCCGGCGTTCGGCCTCGCGCTCGTCCTGCCGGGGCTCGTACCGCACTTCTTCACGGGGGGCGCCGCCGGTGTCTACGGCAATGCCACCGGTGGCCGGCGCGGTGCGGTCGTCGGCGCCTTCCTCAACGGCGTGCTGATCACCTTCCTGCCCGCGCTGCTGCTCAAGGTGCTCGGCGCGTTCGGCAAGGAGAACACCACCTTCGGCGACGCCGACTTCGGCTGGTTCGGCACCCTGCTCGGCAACGCCGCCAAGGCGGGCGCCACCGGTGGCAGCCTCGCGATGCTGGCGATCGGTGCCGTACTGCTCGGCGCCGCGATCCTCTTCCAGAAACGCGTCGTGGACACCGGCTGGGACCCGGGCGCCCGCCGTGACGCCTTTCTGCCGCGCGAGGCACCCGCACCGGCCGGCCCGGCCACGGCGGTCGCCCGGACCCACGCGAAGATCGCGCCGCCACCAGGGGCGCCGGCTCCACCGCCGCCTCCGGAAGGAAGCTGAACGCCTCGCGCGCCCCGGGCCGCTCACCCGTCCCGTGACACGGCTCGGCAGGCCACGCGCCCCGGGGCACCGGACCCTGCGGGCTCCGGGCTGCCGCTCACCCGTCCCGGGACACCGCCCTGAGCGCCTGCTCCACCGCCGCGGTCAGATAGGACCGGTCGGCGGCCTTCTCCATCACCCGCAGCCCCTGGGTGAACGTGACCAGGAAGCGGGCCGCGCTCCGGACGTCCGTGCCGGGCGCCAGCTCACCGTTCGCGCGGGCGCGCAGCAGGAGGGCGAAGAAGGCCTCCTCCAGCGCCCCGAGCGCGGCGCGCAGCCGGGTGGCGGCCTCCGTGTCACCAGGGAGGAGTTCCAGCACGCCGTGGGTGACCAGGCACCCGGCGCGCTCGGGATCCGCCAGCGCGGCCTCCACATACGCGAGCAGAAAGGCCCGCAGGGCGGGCAGCGCCGGTCCGGTGCCGGCCAGATCGTCCCGCGCCCTGGCGGCCTCGGCCGCGCTGTAGCGCTCCAGGGCCTTGAGGTAGAGGTCGTGTTTGGAGCCGTAGGCCGCGTACATGCTGGAGCGGTTGATGCCCAGGGCCGTCACGAGATCCTGCACCGAGGTGCCCTCGTACCCCTGGCGGCGGAACGTCTCCATCGCCACCGCGAGGGCGGCGTGCGGGTCGAACTCCTTGGGCCGGGCCATGGGCCGCGATGCTACCGCCCTCCCGGACGGTCGCTTCCGTCGGCGCGGGGCCGGCGAAGCGGCGCGTCCGGCGGCCCTCCCGGGTGGGCCGTTCGATACCCCGCCCCGCGCGCATCCCGGTGTCCGTTCCCGTCTCGGACCTAGAATCGGAACATGCCCGCAGGGGAGTTCCCGACCCGCTCGCCGAGGACGGGCCGGTGTCCAGCGGCTGATCCGGAGGGCACATGACCACCGACGACGAGGCAGGGCGGGGACGGCCGACCGGCCCCACAAGGCGAGACGAGGACCCGCACACCCCGGCCGCCCCCACTCCCGATGCCGCCGGTCCGCCCGCGTCCGCTCCTGATGCTGCCGGTCCGCCCGTGCGCGCTCCTGATGCCGCCGGTCCGCCCGTGCGCGCTCCTGGCGCCCCCGGCTCACCCGCGCCCGCGCCCGCTCCCGACGCCGTGACCTGCCGCGCCCTGCGCTACGCCTTCGGCGAGACCAAGGCCGTGGACGGTGTCGACCTCTCCGTCCGCACCGGCGAGGTCTTCGGCCTGCTCGGCCCGAACGGCGCGGGCAAGACCACCGCGATCCGCTGTATCACCACCCTCCTGCCCGTCCCGGCCGGCCTGGTGCGGGTCTTCGGGCATGACGCGGCGAAGGAGCGGATGGCGGTGCGCCGGCTGCTCGGGTACGTCCCGCAGCAGCTGTCCGCGGACGCCGGACTGACCGGCCGGGAGAATGTCGCGCTGTTCGCCCGGGTCTTCGACGTCTCCCGCCGTGAGCGCGCCGCACGTGTCACCCAGGCGCTGGCTGCGGTCGGCCTCACCGACGCGGCCAGCCGGCTCGCCAAGACGTACTCCGGCGGCATGATCCGCCGCCTCGAACTCGCCCAGGCCCTGGTCAGCGCGCCCCGGCTGCTGATGCTCGACGAGCCGACGATCGGCCTGGACCCGATCGCCCGTACCAGCGTCTGGGAACACATCAACGCCGTACGGGCCGCCACCGGCATGACCGTCCTGGTGACCACGCACTACATGGACGAGGCCGACCAGTACTGCGACCGCCTCGCCCTGATGCACCAGGGCCGGATTCGCGCCCTCGGAACCCCCGACGAGCTGCGGTCCGCCCTGCGCGCCCGCCGCGTCGCCGCCCGGACCTCGGCCACCCCTCACCCGGCACCCCATGCCCCAGGCGCCTCCACCCCGGCCGTTGCTCCGGACACTTCCACCGCGACCGCCCCGGCCTCTTCTCCCGTCACCCCCACCCCTCCGTCCTCGGCCCCATCGCGCGCGTCCGACACCGCGCCGACCCTGGAGGACGTCTTCCGGGACGTCGCCGGCAGCGGCCTCGACGAGCAGTCAGGAGACTTCCGCGATGTCCGGAGCACCCGCCGCACCGCAAACCGGGTCGGCTGACACCGCCACCGGCCCCGGCCGGCTGGACCTGTTGCTGGTCCCTCCGCGCGCCCGTACCGGCTGGCGGGTGCTGACCGCCCGGGTCGTCGCGATGTGTGTGGTCGAGCTGCAAAAGCTGCGCCACGACCGCACCGAGCTGTACACCCGCGCCGTCCAGCCCGCCCTGTGGCTCCTGGTCTTCGGCGAGACCTTCACCCGCCTCAAGGCCATCCCGACCGGCGGCACCCCGTACATCGACTATCTGGCGCCCGGCATCATCGCCCAGTCCGCCATGTTCATCGCGATCTTCTACGGCATCATGATCATCTGGGAGCGGGACGCCGGCATCCTCACCAAACTGCTGGTCACCCCGACCCCGCGGTCCGCCCTGATCGCGGGCAAGGCCTTCGCCGCCGGAGTGAAGGCGCTCATCCAGGCCGTCGTGGTGATCGCCATCGCCGCACTGCTCGGCGTCGCCATGACCTGGAACCCCCTCCGGCTGCTCGCCGTTGCCGTCGCCGTGGTCCTCGGCTCGGCGTTCTTCTCCTGTCTGTCCATGACGATCGCGGGCATCGTGCTCACCCGGGACCGCCTGATGGGCATCGGCCAGGCCATCACCATGCCGCTCTTCTTCGCCTCCAACGCCCTCTACCCGGTGGCGATCATGCCCGGCTGGCTCCAGACGGTCAGCATGATGAACCCCCTGAGCTACCAGGTCGACGCCCTCCGCGGCCTCCTCCTGGGCACCCACGCCCACCTGGCCCTCGACTACACCGTCCTGGTCGCCGCCGCCGCACTCGGCATCGCCGCCGCCTCCTCCCTCCTGGGGCGCCTGGCGCGCTGAGCGGATGGTGGCCTCCGGGCCGCTATTCGCCCTGGTCGTCGTTGTCGTCGTCAAGCAGGCGCGGCGACTTGAGGGCGCCCCCGGAGGCCGCCCGCCGCCAGCCAGGTTGCCGGCAGCAAGGGGGCTGACAACGGACGCGCCGGCTCCTGCCTGCCCGCGCCAGCGGCGTCGGTCATGACGCTCAGGCCTTGATGAGCGGGTTGTAGGGGTGATTCTCCGGCGTGAAGATCAGGACGAAGTCCTTGCCCACTTCGGTGGCGACTTCGCGGAGTCGTGCCAGGACATCGGCCTCGGTGGGCAGGTCAAGGCCGAGAGCAGCGGCCGCCCGGTCCCGCCGAGCCACCAGGTCGGGCATGTCCTCCAGGTACTCGGCAGCCAGCTCGGCGCTCTCCTCCCCAGTGAACGCTCGGCAGTCACGCCACCAGGGCGCGACCAGCAGGAGTCGCAGCAGCTCCGTCAGACCGATCGCGACCAGGGCCGCGCCACCCTCGGAGTCTGCGTAGAGGACCGGGCGTTCCTCGCCGCCATCGCCGCAGAAGAAGTACGTGCCTCCAGCACCGTCCCCCGCAAAGCCCTCCAACGTCGCGCCCGACGCGAGGTGGACCTCCTCGACATGGTCGCCGCGGTCGGGGTCGAAGTCGCCGGGCCAGGCCAGGAAATCGGCAATGTCGTCGTCTTCGTTGAGGGAGGTGATCAGCGATCGCATGCGCTGCACCTTAAGGGTTGTCCCGTGACTGGTAGGGCACTTGGTGCGTTGCTCGGTCATGGGTGGGTGATCTCAGCGGACGATCCGAAGTGGATCGAGCCGTTCTCCGGGCAAGGGCGACGGCGTTCACCAGGCCATGCTCGGCATCGCCCGACTCCACAACCTCGCGCTCACGGGATGAGCTGGCTTGGTCTAACGGTGAAGGTGTCCCGTCCGTCCGGCGTCGTGACCCCGTCCGGCGAGGTGGAGACCGTCACGACCGCGTCGCCGGCCGTCGCCTCGACGTCGTCCTGGATCACGCACGCCACCGTGACCTTCACCGGGTAGACCGAGTCGGGGGTCAGCTCAGTGAACTGCGCGAAGACTGGGCTCTTGTCGATCAAGGACCAGCGTTGTCCCGCAGCATCGACGAACTGAACCTCGACGATGCCGGGAAACGGCTCGTCATCGACCCAACGAACCGCTTCACAGCGCAGCTCAGGCACTCAAGCTCCTGTCCTGGATCCGGACCACAGCGGCAACGAGCGCCAGTATGCCTGAGCAGCCGACCTCGGTTGCGGGACAACCTTTGGCCATCAGGACCGGCGGTCGCGTCTGCCGGGTCTGGCGTGGGGGCCGACGGACTGCCCTCTCGTGGCGAGAACGCACGCCGGGGTGCGGGACCTGAGTGCGAAACCGGGCCGGTTGCGGCTGACCGGGCAGGGGTGGGCACCGCCACATTCCCGAACAGAACCCTTTGAGCTTCGGAGCAACGAGACGTGCGGCTAACGCCTGCTCGCCGCTACCGCGACGATGCCGCTCAGGGCGGCGAGTGCCACACACAACGGCGAGTACAGGAAAGTGTTCAACCGCTGGAATTCGATGGCGGCTCCGGAGTTCATGAAGTACCCACCCAGGCCACGGGCGAGCAGAACCACCGCCAGGCCGTACATGCCCACTAACCGCAGCCAGCCCGGGCCGATCCCCGGGATGGACTTTTGACCATGAGGGTGAGCACAGCGCCACCGATCAGTGCCAGACCCACCAGAAAAGTGCTCGGTCCCGGCGGCACCACGCCATCGTCGCTGCCACCAATCGTCTTGGTAAACGTCACCACGTCTTTGAACGGCCAGGGGGAGAAGGCCCAGATGAAGTGCAGCACTCCAACTGCCATAAGGACGATCGACAATGCCATGGGGACCACAGTGCGGACCATATCCAGTGCCTCCGAATCACATGCCAAAGCGCGTGCGACATCAGTACGGCAACTGAACTGTCTCCACGCGCAGCCGGTCGTACAGGCCCATCTCACCCATCTCTCGCAGCACGCGGAGATGAGGCACAGCCATTTCTGTGGGAAAGGAACTCACGGGCTGGATCCGTGTGTGATGTTACGCGGCCTGGGTGAGGGACACGCGGGTGCGTGGTGCGAAGTGGCTCACATGGGCGTCATGCGGCAAGTCGACGCGCGCACAGGCGAGTTGACAGGGGCGGCGAGGGTGGCGGTCTTGGCCGATGCGGATTTACGCAGCCGGCTCCCCCCACGCGCTCCCCAGCGCTGGGGGAACTCCCCAACGGGCGGCCTCGTGCGGCACGATGCAGCAGTGCCGCCAAGCGCGATCGCCCTCACGCGTCCTGAACTCCTGGGCCTGCTAAGAGCCTTCGCCGTACCACGCCCCGTGGCCACACCGGGACATGCCCTGCACCGGTCACGCTAGCGACTGCGCCATCACCGCGGAGCTGCCGCCTGTCACCGCCGCTGGAACGAGGTCAGGTCACAGCCTCCGCGTGATCACGAACTGCAGCTGTCGCACTTGCCTCGCCGGTCGCACAGCGTCAAGACGCGACACGGTTCCCCCTGGCCACATACCGTTGCCGCGGTTTGTTTGTACGTTACCCGAATTGCCCGAGTGAACTGTCATATGGGCGGGATCCAGACCAGATTGCCGCAGTGTAATGCTTTCTAGCAGGGTGCTATCTCGTCGGTATTTTCCGGTGTCGCGTAGCCAGTGGGAATCGGCACTGCGCGATGCACCGGTTAGGAGTTCAGCGTGCTCGACTGGCTTTATTGCATCGTTTCCGATGCTCCTGCAGATTCCGGTCTTACTCGGGCTTGTGCAGGTGCTGCACCGCATCTCGGAAGCGGAATCCGGTCGGAGCGCGTATGCGATCGGCAAGCGACCGGTCGAGAGCGCGCAGCACGTCAGCGTTCTCGGCACGCACTCTTCGACAGCGACGCGCCTTGGCTCGCACGCGTGTGCCGCCGACGAGGCAGCCGCCCTGCTGACCCCAGCGGTCCCGGACGCGTCACCGGCGCCTACGATCCGGGCTGCACCCCCTCACGGGGCGCCTCTCACGACGACTGCTCAGAGCCAGTCCCGCCGCTTGAAGATGACGTACAAACTGGTGCACACAATCGCCATCAGGACGATGGAGAAGGGGTATCCGAACACCCAGTGCAACTCCGGCATGTGATCGAAGTTCATGCCGTAGATGGTTCCGACCAGCGTCGGCGCGAAGAGGATGGCCGCCCACGACGAGATCTTCTTGATCTCCTCGTTCTGCTCGAAGCCGGCTTCCGCCAGGGCGCGCATCTCGGCGTTCTGCTGTTGGTTCACCAGGGTCGCGTTGACGGTGAGGATGTCCTGCAGAGCCTGCCGGAAGCCGTCCACGCGCTCTGTGGTGTGGAGTGCGTGATCGGCCACGTCGCGCAGATAGCGGCGCAGTTCCTCATCGATGGCGTACTTCTCGAAGCCCGCGGTCAGGCTTTCCAGCATGCCGTTCAGCGGACGGGTGGCGCGCTGGAACTCGACCACCTCGCGGGAGAGTTCATAGATGCGGCGGGAGACCCGGGGGTCGCCGCCGAAGACCTCGGTCTCGATTTCGTCGATATCGGTCTGTACGCCGTCGACGACCGGTGCGTAACCGTCGACGACCGCGTCGAGGATCGCGTAGAGGACGGCTTCGGGGCCGCGCTTGAGGAGTTCGGGGGTGTCCTCCATGCGTTGACGGACGGCCGAGAGGTCGGGGGCGCCGCCGTGCCGCACGGTGATCACGAAGTCGCGGCCGACGAAGACATGCAACTCACCGAAGTCGACCTCCTCGGCGTCGTCGACGTAGCGCGCGGCGCGCAGAACGACGAAGAGCGTGCCGCCGTAGCGCTCCAGCTTGGGTCGCTGGTGGGCCTCCAGGGCATCTTCGATGGCGAGTGGATGGAGGTCGAACTCCGAGGCCAGGGTGACCAGTTCGGCGGGGGTGGGGCGGTGCAGGCCGATCCAGGCGAGGGTGCCGGGAGTGGTGCGCTGCTGCCGGAAGGCATCGGCGAGCGTGTCATGGGTGCTGACACGGCGTCCGTCGCGGTAAAGGGCGGCGCTGATGACGCTGCTGGGGGTTTCGCCCGTCGGATCCGGCGTCGCGGAGCCGTCCGTGGTTGCGGCGGGCGGGGAGCCGGCGGGCCGCTTCTTCGCTGGTTTGCGCAGGCCGCGCAGGCCACGCGGGCGACGGCCGGGAGGCTCAGAGCTCACGACAGACCGGACCTCCGTCACAAGGGGGATGAACAGGCATACAGAATCTCGACGAAGGATATCTGCCGAGGATGTCAGCACAGGTCAGCGGCCATGGTGCAGGATGGAACCGGACGTGACGCGGCGTGTGTCGCGTCCGCCGAGCTTTGTATGTTTATCTCTAGAATTGTGCGATGCAGATACCGCAGACAGCCAGCGCTCCCCCGGGTGAGGTGATTCGGTGAACGGCCCCGATGCCACCGACGAGCAGTGGGAAGGGCTGGCCGAGGTCGTCCCGCTCCGCAGCAGCAGTGAATGGCCTTCCTGGCCCGACCACCGTGCCCTCCCCGAGGAGGAGCCGACGGAGGAGACGCGGCGGTTCATCGTCATCCGTGTCCAGATCTTCGCGGACGCCCGCGAGGTCGCCGAGTACTTGATGGCGCAGATCCCCGTCCTGCTGGACCTCAGCAGCGCCGACGCCGATGTCGCCAAGCGCATCCTGGACTTCTCCAGCGGAGTCGTGTTCGGACTCGGCAGCGGGATGCACCGCGTCGACACCAATGTCTTCCTGCTGGCACCCGTCGGTACCGAGGTCGCGGAAACGGCACTCGGGGGCGTCCCCCGTTCGTAGGAAGAGCTGTTGGGTGTAACGGTTCTCCGGTCGGGGTGCTGCATAGCGTCCCTGCATGAACACCGACACTGTGCGTCCGGCGGTCACCGAATTACGGCTGTCCGCCTTCAAAACCCATCGCGGCGTCACCCTGCCGCTCACCCGGCTGACACTGCTGAGCGGCGAGAGCGGAAGCGGCAAGTCCAGTGCGCTGCAGGCGTACGAGATCCTCGCCCGGCTCGGGCGCGGGGAGTCGCTCGCACGGGCCGTGGGGGAGGTGGCGGGCAGCCCGGCGGCGTGTGTGCCGGCGGGTGCGCGCCCTGACGAACAGGGGCGGCGGGGGTTCCGTATCGGCTGCACGGTCGACGGTCCGGCCGGCCCCGTCAGCCTCGATCTCGCCGTGCAGGCCGAGCCCGAACTGCGCATCGTCGGTGAGCGGTTGACCGGTGGCGGCGAGACCTTGCTGACCACCGCGCTCACCGACCCGAACCGCCCCGCCGTCCAGGCGGCCTGGCACACCGCGGGTGCGACTCCGGTGACCCGTGCCCCGCTGCCCGACGACCGGCTCGGCACCTCGCTGCTGCCGTTGCGCGTCGCGGGGAAGACGGCGGGCCAGCGGCTGGTGCTCGCCGCGGCCGAACAGGTCGTGGTCGCGCTGCGGTCGGCGTTCGTGTGCGACCCGCGGCCGGAGGTCATGCGGGACGTGGGGACGGGCGGTGCGGAGGGAGCCGGACAGGACGGTGGATGTGGTGCGGACGGTGCCGGTGGTGCGGGGCGTGGTGCCGGGGCGCGGCGGAGTGGCCGAGGAGCGGGCTCGGGGGGCGGGCCGGGTAAGCCGGGAGGGGCCGGCGGGGCTGCCGGGGCCTGGGGTGCGCGGAAGCGCAAGGGGAGCGGTGGTGGTGAAGCCGGTGGCTGGGGCCGCGATGCGGAGGGGCCGCGTGGCGAGGGACGGCTGAGGTCGTCCTGCGACAACCTGCCCGCGGTGCTGGAGCGTACGAGCCGGGAGTGCGCGCGGCGGCATGCGGTGCTGGTCGCGGCGGTACGGGAGGCATGTGCCGGTCCCGTCGAGGGGCTGCGCGCGGTGCCACGGCAGGCGGGCGGTACGGGGGAAGGGGGCGTCGACGCCGCTGGGGCGGCCGGGCCGGGTGGTTCACCGGGGGCGCAGGCCGGGGCAGCGGGGGCGGCGGGTGTGCGGGCCGTCCTCGACCGGGGGGCACTGGGCGAGCTGCCCGTCGAGCAGCTCGGCGATGGTGAGCTGCGGTTTCTTGCGCTGGCGTTGGTGCTGCTCACCGGGCCGGAGGTGCTGGCGATGGATCCGGTCGGGGAGGTCCCGTCCGCTCATCAGCAGATGACGGTGATGGCGGACGGGATGGACCGCTGTATGGACCCCCGGCAGGCGCGCGAGCTGGTGTCACTGGCCCTGCGGATGACCGAGCGGGGGCATGTGCGGCTGCTGGGGACGGTGCGGGATCCCTCGGTCGCCGAGGGGCTGCCCGGCGTACAGGTGCTACACCTAGGGGCATGAGCGAGGATCTGCATGCGCTGCAGCGACGTCTGGCCGAGTTTGCGGCCGCGCGGGACTGGCAGCAGTACCACACCCCCAAGAACCTGGCCGCGGCGCTCAGCGTCGAGGCCGCGGAACTCGTCGAGATCTTCCAGTGGTTGACGCCGGAGGAGTCGGCGAAGGTGATGTCGAACCCGGGGAAGGCTGGCCGGGTCGAGGACGAGGTCGCGGACGTGCTGGCGTATCTGCTGCAGTTCTGCGAGGCGCTGGGGATCGACGCCCTGGCGGCCCTCGCCGCGAAGATCGAGCGCAATGAGTCGCGGTTCCCGGCGGTCCGCTCGGCACGGCCGGACCGGCCGCGGGAGGGCGAGGAGTAGGGGCGAGGGGCATCGGGGCGGGGCCGGCGGGGTGCGAGCGCCGGCCCCGCTCGCGCTTCCCTGGCTTCCGATTCCGTTGTTCCGTAACGGTCGCCGTCCGGCGTTCCCCGGCGGTCGGTTCCGGTGTTCCCTTCGGGTGTTTCGCGTGGCTTGTGCCGGTCGTGTGCGGGGTGGGGGTGATGGGGCGGGAGGGGAGGATGCGGGGACGTGGCCGCCATGTGTCACTCTCCGGAGTCATGGATCTTTCCACACCGTCTTGCTTGTCCACAGATTTGCGAATTCCCCTGGCTTTTTTGGGTGTTCGCCTTCACTCTGGGTAGTGGAAAGAGTGCAGGGTGCATGCGAATGGAGAGGGAAGGAGGGAGCGGATGGACGCGGTGCGGATCATTGCGGCCAGTCGGCGCGGGCTGGCAGAGGCGAACACGGTTCAGGGAGTGATCGTCGAGGCATGGCAGGCGCAGGCTTTGGCGGAGGCGGTCGGCAGTCATCTCGCGATATTCGGGCCGTACGAAGTGCGGTCCAGGGCCCGGGGGTTGGGCGACGCGGGCGGGCGGTTCAGCGGGGGACTGCTGTGCCCGGCGTCGGTCGCCGGCGGGCTGCGGGCGGCTCAGCTGTCCGAGGTGCGTGATGCCAAGGCGGCTTTAACCGGCCTGTCCCGGCTGCTGCGAGAGGTGTGCGAAGCGCTGGTGGCAGTGGTGCTGCTGGCAGACGAGGAGGGGATGTACTGGACTTGCGTCGAGGCGATGGACACGGTCGATGAATCGCGAGATCGCGTGGCCGGAATACTGGAGAAGCTGGAGGTGCGCGACCGGAACCCTGCCTGAGCAAACCGATCCGAACCCACCGGGATCACGCGGTAGGCAAGCCCCGAGCGGCAACTCACCGCCCGCGGGCCAGGAGCGCTCACGCCCAACGTCCCGACGGCATGTCCGAGCCGTCGCGTTGCCCCCTGGCTGCCACTGCTGATTCCCTCGCACGACCATGACGGCCCCTGCGCGCGCCACCGCGAATCCCCGCCCCGCCCCACCCCGACCGCCCTGGACCGACCGCCCCTGCCCCGCTCCGCCCCGTCCTGCCCTGGACCGACACCGACACCGACACCGACACCGACACCGACACCGACACCGACTCCACCCGACTCGTTCGCCCCGTTCGCCCCGACTGGCCTGACCAGCCCGACTGACCCGACCTGCCCGACTGACCCGTTCGCTCGGCCGCCCCAGCCCACCCGGCCGCCCCAGCCCACCCGGCCGCCCCAGCCCACCCGACCGACCCAGCCCACCCGGCCGCCCCAGCCCACCCGGCCGCCCGCTGCGCACTCACGCTCTCCGACGATTGGGTCGTCGCGCGGAGTGCAGGATGGAGGTATGGACCTACGAATCTTCACCGAGCCTCAGCAGGGGCGTCCTACGACACTCTGCTGAAGGTCGCCAAAGCTACTGAGGATCTTGGCTTCGACGCGTTCTCACTGGACGCACATCGACACGGATTATTCCGACGTCGGACTCTCCGGCGGCCGAAGCGCTAAAGATCCAACAGGAGCTGGCTAAGCACGGCGTAGCTTTCGGGTCGACGCAAGAGCCCTTCATTAACCCGAGCGATGACAGCCCATTGGAGTTGCGTTCTTCGCCCTTATCGCCGGATTGGCGCACCAGGATTCGAAGAGTAAGAGTAAGTTCATCCGGGATGCGTTCGCCGAGTTGAAGGCGAAGGGAAGCCACTCGTCGGGCCCTGTGCCATTCGGCTTCGAAGCGGAGCCTGTACAGGTCGACAACCTGACCATTCGTTGGCTCAAGCTGCAGGCGCCGGGGAAGCCGGCCGGCGATGCCGTTCGGCGCATGATCAAATTGGCAGTAGGCGGCACGGTGCCAAACGCCATTGGGATGAAGATGACGTCAGATGGCGTCCTGACGCCATTGGAGATGTTGCCTCCCGAGGAGGCGGAGGAACTCCGTGCAGCATCGCGGAAGCGCCGAAAAGTGCAGGACGATGACGCGCCTGCGGAGTGGTCGCCGACGGTCGTGCTCCGCATCCTGCGTGATCCCCGTCTGGCCGGTTTCGCCATCGGCCCTGTAGACCCAAAGACGAAGCGCCGGACGGTACTCCGCAACGACGACGGCGATCCTGGGGGTTGAGGAACATCGGAACGAAAACTGGCGCTGAGGATCTGTCGGCCCTGGTGGGCGGCTGGCGGTGCGTCGGCTCCGGGACGAGTGTGAAGTCGTCCCACAGATAACACCCCAATATCTGCGGTAGTTTGATTCGTCACCTGCGGTGATGTTCTTCGGTCGCTGCGTGAAGCGGCCCTGTTATCTGCGGCAAGGGGGAAGTGGTGCCCACCGTCGTGCAGCTGCCGACCGGGAAGGCCATGACCGTCCGCGCGGCAGCGGACGTGTTCCTCGACTCGCTCGGCAACCCGAACACGGTCCGGAACTACGGGATCGGGGTGGGCAAGACCGCCGAACGGCTTGGTGAGGCCCGGTGTCTGGCGTCGGTGGCGGACGACGAGATCGGCGAGGCCCTCGAACTGCTCTGGGGCACCGCGGCGGTCAACACCTGGAACTCCCGCCGGGCGGGGGTGCTGTCCTGGCTCGGCTGGTGCCGTGAGCGCGGCTATGAGGGGCCGATGGTTCCGGCCTGGGCGTCCCTCCTCGCGGGGTTGACTCCTTGACACCGCGGCGCCTTTTTGGCCTTCTCGGCCCTCGGTCATAGTCGGCGCCATGGACTATGACGTAGTGGTGGCCGGAGGCGGCCCGGTCGGACTGATGCTGGCCTGCGAGCTCCGGCTCGGAGGCGCGCGGGTGGCCGTCCTGGAGCGCCTCACCGAAGTGGACCCGACGATCAAGGGCGGGGCGATCACCACGCCCAGCGCCGAGGCGCTCTACCGCCGGGGCATGCTGCCCGCGCTGGCCGAGGTGCAGCGGCAGGCGATGGACCGCTTCCAGGCATTCATGCGCGAACGGAACGGCGGGGACGGAGGCGGGGCCGCGGGCCAAGGGCTCGGGTTCGTCGGGCACTTCGCCGGGATCATGCTGCGCGCCGACCTGGTCGACCGTACGGAGCCGGGCCTCGGCGACGCCGGACCCGCCGCCGAGATCGCTTTCGTGGCGCAGCAGGACATCGAGCGGCTGCTCGGCGGGCGGGCGGACGAGCTCGGCGTCGACGTGCGCCGGGGAGTGGAGCTGACCGGCTTCGACGCGGACGACGGGGCCGTCACGGTGCGGACCAACCACGGGGCCATACGCGCCGGATGGCTCGTGGGCTGCGACGGCGGCCGCAGCACGGTCCGCAAGCTCGCGGGGTTCGCATTCCCCGGCACGGACCCGGAGATCACCTGTCACCAGGCGGTCGTGGAGATGACCGGCGCCGAGGACCTGCCGGTCGGCTGGACCGCCACGGACACCGGGGTCTACGCCCACGGGCCGATGCCGGGCCGCATCGTCACCGTGGAGTTCGACGGCCCGCCGGCCGACCGGGACGCGCCGGTCACCACCGAGGACCTCCAGGCGAGGCTGCGCCGCGTCTCCGGCGTGGACGTCACGATCACCGGGGTGCGGACCGCGACCCGCTTCACCGACCACGCCCGCCAGGTCACCGAGTACCGCAAAGGCCGGGTGCTGCTGGCGGGCGACGCGGCGCACGTGCACTCCGCGTTCGGTAGCCAGGGGCTGAGCCTGGGTATCGGGGACGCGATGAACCTCGGCTGGAAGCTCGCCGCGGTGATCGGCGCCCGGGCGCCGGAAGGGCTGCTGGACACCTACACCGCCGAACGGCACCCCGTCGGCGCGGGGATCCTTGACTGGACCCGTTCCCAGGTCGCGGCCATGCGCCCGGATCCGCAGTCCCGGGCCCTGCGCGAGATCGTCAGCAACCTGGCGGAGACGGTCACGGGCACCACGTACCTCACCGCCCGGCTCAACAGCGCCGGGGTGCGCTACGAGCTGCCGGGCGAGCACCCGCTGACCGGCCGCAGCGCCCCGGACCTCGAACTCGCCGACGGCAGCCGCCTCGCGGACCACCTCCACGGCGGCCGGGCGCTCCTGCTCGACCTCACCGACGACCCGGAACTCCGAGCCCTCGCTGCGAAGTATGCCGGCCGCGTCGACACCCTGACGGCCGGCTGCCCGTCCCGCCCGGAACTGGTGGCGGCCCTCGTCCGTCCGGACGGCTTCACCGCCTGGGCGGCCGACGCAGGGGCGCAGGCGCCGACATCGACGGCCGGGCTGGCGGAGGCGCTGGAGGAGTGGTTCGGAGTGCCAGAGGGTGCGGTGACACCGGGCTGAACCGCCGCTCTGCTGACTGACTCGAACCACGAACCGATTCCACCCACGGCCGCCGCACCCACCCGGTGTGGCGGCCGCCCGCACCCCAGTCCCCGGCCCAGCAGCAGCCCGGAGCTCTCACCGGCCGCCTACCGCACCCACCGCCACGCATAGCCGCCACGCCCTCAGCCGGTGTTACGGCTCCCGGCACCCTGCGAGCGGTGATTAGTGAAAACGTCACCGCCGGGACAGCCCCGGCGGTGAAGGTCACCGCACCTGGGTCACACCTCTTCGGCCGCGTCCCGATCGCGCAGCGGGCGCAGGCCGCCCGGCAGTTCGGGGAGCTGGAACGAGTACCGGCCGAGCATGTTGATGTGGTGCCGTACGAACGGGGAGAGGCGGGCCACGTCCTCGTCGCGGAGGCCATTTCAAGGTCGGCAACGTGAAATATGGCCTACATAACCATAATGGGAGGGAGGGGCGGCGGCCGTCGCGAATGGCGGGCGGCCCACTCCCTCCACGCATCCGGCGTCGCCCCTGCGCTCCCCGTACTCTCCTCCGGGTCGATGCGTGGTCGTAGCGACGCCGGATGTCCTATGACTTTTCCTCCGTCAGGAAGCGTGCGCCGGATCTCTTAGAGGGTCGGCACGCAGAAGCGAGTGGGGGGCGTGGACGTGTGCCCGAGCCTGGCCAATGGGTGACACTGACAAGACGTGGTCCCGCCGTCAGGCAGGCAATGGGTTATGCGCCGCGGGGTCGAATCCCGTCACGTCCACGGCAGCGTCCTGACGGATGGTTCGCCACTGTCCCCGTAATGGATGCTGAGTGCCGGCGGGGCGGCCCATGAGGTGAGCCGCCCCATTGATCACCTAGGCGTCGCGCCTTACATGGCTCAGAACGTTCATTCCGGCGCCGAGGGTGGCGATGAACGCGCTACCACTCGCCCCGAAGGTTGCCAGGGGGCCGCCACTGAACGCCATCACCACGATGGCCGTGGCAAGCGAGATGACGGTGCAGGCGAGAACTACGATCATGACGTCACGCGCAGGGTGGCTGCACGTCTGCTGGGTCGAATTGGTCGACACCATGCCTCCGTTGACTTGTTCGCTCGCTGGACTTGGGCACGTCTCATCACGGTGAGTAGTGCTTCCAGCGACGCGCAAACGGGCTATGGAGCCCGCAACCAGCCGGTTGCTGATTGGTGCGCGCTAAGCGATGAAGTCAAGGGGTCCTCCGATGTGTAGACGTCTCGAAAATCTACCACAGCGGACGGTCAACCCGCCTGTACTCAAGCGGAGTTCACAAGCTAGCCCCGACGCGGAGGTGAGATCCCCGCGTGCGCGGGGCTTGTCCGCACGCTCAATCGGCCGGCAGCTCGAACATCAGCGACGCCGCTTCCAGGCCGTCGTAGAAGTTCGCCTTCCCGCCCTACCGGGGCACGTCCAGGACGAAGTCGCCCATGACGCTCTGGCCGGGCCGGTACGTCGCATCGACGTCCTGGCCGGAGTCGGTCGTTTCCAGCGACCGGGCGCTGCACCTGGGGGAGTTGGAGGAGCGTATACGCTTTCGGCGCCCCTTTCGAGACTGCAATTACGAGATCACCACGTGGAGTGGTCGAGTCGTCCGCCGGACCACGGTCGAGTCGCCTGCGCTCACCGTCGAAGAACGTTGCGCCGCAACCCTCCGCATCGCGGAGTGGGGTCGGCAAGGATGAATAAGAGAGCCTCCGTCGGAATTCCGGCGGGGGCTTATTGCGTTCACGGACTACGCAGCAGCCTCTGCTGCAGCCAGCGCCGTACGGTACTCCCGCGACCAGTCCGCACCCTGCTGCTCCGCGGGCAGTCCCGCCAGGCCTGCCCGGAAGTGGTCCGCAGCGTCGCGGTACTCCCGCAGCCCCATGTGCGCCAGGCCGAGAGAGAAGCGTTGGAAGTTCGGTGTCAGCCAGTACGCCGTCTCCGGCGGCTGATCCGCGGCAGCATCGGCCAGGTTTGCTGCTTCGTCCAAGAGGCGACGTGCCTCGTCCCTTTGACCCACCTCTGCGTAACCGTGTGCAGCCTGTGCCGCGTCGCCCATGCGCTGCGTTGCGTGCGCCCCTGGAGTCCGGTATGCAGCTTCGAACCAGCGGGCATACGTTCGCGGACGGCGTTGCTGACGCGCCACGTACGCCTTGAAGTTCAACGCTTGCGCGGCAAGCGGCCCACTGTCGGCCTCGTCGGCCAGCTCCAGTGCATCGTTCAGCCGGACGACTGCTTCGACGTCGTTACGTGCAGAGGCGTGGAGCCACCCGGCGAACTGGACGTACTCTGCAACGACATGACACAGCGCGTCCCGGTGCGGACCGCGAGCCTCCTTAAGCATCGCTGTGATGATGGGAAGCTGAGTCTCCGTCGGGCCGATCATGGGAACAGCGCCGATAGCGTCGTCCAGTCGGCGCTGCGCTGCGAGAACGTCGGCCAGAGCGGCAACAGCTTTGCCGTCCAGACGAGTCGGACGTGCTACCGCATAGCGGATGCGATCTTCCTCGTCTGCCATGAGCGACGAAGCTAGCGCGGTGATCGTGCCGTCGGCGCTCAACAACTTGTCCAATGACTCCGCCAGGCGGGCTGACGGGGGCTGCTTGCCATTGAGCGTCCGGGACAGCACCGCATGATCGTAGTTTAAGGCCCGTGCAGCTCCTCGAATGCTCATCTCGCGAGCCTTCAGCGCGGCTCTGACGTGCTCCCCAAATGTCCCGGCCATCCGTCACCACCAAGTCACCACGTCACCACTGTTCGTGTTCAAGCGTACGCCCGATCGTCAAAGTATGAGCGAACCGAGGGGGATTCAGACGCCCCCGGTACATCTGACAGACACGCACGATTTCGCCGCAGAGCCCGCCCCGGGATGCGACGTCTGCGCCGCCTTGGATAAGCAGCGTCGGGAAGCTCGTGAAAAGGGAAGGCTTGCCGAGGCTGTGGTTGCAAGCATGGAGATCGCCGACCACCCGCACAAGGGGCGGAGGCGGAAGCGGTGACGTCGCCCGACGAACTGGAGCCCCAGCACGGACGTGCGGATGACGAGATACCCCTGAATGCACCTCTCGTCCGCCCCTACACCATCCCCGGCGTGACGTACGTGCCTGTGCCTGAAGCCGTCAAGCCGTGCCCGACCCCGTGCGACTGCTGCCGATGGGCGGGGAGGCAATGAAGCGGCGTCAGTGCGCGCAGCGTGCACCATGGGCCTGATCCCCGGCCGGACGGGGCGCCGAAGCGGGCCCGGTGTAGCCGAGCGCACCGGCACAAGGGCAACTACCACATCGCAGACTTCCCCAGCTTCGGTCGCGTCGTCTATTGGCGCCGCTCCCATTAGACCCCCGGCACGGGAATGCCGGGCGCGCTCCTTGCGGAGGGTTACGACACCCCCGGTGAATGCCCCCGTCGTTTCGGTACCACGGCGACGCAGTGGGGAGCGTGAATGGCGGTCGCCTGGTTCCTGGTCGGTCCCCGGGCGACCGCCCTAAGCCCCCGCCCTGGGTTCGCTTTGGTCGGCATACCCGGGGCGGGCCTGAAGAAGACAAAGCCGTCTCCGACCGAATGCCTGAACAGCGATCACGGCCGGAGACGGAGCCGTACGACACAACTCGAAGAGAGGCCGCACGTGTTAACGGTAAGCGATCTGATCAGCCCGGCAGCGTATCTGAGCATTTTCGGGACTGTGCAGGATGCCAATTCCGGCATGAGTGCGGATATGGCGCAGCGCATCACGGACGAGGGACTGAAGTTCGTCGTCGCCTGCGGCAAGATGCCTGACGTCGCCCTGGCTCCCTCCCGCGTCGTTGACGAAGGGTGGCATGCGCTCATCCTCCACACGAAGGTGTACGAGGAGTTGTGCGCGTCGCTGGGCGACGACTTCGTCCACCACTATCCCGGCTACGATCCGGACAACTACGACCCGCTGATCTTGCTGCGCACGCAGGACGCCATCCGTATTGCCGGGTACGACGTCGACGAGGAGCTATGGGGAGCCCCGGCTGGGGAGCAGCTCATCGCAGTATCCGCGAAGTGTCAGCACTCCCCGTCGGACACCGGACCCATCAAGCCCATGCCGACACCCCGTCCGCCGTGCCGGGACAAGCCGTAGCCGACGTCTGCCACACTCGGTGCGTCGATTGGAGGCCCCATGGCTGAGTTGATCAATAGCCGGTACGCCGCCCTGGTGGCTGCCTACCGCGAGGCTCAGAAAGAGGAGCAGGAGGAGACGCCCCCTGTACGGGGCTTCATCTTCTCTGAGGCTGAGCCCGGGCCCGAGTAACGCAGCGCCCCGAAGCCCCGTTCGTGATCCCCGCGGACGGGGCATGCTCATGCCTCCACACCCCCGACGTCCCGACGGCTGGAGATAGCCGCCTGAGCGATCCTGGAGAGCGTCAGGGAGCGTTCAGCGTCCACGACGAGCCAGCCCTTCGTCAGGAGGGACTGCAGTACTGGACGGACCTCGTCGCCCATCTCCTCGGCCAGGTCGTCATCCGTGGAGGACCGGACGGCGGATCCGTCTCGGCACGCTCATGACGGCGGGCACCTTCCGGCTGCCGGGTGTGCTGGCCATCCAGGTGGCCCAGGTCGACCAGATGTCCGGTGGCCGGGTCGAACTCGGCCTCGGGGCGGGCTGGTTCGAGGAGGAGCACAAGGCGTACGGCATTCCGTTCCCCAAGGAGAAGTTCGCGCGGCTGGAAGAGCAGCTGGCGATCGTCACCGGCCTGTGGGCCACCGGGACAGGAGAGGAGTTCAGCTACGACGGGACCTACTACCAGCTGGAGAATTCGCCCGCGCTGCCCAAAGAGGACGCCGACTTCCGGGCCGAGGTGGGGGAGTTCATCCACGGACTGGTCAGCCACTACGTCCTGGACGGTGGTGGCCTCGTGGTGTGCCACGCGGGACTGCCGGAGAAGTACCACGGCCGGACGTCGGGCCGGGTGCGGTCGTTCGCGCTGTACGGCGACACGACCGGCGAGACCGACGAGTTCGGGCTGCCCGTGCGCTACCCATGGGCGGAGGACTACCGCGGCCGCGCCGCCGTCGTCTACGGTCACACCCCCACCCCGCGCGCCAACTGGCTCAACAACACCCTCTGCCTGGACACCGGCTGTGTCTTCGGCGGTGCGATGACCGCGCTGCGGTGGCCGGAGCGCGAGTTGGTGGATGTACCGGCGGAGCGGGTCTGGTACGAGCCCGTGAAACCGCTCGCGACAGAGGCGCCCGGCGGGGCGGACGGCCGTCCGCTCGATCTGAACGATGTGGCCGGGCGGCGGATCGTGGAGACCCGGTACATGGGCCGGCTCGCGGTCAAGGAGGAGAACGCCGCGGCCGCGCTGGAGGTGATGAGCCGCTTCGCGATCGACCCGCGGCTGCTGCCGTACCTCCCGCCGACGATGGCGCCGTGCGCGACCTCGGCGGAGGAGGGGTACTTGGAGCACCCCGCGGAGGCGTTCGCCGGCTACCGGGCCGACGGGGTACGGGAAGTGGTGTGCGAGGAGAAGCACATGGGGTCCCGTGCGGTGGTCCTGGTGTGCCGTGACGAGACAGTGGCCGAGGAGCTCCCCCTTGCCCTAAAGGCATGGGAGGTACCCCCACCGGCGTGCCCAAGGGGATGTCGGGAGCCCTGTACACCCGCACCGGCCGGCCGTTCTTCGACGACCCGGAGGTGACCGAACGCGTTCTGCGGCGGATCCGGGACTGTGCCGAGGAGGCCGGTCTGTGGGCCGAGCTGGAGACCGACTGGCTGCTGCTGGACGCCGAGTTGATGCCCTGGTCGCTGAAGGCGACCGGTCTGCTGCGCAAGCAATACGCGGCCGTGGGCGCGGCGTCCGGGGCGGCGTTCCGGGGCGTGCTCGATGCGCTGGAGGCGGCGGCCGCCCGGGGCGTCGAGGTGTCGCCGCTGCTCGGCCGGCAGCGGGACCGGGCGGCGGACGCGGCCGCGTTCACGGAGGCGTACCGGCGCTACTGCTGGCGGGTCGGGGCGACGGCGACGGCGACGGCGGCGGAGGCGGAGGCCACCGAGGCACCGCGGGAGCCGGGCGGCGGCGCCGGGCTCGGGGAGCTGGATGGCATCCGGCTCGCGCCGTTCCAGATTCTCGCGGTGCAGGGCCGCAGTCTCGCCGGGCTGGCGCACACCGACCAGCTCGCCCTGCTCGACCGGCTGATCGCGGCCGAGGGTGCGGTGGCGGCCCGGGAGGCCGGGCCGGCCGGGGGCGCCACGGACCGGCCGGGGCTGCTCGCCACGACCCGGCGGATCCTCGTCGACACCGAGGACGAGACCTCGGTCGCGGCCGGTATCGCCCGGTGGCAGGAGCTGACCGCCGACGGCGGCGAGGGCATGGTCGTCAAGCCGGTGCAGGCGCTGGTCCGGCAGGCCGACGGGCGGCTCGTCCAGCCGGGCGTCAAGTGCCGTGGCCGCGAGTACCTGCGGATCATCTACGGGCCGGAGTACACCCGCCCGGAGAACCTCCAGCGGCTGCGCGTCCGTCATCTGGGCCACAAGCGCTCGCTGGCCCTGCGGGAGTACGCGCTCGGCCTGGAGGCGCTGGACCGGATGGCGGACGGCGAACCGCTGTGGCGGGTCCACGAGGCGGTCTTCGCGGTGCTCGCGCTGGAGTCGGAGCCGGTGGACCCGCGGTTGTAGGCGGGCCGGAGGGTGAGGGGCGGGCTATCCATTCCCCTCCACCTCTTCCTCCACCTCTCCCCTCCCCGTCACCCCGCGCGTGCTGCCGGACCCGCGGCCGGACCCGCGGCCGGACCCGCCGCGGAGCCTGCCCGGCTTCGGTCAGGCCGGCCGGCCTGACCGGACCGACATCGCCCGACTCCCTCCGCCGAGCCGTCCGAGCGGCCAAGATGGGTGGATGGGATTCCAAGTCGACTCCGAGGCCGGGCGGCTGCGCCGGGTCATCCTGCACCGCCCCGATCTGGAGCTGAAGCGGCTCACGCCCTCGAACAAGGACGCCTTGCTCTTCGACGACGTGCTGTGGGTGCGCCGGGCGCGGGCCGAGCACGACGGGTTCGCGGATGTCCTCCGGGACCGGGGGGTGGAGGTGCACCTCTTCGGGGATCTGCTGGCCGAGAGCCTGCAGATCCCCGAGGCACGGCAACTCGTCCTCGACCGGGTCTTCGACGAGAAGGAATACGGGCCGCTGGCCACCGATCATCTGCGGGCGGCCTTCGACGAGCTGCCGGTGCCGGACCTCGTCGAGGCACTGGTCGGCGGCATGACCAAGCGGGAGTTCCTGGAGCGGCACGCCGAGCCGATCTCGGTCCGCTTCCATGTGATGGATCTGGACGACTTCCTGCTGGGCCCGCTGCCCAACCACCTCTTCACCCGCGACACCTCCGCCTGGATCTACGACGGGGTGTCCATCAACTCGATGCGCTGGCCCGCCCGGCAGCGCGAGACCGTGCACTACGAGGCGATCTACCGCCACCATCCGCTCTTCCGTGGTGGGGGCTTCCATGTCTGGTCCGAGGGGCAGGCGGACTACCCCTCGACCATCGAGGGCGGCGACGTCCTGGTGATGGGCAGCGGCGCGGTACTGATCGGGATGAGCGAGCGGACCACCCCACAGGCCGTTGAACTGCTGGCGCGGGGGCTGTTCGCGGCGGGTTCGGCGCGCACGATCGTGGCGCTCGACATGCCCAAGCGCCGGGCGTTCATGCACCTGGACACCGTCATGACGATGATCGACGGGGATACCTTCACCCAGTACGAGGGCCTGGGGATGCTCCGCTCGTACACCATCGAGCCGGGCTCGGGCGATCAGGACCTCAAGGTCACCGACCATCCGCCGGAGCATATGCACCGCGCCATAGCGGCCTCGCTGGGCCTGTCGGACATCCGGGTGCTGACCGCCACCCAGGATGTGCACTCGGCCGAGCGTGAGCAGTGGGACGACGGCTGCAATGTGCTGGCGGTGGAGCCGGGCGTGGTGGTGGCGTACGAGCGGAACGTCACCACGAACACCTTCCTCCGCAAGCGCGGTATCGAGGTGATCACGATCCCGGGGAGCGAGCTGGGGCGCGGCCGCGGCGGGCCGCGCTGTATGAGCTGTCCGGTGGCGAGGGATGCGGTGCCGGGGGCAGCCTGAGCGTGACCCGTACTCCGCCAGGGAGCAGGCACCGGACCCGTACGGCAGCAGGTGGCCCGTATAGGGATACGTTTATTCGTATACAATTCCAGGGTCCGAGTCCGTCCCGACCGCCGCGAACCAGGAGCCCACCCATGGCGATAGACCTCACGGGCCGCCACTTCCTCAAGGAGCTGGACTTCAGCGCCGAGGAATTCCGCCGACTGATCGACCTGGCGGCCGAGCTGAAAGCGGCCAAGTGTGCCGGCACCGAGGTCCCTCGCCTCCAGGGCAAGAACATCGCCCTGATCTTCGAGAAGACCTCGACCCGGACCCGCTGCTCCTTCGAGGTCGCGGCCGCGGACCAGGGTGCCGCCACCACCTACCTGGACCCGTCCGGCTCACAGATCGGGCACAAGGAGTCGGTGAAGGACACCGCCCGCGTCCTCGGCCGGATGTTCGACGGTATCGAGTTCCGCGGCAGCCGGCAGTCCGACGTCGAGGAACTGGCTGCGTACGCCGGTGTGCCCGTCTTCAACGGGCTGACCGACGACTGGCACCCGACCCAGATGCTCGCGGACGTGCTGACCATGGTCGAGCACAGCCAGGGCCGCCCGCTGACGGAGACCGCCTTCGCCTACCTCGGCGACGCCCGCAACAACATGGGCAACTCCTACCTCGTCACCGGCGCCCTGCTCGGTATGGACGTACGGATCGTGGCGCCCAAGCAGTTGTGGCCCGAGGAGACGGTCGTCGCCGAGGCGCAGCGGCTCGCCGAGGTCAGCGGCGCCCGCATCATGCTCACCGAGGACGTGGCCGACGGCGTGCGCGGTGCGGACTTCGTGACGACCGACGTCTGGGTCTCCATGGGCGAACCCAAGGAGGTCTGGGACGAGCGGATCGCGCTGCTCGCCCCGTACGCGGTCACGATGGACGTGCTGCGCGCCACCGGCCGGCCGGAGGTCAAGTTCCTGCACTGCCTGCCCGCGTACCACGACCTGGGCACGGCGGTCGGCCGGGAGATCCACGCCCGGCACGGACTCTCCTCGCTGGAGGTCACCGACGAGGTCTTCGAGTCCGCGCACTCCGTCGTCTTCGACGAGGCGGAGAACCGGATGCACACGATCAAGGCGGTGCTGGTCGCGACGCTCGCCCGCTAGATGAATGAGTCCGATGTTCTCAGTGGTCGTAGGCGGTCAGGGATCGTTTGGCTGGGGCTCCGGTGGTCCAGTTGTGCCAGATGGCGGT
>NZ_JBEZHQ010000044.1:0-74128 GCF_040650675.1 Streptomyces sp. NPDC048637
CCCATCGGGGCGTGCGCTGCGGCCGATGCCTCACGGCAGCTGCGGCGTGCACACAACCCGGTGAACCTTCCCGGCCAGAGCACTAGTTCGGAGAATGCAGCACCATGTCCATGACGGCGTAGCCGATCAGGCGCACGAGCCCTCATCAACTTCCCGGATGGTGGAGGGGGTTGCGGTTGACGGCCTGGACGGGTGTCCCGGGTGGTGTGGGCTCGTCGACGAGGCCGCGCCGTCAGGTGATGCTCGCCCGCCTCCTCACAGGGCCCCGTGACCGCCCCATTACCGGAGTCTTACAGGGGCCCCGGATTACCGCGGACGAGCACCTCCACAGGCTTCTCTAAGGGGGATGCCGACGGCTGGTTCCCATCAGCCCATTCGTACGCCCGAGGAGTCCTTGTGTCCCAGTCCTACCGTGTCCGACTGTCCCGCCGCACCGTCCTGACCGTCCTCCTGGCGGTGGTCGTCGCCGCCGGACTCGGGCTCGCTCTCTTCCAGCCCTGGAAGGCGTTCACCGACACAGAGGTGAATGAGGCGTTGCCGGCCTCCTCCTCGACGCAGCCCATGCCGTCGATGAAGGAGTCGGCCATGTCTCCCCGGCCCGACGCCGGGCCGAAGGATCTCACCGAGGGCCGCTTCGTCACCCACGAGCACGCCACCAGCGGAATCGCCCGCACGGTCCGGCTGGCCGACGGCGGCCATGTGCTGCGGCTGGAAGACCTCAAGACCTCGGACGGCCCGGATGTACGGGTCTATCTG
Organism: Streptomyces sp. NPDC048637; assembly: GCF_040650675.1. Classification (NCBI taxonomy): domain Bacteria; kingdom Bacillati; phylum Actinomycetota; class Actinomycetes; order Kitasatosporales; family Streptomycetaceae; genus Streptomyces; species Streptomyces sp. NPDC048637. The sequence goes on from NZ_JBEZHQ010000044.1 coordinate 757, forward strand.
TCCACCCGTGACGCCGACGCGGTGAAGAAGGGGCTCGGGGACGGCGCGGTGGAGGTGGGGAAGCTCAAGGGCAATCTGGGCAACCAGAACTACACCGTCCCGGCCGGCACGGACCTGTCGGGGTTCCGCAGCGCCGTCCTCTGGTGCCAGAGGTTCTCGGTCTCCTTCGGCGCCGCCGACCTCTCCATGACGACGGGCTGAGCCCGCTTCGGCCGTGTCGCCCGGGCGACGTGATCCTGGCATTCCGCGGGTCGCCGGAGCACCCGTACTCAGGGGACGTGACCGGGCGACAGGCATCGGCCGGGCCACATGTGGTGCGTTGCCGGCAATCCACCTCAAGTGGGTTACGGGGTAGAGGACTTCCGGGGTACAGGACTTCCCGTCGAGGCGGACGTGCCTCAGGATCGCACCTACGCCCCGCCCCCTCGCCCACAGGAGCACCGATGGACACGACGTCCGCCCCGCCTGCTGCCGCCCACCCGGTCGACGTGGTCGTCGTCGGAGCCGGGCTCTCCGGTCTCTACCAGCTCCACCGGCTGCGTGAACTCGGCTTGGCAACGGTGGTCTTCGAGGCCGGTGACGACATCGGCGGGACCTGGTACTGGAACCGGTACCCCGGGGCGCGCTGCGATGTCGAGAGCATGTCGTACTCCTACTCCTTCTCCCCGGAACTGGACCAGGAGTGGGAGTGGCGCGAGCGCTACGCATCCCAGCCGGAGATCCTGCGCTACATCCACCACGTGGCCGACCGGTTCGACCTGCGCAAGGACGTCACACTGCGTACCCGGGTCACCCGCGCCGTCTACGACGAGGACAGTCACCTCTGGCGGGTCTCCACGGACACCGGACGGACCGTCACCGCCCGGTTCGTCATACTCGCGTCGGGCTGTATGTCGGTCCCCAAGGACCCTGGAATTCCCGGGGCCGACAGCTTCGCGGGGACCTTACTCCACACCGCCCGCTGGCCGCGTGAGGACGTGTCCTTCACCGGCAAGCGGGTCGCCGTGATCGGCACCGGGTGCTCCGGCGTCCAGGCCATCCCCGTCATCGCCGAGGAGGCGGCCGCCCTCACCGTCTTCCAGCGCACCCCGGCCTATGCGCTGCCGGCCCACAACCGCCCGCTGCGCAGCACGGACATCGCGGAACTCAAGGCCCGATACCCCGAGTTCCGGCGAGCCCAGCGGCTGTCGCGAGGGGGGACCGTCTTCGAGCCGCCGACCCGTTCGGCCCTGGAGGCGGACGAGGCGGAGCGCACGGCCGCCTACGAAGCCGCCTGGGACTCGGGCCTGCTGAGCGGACTGCTGCGCACCTACACCGACATCCTCACCGACGAGACGGCCAACGAGACCGTGGCCGAGTTCGTACGGTCCAAGATCCGTTCGATCGTCACCGACCCGGCGACGGCCGAACTGCTCTCCCCGCGCACCTTCCCGTTCGCGACCAAGCGCCCCTGCCTGGACACCGGCTACTACGCGACCTACAACCAGCCGCAGGTGACGCTGGTGGACCTGCGCACGACCCCGATCGAGACGATCACACCCCGCGGCATCCGGACCGCGGACGGGGAGCACACCCTCGACGCGATCGTCTTCGCCACCGGCTTTGACGCCCTGACCGGCTCCCAGCTCGCCGTCGACATCGTGGGCAAGGGCGGGGTGACGCTCCGGGAGAAGTGGGCGGACGGCCCGCGGAACCACCTGGGGCTCGTCTCGGCCGGCTTCCCCAATCTCTTCACCGTTCTCGGGCCCCTCAGCCCGTCCGTGCTCTCCAACATCGCGGTGTCCCTGGAACAGCAGGTGGAGTGGATCACTGACTGCATCGCCCATCTGCGGACGAACGGCCTCACGGAGATCGACGCCGCTCCGGGGGCCGAGGAGGACTGGGGCGCCCATGTGGCGGAACTCGCCGCCCGGACGCTCTACCCGGCCACGGCCTCCTGGTACACGGGAGCGAACGTACCCGGCAAACCCCGCATGTTCCTGGCCTACACGGGTGGACTGGACCGCTACCGGGAAGCGTGCGACGCCGCGGCCCACAGCGGTTACACCGGTTTCGTCCTCTCCACCCTCTCCTCGTGACCGGTCGAGGCTCGTAGCTCTTGGCGCCGGCTGTGCTCACGCGCCGCCCGGGCGGCGCGCACGGGGCCGGTGGCCGCTCCACGCCGGGACAGCGTGAACCAGCCACCGGAGAGGCCCATTCGGCCAGTGGTCCGCGACCTGTCCGGTGGCGCGATCCGGACAACCGTGTGGCGCTGACCATGCGCAGGCGCCCTCCCACCAGCACTTTCGAGAAGGCATCAAGTAAACGTGAGATAGCGCATATTGCCGCGTCTTTACTCTCCCATTGCCTGCTGTGTTTCGATGGGGCAGTCCACTTTTGATCAACCGCCCACATCCGACGGCAGTCGCCGGCGTCACGCCGACAAGACCGATGGGGATGCTCATACTCATGCCCGAAAACAGCCCTGAACTGCACCTTTCCGAGACTCAACTCGGGGTCTGGCTGGCGGAGCGTGCCGGGCACAGCCGCCCGGGCGCCTATCAATGGGCTGAATACCTCGTCCTGGACGGCGATGTCGACGTCGGCCTCCTCGTCTCCGCGGTGACCAGAGCGGCTGCCGACTGCGAGGCGGTCAACGTCCGCATCGTCGAAGCGACGGGTTCCATACCTGTGCAACGGCTTCTCCGGGAGCCGGAACACACCGTCCAAGTGGTCGACTTCCGGGGAGCGTCCGCCCCGGACGCCGCCGCACTGGAGTGGATGCGGGCCGATGTGGCGAAGGCCGGGGGCAGCGACGCCGGGCCGTTGTTCCTGGGGGCCGTGCTGCGGGTCAGCGATGACCGCTCACTGGTGTTCCACCGGGTTCACCACATCGCTCTGGACGGGGCGGGCATGGCCCTGTTCGCCGAACGCGTCGCCGAGATCTACAGCTGTCTGTACGACGGGCGCGCCGTTCCCGGGAGCGGCTGGTCCGGGCTCCGTTCCTTGGCACACGCCGAGGCCGCCTACCGGGAGGCCGCCGAAGGCACCGCGGACCGGGACTGGTGGCTGGCGCGACTGGCCGGGCGGCCGGACTCGCTGAGCCTCGGCACCCATGCGGCCGCGGCCGCGGACCGGTCGCTGCGGCTGACCAGAGTGCTGTCGGCGGAGGAGTTCGCCGGTCTGCGGGACGGTGCGCAACGGCTCGGGCACCGCTGGACCCGGCTGCTCACCGCGGCGACCGCGGTCTACCTGCACGCGGTGACCGGTAGCCGTGATGTCGTACTGAGCCTCCCGGTCGCCGGCCGTCCGGCCGGACTCGCACGGACCGTGCCCGCGATGTCGGCCAACGTCCTCCCCCTGCGGTTGCCCGTCGATCCGGCGGCCCCGCTCGGCACTCTGCTCGACCGGGTCGCCGACGAACTGCGGCTGGTGCGCCGTCACCAGCGGTACCGGGGTGAGCGCCTGCGGCGTGAGCTGGGCTATCCCGAGGACGGCCGGAAGTTCTTCGGTCCGGTGCTCAACATCCAGCGTTTCGACCGGCCGTTGCGGTTCGGTCCGACGACCGCGACCGTCCACAACCTGCAGGCGCCGCCGTCGGAGGACCTCTCGATCGTCGCCTACGACCGTGGCGACGGTGTGCTGCGCCTCGACTTCGACGCCAATCCGGCCAACCACGGCGAGGAGTTGCTGCAGGACGTCGCCGACCGCTTCCTGCACGTGCTGTGGCAGGTGGCGGAGGCCGACCGGGAGACACCGCCGGCGCGGATGACGGCGTCCACGGCGAGGGAGCGCCGGCACACCGCCGCGCTCGGCACAGGTGACCGCACGTCGGCCGCGCCCGCCGGCACGGCCGTCGGCCGGTTCACCGAGCAGGCGTCCCGCACGCCCGACGCGGTCGCGGTCCGCTCGGCCGAGACCGCGGAGCGGCTGACCTACCGCGAGCTGGACGTGCGCAGTTCGGCGCTGGCCGCCGCGATCTCCGCGGCCGGCGCAGGCCCGGAGCGGACCGTCGCGCTGCTGCTCGAACGATCGGTGGACCTGGTCGTCGCGGCGCTCGCGGTGGGGAAGGCTGGCGCGGCCTATGTTCCCCTGCAACGGGACGACGCGGTCTCCCGGCAGGAGGCGGTGCTGTCCGATGCGGGAGTGCGGGTGCTGCTCACCGACCGGGACACCGAGGACGATCGCCTCGTCGCGCTGGCACGGGACCGTGGTGTGCGGCAGCTGGACGTACGGGAGCGGGGAACCGCGGCCGGGGGGTGCCGGGCGACGCCGGATGCGCTGGCGTGCGTGATGTTCACCTCCGGCTCCACGGGGCGTCCCAAGGGGGTCGCCATCACCCAGGGCAACCTGGCCGGGCTCGCCGCCGACCGGTGGTGGTCCGAGGGCGGTGCGGGCCGGGTGCTGCTGCACTCGCCGCACGCCTTCGACGCGTTCAACCTGGAACTGTGGGTGCCGTTGCTGACCGGTGGCGAGGTGGTCGTCGCCCCGCCGGGGAGGCTGGACCCGGCCGGACTGTCCCGGATCACGGCGGCCACCGGGATCACCGGACTGTGGCTGACCGCCGGGCTGTTCCACGCGATCGCCGCCGAGGACCCCGGCTGTCTGGCCGGGCTGCGCCAGGTCTGGACCGGCGGTGATGTGGTGTCCCCGGCGGCGGTGCGCGCCGTGCGGTCCGCGCTGCCGGAGCTCACCGTCGTCAACGGTTACGGGCCCACCGAGACCACGGTGTTCGGGACCAGGTTCGCCGTCGAGGGGATGCCGGAGGAGGCCGGCCCGGTTCCCATCGGTGCGCCGCTGGACGGCAAGCGGGTGCTGCTGCTCGACGACGCGCTGCGGCCGGTACCACCCGGCGTGGTGGGCGAGGTGTACCTCGGGGGTGTGGGGGTCGCGCGCGGCTACCTCGGGCGGCCGGGCGCGACCGCCGAGCGTTTCGTGCCGGACCCGTCGGGTCCGCCCGGCGCCCGCGTGTACCGCACAGGCGATCTGGCCCGCTGGAACCGTGACGGACGGCTGGAGTTCGCCGGGCGGGCCGACGGACAGCTCAAGCTCCGCGGCTACCGGATCGAACCGGGGGAGATCGACGCCGCGTTGCTGGCCCAGCCCGGGGTGCGGCAGGCCGCGACGGTCCTGCGGGAGGACCGGCCCGGAGTGCGCCGGCTCGTGTCCTACGTGGCCGGGTCCGGCGACACGACAGCGCTGCTCAAGGGGGTGGCGGACCGGCTGCCGCCGTACATGGTGCCGTCGGCCGTGGTGGAAGTGGACCGGCTGCCGCTGACCCGCAACGGCAAGCTCGACCGGGCCGCGCTGCCCGCTCCGGACGCCGGGAGCACGGAGCCGGCCAGGGCTCCTCGCACCTCCGCCGAGCACCTGCTGGCCGAGCTGTTCGCCGGCCTCCTCGGCCTGCCCGAAGTCCCGCTCGACCAGGACTTCTTCCAGCTCGGCGGCGACAGCATCAAGGCGATCCAACTCGCCGGTGCGGCACAGCGGGCCGGCCTGGCCATCGGTACCTCGGATGTGTTCCGCACGCCCACGGTCTCGGGTCTGGCCAGTGGCCTCGCGACGGGACCGGAACCGGGACACCGGGTCGCGCTGGGTGACGCGGACGACCCCACCGTCCCGCTGACGCCCGTCATGCACTGGCTGCGGGAACGCGGCGGCCCGGTCGACGGCTTCGTCCAGTCCCTAACCGTGCGTACTCCGGCGGGCATGACCGAAGCGCAGGTGCGCGCGGTGGTCCAGGCACTGGTCGATCACCACGGCATGCTGCGGCTCGCGCTGAGAAGGGTGGACGGGCTGTGGACTGTGGAGGTACTGCCGCGCGCCACCGTCGAGTTGAACCGGCCGGGCACCCTGCTCGACCCCGGGCGCGGGCAGGTGGTCCGCGCGAGCTGGCGGGATCCCGGACCCGCGGCGTCGGGCGAACTGACCCTCACCGTGCACCACCTCGGCGTCGACGGTGTCTCCTGGCGCATCCTCCAGGAAGACCTCCGCACCGCTTGGGAGGCCGTCCGGCACGGGCGCGCACCGCAACTGCAGTCGACGGGGACCTCCTTCCCCCAGTGGGCGAAGGCACTGGTCCAGTACGCGCACCACCCGTCCGTGCTCGGGGATTTCTCCCGGTGGCAGGCGGTACCCGAGGATCCCCCCGTCGCCGGCCGTGCGCTGGACGGCGAGGTGGACACCGAGGACACCCGGCGCCGGCACTCGGCCCCCCTGTCCGGCGCGCTCACCGCGCGTCTGGTGACGGACGCGACCGCGGCCTTCGACTGCTCGGTGCACGAACTGCTGCTGACCGCGTTCGCGCTGGCCGCCGCCGACTGGCGGGAGGGGCCGGACGCGCTGCTGGTGGACCTCGAAGGCCATGGGCGTGAGGAGTTCGCCGCCAACCTGGACCTGTCCCGCACCGTCGGCTGGTTCACCACCCTGTGCCCCGTGGTGCTCGATCCCGGCTGCTCCTGGGCGGACGCCCGTACCGATCCGGCCGCGCTGGACGGCGCGGTGGCCAGAGTGCGGTCCGGCGTACGGGACGCCGCGCGCACCGGTCTGACCTACGGCCTGCTGCGCTACCTCAACCCGCAGACCGGTCCGGCGCTCGCCGCCCGGCCGTCGCCGCAGTTCGCGTTCAACTACCTGGGCCGGTTCGACGTCGGCGGGGACGGCGACTGGGCGGTGCCGGCCGACTCCTCGGTGCTCGACCCGGCCACCGGCGGCAAACTGGCGATGGGCCACACCGTGGAACTCGACGCGGTGATCACCGATCATCCGGACGGCCCCCGGCTCGTCGCGCACTGGTCGTGGCCGGGTGAACTGCTCACCGAAGAGCGGGTCTCCGGGCTCGCGCGCCGGTGGTTCGACGTGCTTGAGGCCCTGGCGCGGCGGGGCCGCGCCCGGGCGACGGGTGAACTGCCCCTGCCGCCGTTGGCACAGGGGCTGCTGTTCCACTCGCTCTACGACCACGACGGCACCGACCCGTACCTCGTCCAGTTCGTCTTCGAGCTCGGCGGAGCGCTGGACCCCGCCAAGCTGCGCGACGCGCTGCACCGCCTGCTGCTGCGCCATCCCCAGCTCTCCGCGGGCGTGCGGCACGGCCCGTCGGGGCGTCCGGTCCAGGTGGTCGTCCCGGACTTCACCGTGGAGTGGCAGGAGATACCCGCGCACGAGGACCTGGAGCGTTTCCTCGACGCCGACCGCAGGCGACGGTTCGACCTCGCCAGTCCCCCGCTGGTCCGCGCGGCCCTGCTGCACCATGCCGACGCGCGGCACACCTTCGTCCTGACCACGCACCACCTCCTGCTGGACGGCTGGTCCATGCCGATCCTGATCAAGGAGTTGTTCTCGCTCTACGCCGGCCACGCGCTCCCGCCCGCGACGCCCTACCGCGACTTCCTCGACTGGCTGTCGACGAGGGACTCCCGCGGGGACGAGGCCGCCTGGCGCGCGCTGCTGTCCTCCCTGGACGGTCCGACGCTGGTCGGCAACGCGGGACAGCGTGGTTCGGCCGCGGCCCGCCACCGGCGGACAGCGGAGCTGGACGGCAGCACGAGCGCGCGGATCGACGCCATGGCACGGCAGCACGGGCTGACCGTCAACGTCGTCGTACAGCTGGCGTGGGCCGTCCTGCTCGGTGCCATGACCGGCCGGGACGATGTGGTGTTCGGTGCGACGGTCTCCGGCCGACCGGCGGAACTGCCCGGTTCGGAACACCTCATCGGCCTGCTGATCAACACCGTTCCGGTGCGGGTCCGCCTCGATCCGCACCGGTCGGTCGCCGAGTGCCTCACCGAGCTGCGCGCCCAGCAACTGTCCATGCTAGACCACCAGCACGCCGACCTGACGCGGCTGCAGTCGATCGCCGGGCATGCCGAACTCTTCGACACCGTCGTGGTCTTCGAGAACTACCCGGTCGACGAGGACGCACTGCGCGCTCTCGTGCCCGGTCTGGAACTCCGGGATGTCCAGGGCCGGGACGGCACGCACTATCCCCTGACGCTGATCGCCATGCCGGGCGACGGTCGTCTGCGGCTCCGCCTCGACCACAGCAGCGACCTGTTCGACGAGGAAGGGGCCCGCCGCCTCCTCGACCGCCTGGGCGCGCTGCTCGACCGGATCACCGCGCATCCGGAGGCGCGGCTGGGGCAGCTCGGTCTGCTGCTCCCGGACGAACAGGAGAAGCCGGCGGACACCGGGGCGCAGACGGCCCCGGTCGCCCTGCCCGCGCTGTTCGAGGAGCAGGTGCGCCGGCGGCCGGCGGCCCCCGCCCTCACCTTCGGGGACACCACTCTGTCGTACGGGGAGCTCAACGCGCGGGCGAACCGTCTCGCGCGGCTCCTCGTGGCGCGCGGCGCCGGGCCGGAACGCCTGGTGGCCCTGGTACTCGGCCGTTCCGCGGACCTCGTGGTCGCGGTGCTGGCCGTGCTGAAGTCGGGAGCCGGGTACCTGCCACTGGACCCGTCCCACCCGGAGGAGCGGGTGCGGCAGGTACTGGCCGACGCCGCTCCCGTGCTGGTGGTGACCGGCGAGCCGCTCGCGGTGCCGGTTCCGCAGATCGTGCTCGACGGCAGCGATCCGGCCGCCCGCTACCCGGCGGACGACCTCGGTCTGGACGTGGACCCCGACACCGTCGCCTACGCGATCTACACCTCGGGCTCCACCGGAGCGCCCAAGGGTGTCGTGGTGTCGCACCGCAACGTCGGGCGGCTGCTCGCGGTCACCGACGCCCGGTTCGGTTTCGGTGACGACGATGTGCACACACTGTTCCACTCCTACGCCTTCGATGTCTCGGTGTGGGAGCTGTGGACGGCGCTGGGCCGCGGTGGCCGCCTGGTGGTGGTGCCGGACGACGTCGCCAGGTCGCCGCGGGAACTCCTGACGCTGCTCGCCCGGGAGCGGGTCACCGCGCTGAGCCAGACGCCGTCGGCGTTCTACCAGCTCATGCAGGCCGAAGCGGAAGCGGGGCCGGGCGCGCTGCCCTCGCTGCGGGTCGTCGTGTTCGCCGGTGAGGCGCTTGAACCCACCCGCCTCCGCTCCTGGCACGGCCCCGGCCGGCCGAGGCTCGTCAACATGTACGGGATCACCGAGACCACCGTGCACGCGACGTACGCCGAGCTGACCGACCCCGACGAGACCGCCGGTGTCATCGGCGCCGCGCTGCCCGATCTGCAACTGCATCTGCTGGACCACGCGCTGCGGCCGGTCCCGCCGGGCTGCCCCGGTGAGATCTACGTGGCCGGTCCCGGGGTGACACGGGGGTACCTGGGACGCCCCGGGCTCACCGCGGACCGTTTCGTCGCCGACCCCTTCGGCGCGCCCGGTGCCCGCATGTACCGTTCCGGGGACCTCGCGCGGCGCCGGGCCGACGGCACGCTGGAGTATCTGGGCCGGACGGATCACCAGGTGAAGATCCGCGGTTACCGGATCGAGCCCGGGGAGGTCGAGCGCGTCCTCGAACGGCACCCCGCCGTGGACCGCGCCGTGGTGCTCGCGGACGCGGATGCCGACGGCGGCCGACTGCTCTGCTACGCCGTGACGACCGGGGATCCGGCACCCGCTGCGCTGCGCGAGTACGCCCGGACGGTCCTGCCCGCGCACATGGTGCCCGCGTTCATCCTGCCGGTCGGCGAGATCCCGCTGACCGGCAACGGCAAGCTGGACCGCAGGGCCCTGCCGCGACCGGAGTCCACGCTGCCGGTGAGCCGCCCGCCGGCGACCGCGCGGGAACGGCTCCTGTGCGCGCTGTTCGCCGAGACGCTGGGGGTCCCCGAGGTCGGCGCGGAGGACAGTTTCTTCGATCTGGGCGGGCATTCGCTGCTGGCCACCCGCCTGATCAACCGGGTGCGGACGGAGACCGGCGCCGAGCTGAGCATCCGTACCCTGTTCGACGCCCCGGTCGTCGCCGACCTGGCGAGGTGTCTGGCGGAGCCGGCCGGCACCTCGCGCGGCGAACTCGCCACGGCCGCACGGCCGGAGCGGATCCCGCTCTCCCCCGCACAGCGCCGGCTGTGGTTCTTCAGCCGGTTCGCCGGCCCCAACTCGGTCTACAACATGTCCTTCGCGATCCGGCTGAGCGGCCCCCTGGCGACGGCACACCTGCACGCGGCGCTCGGCGATGTGCTCGTCCGCCACGAGAGTCTGCGCACCACCGTCATCGAGATCGACGGCGAGCCGCACCAGCGCATCGGCAGCGCGGAGGAGCTGCCGTTCGAGGTGGTGACCACGTCGGAGGCCGAGCTGCCCGACCTGCTCGCCGAAGCGGCCGCGTACGTCTTCGACCTCGGCGGCGAACTCCCGGTCCGGGCCACGCTCTTCGAGACCGCACCCGAGCAGTACGTGCTGCTGATCCTCCTGCACCACATCGCCGCCGACGGCTGGTCGCTGGCTCCGCTGGCCCGCGATCTGTCCACCGCCTACCGGGCACGCGTCGCGGGCGAGGTGCCACGGTGGGCCGGCCACCCCGTGCAGTACGCGGACTATGCGCTCTGGCAGCGCGACACCGACCTCGGCGCCGGGATCGCGTACTGGACGGAGACCCTGCGCGGCGCACCGGAGACGCTGCCGCTGCCGTTCGACCACGCCAGGCCCCAGGTCTCCGCGCACCGCGGCGAGACCGTCGGCTTCACCCTGGACGCCGACCTGCACGCGCGGCTGGGCCGGCTCGCCCGGTCCACCGGCACCAGCTTGTTCATGGTGCTGCACGCCGCGATCGCCGCGCTGCTGTCACGGCTCGGCGCCGGTGAGGACATCCCCCTCGGCACACCGGTGGCCGGGCGGCACGACGAGGCGCTGCACGAGACCGTCGGCTGCTTCGTCAACACGGTGGTGCTGCGCACCGACCTCAGCGGCACGCCGACGTTCGCCGAACTGCTGGAGCGGGTCCGGACCACCGATCTCGACGCCTTCGCTCATCAGGAAGTGCCGTTCGAGCAGGTCGTCGAGGCGGTCAACCCACCGCGCTCGCTGGCCGGCCATCCCGTCTTCCAGGTGATGCTGGCCTTCCAGGACACCCCGCCCGTCGCGTTCGACCTGCCGGGGCTGCACACCGAGCCGGTCGCCGTGCACGGCGGCGCCTCCCGCATGGACCTGCTGTGGAGCCTGCGCCCGCACCACGGCGACCACGGTGCGGAAGCCGGCGTCGAAGGCGAGCTGGAGTACGACACCGAACTGTTCACCCCCGCCTCCGTCCGTCTGCTGCTCGCACGGCTGGAACGACTGCTGCGGGCGGTGGTGGCGCAGCCGTACCGCCGGATCGTCGACCTCCCGGTCCTCGTCGCCGGCGAGCGGGAGCAGATGACCGGCTGCTGGAACTCCACCGCCCACGACGTGCCCAAGACCACCGTGGCCGAACTGTTCGCGGTACAGGTGCGCCGCGTTCCCGACGCACCGGCCGTACGGCACGGGGACACCGTGTGCACCTACCGGGAGCTGTCCGAGCGGGCGGCCCGCATCGCGGCGGAGCTGCGTGCCCGTGGGGCCGGTCCGGGCAGTCTGATCGCACTGGAGCTGCGGCGTGACCCCGACCTGCCCGCCGCGCTGCTCGCGGTCCAGTCGGTCGGGGCCGCCTGGCTGCCCGTCGACCCCGCGCTGCCGCCGCAGCGGATCGCGGCCCTGCTGGCGGACGCCCGCCCCTCGCTGGTGGTGCGCCACGACGACGGGCTCACCGTCACCGCCGGCGCCCGGGAACCGGCGGTCGTGCCGGTGAACACGGCGTACGTGACCTACACCTCGGGCTCCACCGGGCGGCCGAAGGGCGTCATCGTGCCCCACAGCGCGCTGGTGAACCTGGTGCTCGCGCTGCGCGAGCAGCTGGCGGTCGGTGCGGCCGACCGGGTTCTGGCCGCCGCGCCCGCGGGCTTCGACATGTCCCAGCCCGAGCTGTGGCTGCCCCTGGTCACCGGCGCCGCGATGGTGCTCGCCGACCAGGACGCGCTGCGCGAGCCCGACGAGCTGTCCGCACTGCTCGACCGGCACGAGGTCACCGTGATGCAGGCGACCCCGTCGCTGTGGCAGGCTCTCGTGGCCCGGCGGCCGGACCGGCTGCGCCATATCCGCGCGGTCATCGGCGGCGAAGCGGTACCCGCGGAGCTGGCCGGGACGCTGTCCGGCCGCACGGCGTCGCTGCTGGCCTGTTACGGCCCGACGGAGACCACTGTCTGGTCAACCACCCATCCGGTCGGCCGCGTGGCGGGCGCCACGGTGCCGCTCGGGCGTCCCCTGTGGAACACCCGGTGCTACGTCCTCGACGCCCGGTTGCAGCCGGTACCCCCGGGCGTGACCGGCGAGCTCTACCTGGCCGGCGCAGGCGTGGCGACGGGGTACCTGCACCGGCCGGGGCTGACCGCGACCCGGTTCGTCCCGGACCCCTTCGGACCGGAGGGGCACCGGATGTACCGCACCGGCGATCTCGCGTCGTGGACCGCCGACGGGGTGCTGCGCTTCCACGGCCGGACCGACGATCAGGTGAAGATCCGCGGCCATCGCGTGGAGCCCGGTGAGATCGAGGCCGTGCTCGCCCGCCACGAAGCCGTCGACGCGGCCGCGGTGGCCGTACACGACCGGACGGCCGACGACCGCCGCCTGGTCGGCTACGTCGTCCCCGCCGACGCCGATCTGCGCTCGGTGGCCGCGCACCTGGCCGCGCACCTGCCGGACTACATGCTGCCCGCCCGCCTGCTCGGGCTGGACGCACTCCCCCTCAGCACCAACGGAAAGCTGCTGCGCGACCAGCTGCCCGAACCGGACTGGGCCTCCGCGGGAGACTCACCGCCGCCGGAGAACCTGCCCGAGCACCTGATGTGCGGACTCTTCGCCGAGGTGCTGGACCTGCCCCGGGTCGGTCCCGGCGACAACTTCTTCGAACTGGGCGGGCATTCGCTCCTGGCGGCGCGGCTGACCGATCGGGTACGGACGGTGCTCGGGCTGGAACCGACGATCCGGAACGTCTTCGAGGCAGCCACCCCCGCCGCGTTGAGCCGTCTCCTGAACCAGGCATCGCCGGATGGGAGTACCGCCTCGCTTGAGCGAAGCCGAGGGCTTGGGGGCGGGCCGGCGCACCTTGTGCCGTTCCGCACGGGCGGGCCGGCGGCACCGGTGTTCTGCGTGCACCCGCTCAGCGGGATCAGCTGGCTGTACGCGGGGCTGCTGCGGCACATCGACCGGGACCACCCGGTGTACGGCATCCAGGCCGAAGGACCCGGCGGGGTGGGTGATCTGCCCGACAGCATCGAAGCGATGGCCGAGCGCTATCTGGCCCTGGCCCGTTCGGTCCGCCCCAACGGCCCGTACCACCTTGTCGGCTGGTCCTTCGGCGGGTTGGTGGCGCACGCGATGGCGGTCCGGCTGCACGAGCTCGGCGAGCCGGCCGGTTCGCTGTTCCTGGTGGACACGGTCGCCGGCGCCGCGGCCGGATCGGAAGAGCTCATCGACGACCAGCGCGTCTACCGGGTGCTGCTGACGGCCGCGGGCCTGGACGACGACGACCACGACGCCGCGGCGGGCCTCGACTTCGCCGCCGTCTCGGCACGGCTGCGCCGGGAAGGAAGCCTGTTCGCCCGGTTCACCGAGGACGACATCGGCCGTGTCATCGCGGTGTCGCGCCACAACGACCAGCTCGCGCGGGCCTACCGGCCGCCGCACTACCCCGGCGGCACCACCTACATCGAAGCGACGGCGGACGCGCCACGCCACGTCGCGTACCACGAACTGTGGCGGCCCCATGTCGGTGGCGAGCTGACCGTCGGTCACGCCGCCGCGCGCCACCACCGGGTGATGCAGCCGCAGCATGTGCACGATGTCGGGGCCCAGCTCCGCGACCTGCTGAGGAGGCAGCGTTGATCCGCACCGATTCCGGCGCCCTCGCCGAACTGCCCGCGGGCGCACGGGTGGTGATCCGGCTGCCCAACGGCCACGAACTGGCGGACGTACTGCTCGCCTGCTTCGACCGGCGCCTCGTCGCGGTCCCCCTGCACCCCCGCACCACCGACCGGGCGGTCGCGGGCATCGCCGAGCGCGTCTCCGCGGCGGCCCTGGTGGACCGCCACGGGCTGCACCACACCGGCCTGCCCGACGTCCACCCGGCCCCGGACGACCTGGCGTTCATCATGTTCACCTCGGGCTCCACCGGCCCGCAGAAGGGGGTCATGCTCAGCCGGCGAGCCGTCCTGGGCAACGCCGCCAAGACCGCGGCACTGCACGGGCTGGCACCGGAGCGCCCACACGGGACCTGCCTTCCGCTGTACCACTGCAACGCACTGGTCATGTCGCTGCTCGGCACGCACCTCACCGGCACGCCGCTGACCCTGCAGCCCGCCTTCGACCCGGCCGGCTACTTCGCGGCGCTGGACGACAGCGGGGCCAGGACCGCCTCGATCGTGCCCGCCCTGCTGGCGGACCTGCTGGAGGCCGGTCCCGACTGGCCGGACGGCCTGGAGTACCTCATCACCGCGGCCGCCCCGCTGACCAGCGATCTGGCCCGCCGGTTCCACCGCCGGTACGGCGCGCGCCTGCGGCAGGGCTACGGCCTGACCGAGGCGGTCAACTTCAGCTTCACCATGCCGCGGCTCGACGACGCCGAGTTCCGCGATCAGTACCTGGAGCACACACCCCCGGTCGGGGCACCCCTGCCGGACACCGAACTGCGGCTGGAATCCGGTGAAGTGTGGATCAGAACGCCGGACCTGATGACCGGCTATTGGCAGGACAGCCACACCACCGCGGCCGCGGTCACCGACGACGGCTGGCTGCGCACCGGCGACCTGGCCGAACTGCGGGACGGCCTGCTGGTCCTCCGGGGCCGCGCCGGGGAGCGGATCAACCGGGGCGGGGAGAAGCACTACCCGCTCGACCTCGAACACGGCTGGCGCGCGGCCGGTCTGTCCGGCCGGTTCGCCGCGGTCGCGGTGGACGAACCCACGCTCGGCCAGGACTTCGGTCTGGTCGCCACGGAGCAGCCGGTCACCGCCGTACGCGAACTGTACGAACAGGCGCCGCTGCGGCCGTCGGTGATCCAGTTCGGCGGGTTCCTGGCGACTGCCACCGGCAAGCCCCGACGCACGGCGATGAGCCGGGGCCTGGCCGCGCGCCGGCTGGCTCCCGCACGCTACGAACGGTTGCTGTGCCACGCCGCGGCCACCGCGCATGACCTGCTGCGCTCAGTGGCCGAGCACGCCGGCCTGCGCGCGATGGCCGCGTGGTCGGTGGACGGCCGCCCACGGGCAGACACCGAAGCCGTCTTCGGCGCCCTCGACTTCATGCGGGAGCACTGGCACGACGAGGACGATGCCGAACTGTCCCAAGCCAAGGCCCGCTGGCACAGGACGCTCCGCACCGAGTGGCCCCTTACCGCCCACGCAGAACTGACCGCGGACGTGGCGGCCCGCCACGGATTCGAGGCGCCCCCCGTGCCGCTGGGCACCGAGTCCCACGTCGGGGACGGCTCGCTGCTCGTGCTCCCCCACGGGCCCGCGGCCGACGGCCCGGTGTGGCCGCTGGGCCCGCTGCTGTCATTCCTGGACGGTTCCGCCGGGGACGGCGGGACGGATCGCTGGATGTGGCTGACCCGCATGCGCGACCGGGGATCCCCGGCCACGGGCTGCTCGGTACTGCGCGCCGGGCGACACGACCTCGGCGGCGTGCTGTGGGCACAACAGCCGGATTCCGGACCGAACGAGCACGCTGGAGCGACTGGATGACACTCGGCACCGAACCGACCGGACGCATGAAGCAGTCCCCCGACCACGAGGACGAGATCCTCGACATCGAGCGGCACCAGGATCCCGGCAGGAACCAGCTGACTCCGGTGGTGAAACTGCCACCGGACGTCGCCCTGGCCGTGGTCAACGCCCTCGCCGGTCTGGTCCGGGCGGCGCACCGCACGGAGACGGCGAGCCCGGCTCCGGCCGGTGCGCTCAAACGGGCGCAGGAATTCGAAGAAGGCGACGTCTTCCTGTTGGAGCCCCCCTTCGAGGGCTTCTTCGCCGACCGCTACCTGATGGACTTCTACGACACCACCGAGCGCGACATCTGTTCGCGTATGCACCTGCACACCGGGCTGCGGTTCGTCCGGATGATGACGGGTCCGGAGACCACGATCCGGGTCTCCAGCCTGTCCCCGATCACGGTGCGCCCCGCGGCGGCGGGCTGGACCGGCCCGCTGAGCACGTTCACCGACGCGTTGCCCGGCACGCCCACCGGGGTGCACCGAGACCGGCACAACGTGATCGTGCCGCCGAACTCCTGGGTGGACATGCAGATCCCGCGCGGGGTGTCACACCAGTTCAACGCGGTGGGACCGAACGCGGTGATCGACTCGGTGCACCCGGAGGAGTCCATCGAGACCCTGCGCGAAGGAATGTCGGGGTACCGGATGATGGCGCAGACCATCTTCCTCGCCAAGGACAAGAGCCCGGCGACCACCTGCGCCGACACCACCGACCCGCACAACAGCACCCGCCACTGACGTGTGGGCAGCCGTTCTCCGGTGCCTTCGCTGCGCACCGGGCGGCTGCCTGTTCTTCGACCCGGCATGCGGGGGCAACACACGGCTGGCGGCGCGGCGAGATCAGGCGATCAGCAACGCCCAGGGCACGCGGCGGCGCAGGCCACGGCAGTCAGCGCCCGGAAGAGACGGCTGCGTCGAGAGTCCCGGCGAGTTCGACGGGTGTGGACAGCATGGGCCAATGCCCGGTGGGGAGAGGGAAGCGCCGCCACGGTGACTGGTTGAGGAAGGCCAGCGCCGGCATCCCGGCATCCAGCAGGGCCTGTGCGTCGCGGCAGGTGACCACCACGTGGTCGACGTCAGGGCCGAGCTCATCAGGGCGGGTCAGCCGCTGTTCGAAGGTGCGAAACGGCTGCGGCGTGGCCCGGGTGCGCATCAGGTCGCGCTGTTCCTCGCCGAGCCCTTCGAGCGAGCTGAACGCGGCGATGAGCTCGAAGGGCGGCAAGGGCAGCCGCCATCCGTCCCCGTGCTCGGCAACCAGCTTGTGCAGTTGCGCCACCACGTCTTCCGGCATGACGTCGAGCAGGCACCCGCCCCCGGCGAAGGGAGCACTGTCGAGATAGACCACACGTTCCAGTCGCGGCCCGAGCCGGCCCGCAGCGCCGGTGACGGGAACCGCCGCGTAACTGTGCGCCACGAGGGTGACCTCGCGCAGGTCCTGCTCCACGACGAACGCGATGATGTCGTCGATGTGGGTATTCAGGCCCACCTCCGGGGTGGCGAGGGCGGATCGTTCGCCCAGGCCGGTCAGCGTGACCGGCAGCGCCGTGTGGCCGCGCTCCCGCAGCGCCTGCGCGGTGTCCTCCCATGCCCAGGCTCCGAGCCAGGCGCCAGGGACGAGTACGAAGGTAGCCATGCGGTTTCTCCTTTGATTTAAGGGGCTGCGGCGAGAGTAGAGTCCATACAGGACAGTTTCCGCCCTGAAAAGATGAGTGACCTATGTCATATCCCTTGACGCGTGTACTGGCCCTGCTGGAACTTCTCCAGACGCACCCGGGACTGACCGGTGCACTGCTGGCGGACCGTCTGGGGACCGATGTGCGCACGGTGCGGCGCTACGCGGCACGCCTGCGCGAGCTGGGCATCCCGGTGGAATCAGACCGAGGCCGCTTCGGTGGCTACCGGCTGGCCCGCGGCTACCGGATGCCACCCCTCATGCTCACGAACGAAGAAGCCCTCGTGGTCATGCTCGGCCTGCTCGCCGGGGAACGCCTGGGCATGAGCACCACCGCTCCCGCCGGCGCCGGCGCCCTCGCCAAGATCGAACGAGTGCTCCCGAACGCCCTGCGTGAACCGCTGGCAGCCATGCGGGACACCTTGTCCTTCACCACCAGCACCGTGCTCGCGCAGACCCCCGAAGCAGGCATCCTGCTGACCCTGGCGCAGGCATGCCACTCCCGTCACACCGTCGCCCTGCGCTACCGCTCCTGGCACCAGCAACACACCGAGCGCGACGTCGACCCGTACGGCGTGGTCTTCCATTCCGGCTGCTGGTACCTCGTCGGTCACGACCACCTCCGTGACGGCCTGCGCACCTTTCGCATCGACCGGATCGCCTCCGCCACGCCCAGCGCGGCACCGTTCACCGCCCCCGACGGCTTCGACCCGGTCACCCACCTCACCGCATCCCTGGCCCGGACACCCGCGCCGTGGCCGGTCGAGGTACTGATCGAGGGCCCCATTGATGACATCGCGCGCCGGCTGCCACCCACGATCGCCACTCTCACCGCCGCACCCACCGGCGTACTGATGCGCGCACAGGCCGCACGGCTGGACAGCGTGGCACGCCTGCTCGCCTCCCTGGAATGGCCCTTCACCATCCACAGCCCCGACCAACTGCGCCAATCACTCAAAGACCTGGCCCAACAGCTCACGGCCGCCGCCGAACGACCACCCCGGGACACTCCGAAGCAGACGATGTAGACGCAGTAGACGAAGAAGTAGACGAAGTCGACATCGAACTCATCGCGTTGCACCCACTGCCGGGGCATGGGGCCGGACGGTGCACTGCACGGGAGTTGGCAGGGTCTGCGCCCCGCCATCGGCTGCCTGTTGCGCGCCGGCCGTATCCGCGGCGCGGACCTGGCCAACAAGTGGAAGACACTCTGAAGCTGTTCTGGCTCCTCATGGGTAGGACTGGGTGTGCGATCGCCGCTCCGTGGCGGCGCGCTCTACATCGCGGAGGTGCAGATGACGCAGCGTCCCGGGGCGACCCCGTACCCGATCCCGCCTGCGGTCCAGGAGGCCTATGGTCCGGCCGATCTCAGCTCGCTGTCCCTGTTCGGCGGGGGTTTCATCAACTTCGGCTACTGGCAGGGCATCGACCTCGACCAGCCGTTGACCGAAGAGGCCCGGGTCAGCAGCCAGCAGGCCATGTACCGCCACGTGCTCGCCACTTTGGCGCCCGCAGAGGGGCCGCATGCCCTGGAGGTCGGCTGCGGGCTGGGAGTCGGCTGCTCGGTTGCGCTCAAGGAGTACGGGTTCGCGCACGTCACCGGCATGGACATCCATCCACAGCAGCTCAAACGGGCTGAACACGCGAACGCCGATCTGTTGGCCCGCCGCCCCGCACAGCTGCGCTTCGCGCACGGCGCGGCCGAAAGCATGCCGTTCGCGGATGGCGAGTTCGACTGCCTGTACAGCGTGGAAGCCGCTCAGCACTTCCGCGACCTCGACGCGTTCGCCCGGGAGGCCGCACGCGTGCTGCGGCCCGGCGGCCGTGCCGTCATCGCCAGCTTCTTCGTCCCTGACGCCGACCCGGCCCGCCCCGGGCGACTCGCCGAACTGCTCGACACCTACGCCACCGGCCTGGACATCGCCCACACCATCCCCCTGCTCACCAGCAGCCTCGAACGGGCCGGCCTGACCGGGATCCGCGCCAACCCGATCGGGGCGTCGGTATGGCCGGGCTGGGACCGCTGGCTGGCTCGCATGTGGGAGCCCGGCACCTGGCCTCGCAACTTCCTGCGGGCCTACCGTGAAGGCACCCTCGACTACTTCACGGTCACCGCGCAACGTCCCCTGTCATAACCGGCGGCCACCCGCCGCCACGACCTGTTTTCCGGTGACTCCGGACAGCGAGGAACGCGCGCGAGACGGCGGCTTCCGGACCTCCCGGCTCACCCCTGCGCGGAGCACACTGCGCCGGTGAGGCGGGGGGGCCGAGGCTCAGCTCCGTCAGCGGCGTTGACGGTCGCACAGCGAACACTGTCGGCGAAGCCACCACACTCGGCCGGCCTTTCGCCCGCTGGTCACAGCACTACCGGTCGAGCGGGGACGAAGAAGTGCCGGAGAGGTGGTTTTGGTGCCGGATGGGGCCTCAACGCCGCGCGTGGCGGACCTTCAGCCGTCCGAACCCCATGGTTCCAGAGATCCGGATCCTCGGCCCGCCGGTGCGGGAGCGCTGCCGGGTCTTGTAGCGCCAGTCCTTCCACCCGGCGTGCAGATCCTCGAGGTCGACGATCGCGTCGCGAGGCACCGTGATCTTGGCCTTGCCGGTGCCGAGTTGCAGCTCGATGTCGACCTCCGGATGCTCGAAAACGGCCCGGGACAGGTCGAGGTGCACCCTTCCGAATGCGGACGCGACCTTGAGCATCCGCGGTACCCGCCATGCGCCACGCCGCTGGATCCGTCCGCCGGCGGCGGCAATCGTGGACGTGGTGCCCGCATTCTCCTCCGGGAGCGAGGCCAGGACCGACACGAGCTCGCTGTGCGTCTTGGCGGTGAGCACCTGGTCGAGTCCTTCGTCCATCTCCTCGTGTGAGATGTGCCCTTCGGCGTACGCCTGCTGCAGGCGCTGCACGGCCTTGTCGCGAGCGTCTTCACTGATCAGCGACGGCGGGTCTTCCGGCAGAGAGGTCACCGTCTCACTCTAGTGCCGTGCCGACGATGCGAACACGCCAAGCTCCGTAGCGGGCAAGGCAATTGACGCCCTGGATCTCCTGGGCCTCAGCCGCGATGCCCTCGTCGTCCGGAGCGAAATCCCGCACGCTGCGTTGCCCTCCCAGATCAGCAGCCGACAGAGGACGCCTGAGACGACAGAGGCGACAGAGGCGACAGAGGCCGACACATTCTGATCACACGTCACCGCCCCCTTCCCCAGCACCCCCTCGGCGCGCCCCTCGTCACATGAGAGTGAGAGCGTCCCCGGAACTCGCCAGGCCCGGCGTCACCACCGTGGCCAGGGCGTCGAGCCGGGCGTGATGCGCCTTCGCGAGGGCTCGCAGTACCAGCGGGGTATGCGGCAGATCCTGCTGGGCCTCATTGGTCATGACGCACCGCTCGCTGGAGCGCACGAACTCCACATACAAGGCACTCCCGATCCGCGCCGTGCATCCGAACCAGTCGTCCTCGACGAACGGGCGGGTACCCGGTGGGGTGCGAATCAGGAGATTGGGCCGGAAGCGCCGCTCGTCGACCGGGACACCGGGAACGGCCGCCCGTACCCAGTCGAGGGTGGCGGTGGTGAGCACACTGAGGGGAAGCTGGTCGAAGTGGGAGATCAGCTGCTCGCGGGCCAGTTCCACGTCATCCCGGCCAAGGTAGCGGCGAAGGTAGGCGGTTGGGTCCGCGACGGCCGCGCCGTGAAGATCCAGCAGCTCGGGCTGCTCCGTCCCGTCCGGGTAGCGGGACCGCAACTGCAGCAGCCCGGGCATCCTGCGGAATCGCCGGGTGTTCTTCCCCGAGCCCAATTTGCCTTCGCCGTCGCGCACCGCGAACAGTCGGTCGCCGACGAGGCCCCGGGGGTCAACCGCTGCCTGCGCCAGCCATTCACCACCCGTCGACTTGATCGGGTAGCGCCAAATACGCTCCACCACTCCCACCGTGTACGTCATTCACCCGATGCTACAAGAGATTCCTGCCCGATTTCGGGCAGGAAATGGGTAGTTGGTGACTTCGGCAGTACAGTGAACACTCATGATCACCCTCTCCGCACTGGGGTCCTTCGTGCTGATCGTGGGACTCGTGACCCTCACACCCGGCCTCGATACCGCCCTCATACTGCGTACCGCCGCCCTGGGCCGTCGCAGACGCGCCTGGGGTGTCGTCCTGGGCATCCAGACCGGCACCCTCGTCTGGGGTGTGCTCAGCTCGCTCGGTGTCACCGCTGTACTGACCGCCTCCCACCTCGCCTATGAGACGCTCCGCTGGGCAGGAGCGGCGTACTTGGTGTGGATGGGAAGCCGGATCCTGTTGCCAACCCTCCGCCGAGGGTCCGGGGCGGAGACCGCCCCGTCCGGCGCCGCGGATGAGCCGGATACCGAAGACAGCTTCGGCGGAGGCTGGCGCCGAGGCACGGTGACCAACCTGCTCAACCCGAAGGTGGGCGCCTTCTACATGGCGGTCCTGCCGCAGCTCGTCCCGGCCGGCGCCGTGAACCTGATGACCGGCACCCTGCTGGCCGGTGTGCACATCCTGCTCGCCTCGCTCTGGTCGAGCGTACTGATTGCCTGCGCCCGGGCGCTCCGCGGCACCCTTCGACGCCCCGCGGCACGCCGGATCCTCGATCGGATCAGCGGGACCGCGATCGCCGGCTTCGGCGTCCACCTCGCCCTCGGCAACTGAACAGCGTCGCGCGCCGATGGCCCGGGCGGACGCCGAGGAGGACCACGGCCATGGCAGACGTCGTGCGCCGGCCGGGTTGTTCCTGTCCTGATCGGTCCGCTGTCGGTACGGGGCTTATTGGCAGCTGACCTGCGAGGGGGAGCCGCAACCCCGGCGTCCCGTTCTGACCAGGACCGCCGACGAAGTCCCCACCCACCGCTACCGCGACTCCGGCTCAGGTCAGTGGAGCTGGCGAAGGTGATCACGCAGTGTGCGGGCGATGTGCGCCATGAGGGCTTCGGCACCGGGTTGGGTACTGGCGGGCACGAGTGACTCGGTGAGGACCGCGATGGCGAAGGCCTGGCCGTCGGAGTGCTCGACGACACCGATCTCGTGGCGGAGGTTGAGGAGGGTGCCCGTCTTGGAGGACCAGGTGGTCGCGTCGGAGCTGAAGTCCGGGGCGAGTCGGTGCCGCAGGAGGTTCTGGGCCATGAGACCACGGACGCGCTCGGCCACGTGCGGGTGGATCGAGGACGGTGTCCACAAGGCTTGCAGGAGTGCGACGTAGGCGCGTGCGCTGCCGGAGTTGGCGCGGGAGGTGTCGAGCTGTGGAACCCGGTGCCCGCCGCCGCTGGTGCCGGCATCAATGGCAAGGGCATGGGCAAAGTGCGCCTGTGCGGTGTCGAAGCGTTCCTGGGGCGTGTCGGTCAGCTCGCCGATGGTGTGCCGGACGGTGATGCCGTCGAGGCCGAACTCCCGGAGGATGCCTGCGACCTGGGCGGGCGGGGTGAGGTCGAACAGGGCGTCGGCCGCGGTTCCATCACTCAGGCAGGTGCTCAGATAGAGCAGGTCGTCGATCGCGATCCGGGCAGGGTGGCGGAACCGGCTCAGACCGGTGGGACCGGGCGTGGCGATGCGGCCGGGTTGCACATCGAGCGTCATCGCTCCATCGAGCTCGCCCCGCCGGATGCGTTCGGCGGTCGCGAGCGCGAGCGGGACCTTGACCAGGGAGGCGGCGGGCAGCTGGGTGTCCGGCTCGATCCCGAGCTCTTCGCCGGTGTGCAGGTCACGTACGACCAGGCAGCCGTGCAGGCCACCGTCGTCGAGCTGCCGGCGTAGGTCGCGAAGCAGTGCCTCGGTGTTCACGATGCCTCTCTGCCCGTGGTACCGGCCCGGGTGTCTGCGCAGAGGCAGCGGGCGAGGGCATCGCCCAGACGGGCCTGGATGTGCTGGGGGTTGCCGGCTGCGGCGGCGGTCAGGGTGAATCCCCGGCTGAGGGTGATCTCGCCGATAGGGCGCCAGCTCAGGTCGAGTTCCTCAGCCTGTGCGGGTGAGCACAGCAGCAGGTCACCTGAACAGAGCGCTTCCGCCACGGCAGTTGGCAGATCTGCCGCGACGGCGAGCTGTGCGGGCCGCAGACCCACCGCATCGCGCAGCCGCGTCAGCGGGTCCCGGATGTGCGGCACGTCGTCCTCCGGCTGGATCCAGACGCGGCGGACACGGCCCGGGCCGCCGCGTGAGATCCGGAGCGTGTCGAGGTAGACGCGCTTCATGCCGGGATCCTGGGCACCGGCCAGGCCGAGCGGCACGGACCAGGTCGCCTCGCCCGGTGGCACAGCAAGCAGGCCGGCCCGCACCTGCTGGGAGTGGATGAGTTCCATCCGCTCCGCCGGCGCCGCGACGCGGAGTTCGAGCGTGACGCCGTGCCTTCGGGCCTCGGCGACGAGGCGGGCGAGACCGGCCGTGGAGCAGATGCCGGGCACCGCGAGCCTCCACGGTTTGCGCTTGGCGGCTTCCGCCTCGTCCAGCAGCACATCGGCCGCCTGCACAAGCTTCCTGGCCATCGGCAGCATGTCCCGTCCGAAGGGCGTGAGGACGGCCCGTCGTGAGGTGCGCTGGAACAGCTGCTCGCCGAAGCATTCCTCCAGGGCGGCGACGCGACGGCTGGCCACCGACTGCGACATCCGGGCAGCGGCCGCACCGACGGTGAACGTGCCGCGATCACTCACGCTGACAAACGCACGGCACGCTCCCACCAGGTCCACAGCCGCACTCTATGCCAGTTCAGCATGAAAGAGCGCATGAGCGTATTGGATCGCATAGCCGCCCAAGGGTGAAGGTGGCCTCCACGACCAGGCCCCTGGTGGG
The DNA here is from genome assembly GCF_040650675.1 of Streptomyces sp. NPDC048637. Classification (NCBI taxonomy): domain Bacteria; kingdom Bacillati; phylum Actinomycetota; class Actinomycetes; order Kitasatosporales; family Streptomycetaceae; genus Streptomyces; species Streptomyces sp. NPDC048637. Next base: position 24,920 of record NZ_JBEZHQ010000044.1, read on the forward strand.
GCCGGTCACTCGGATGCCCTGTGCGCCTGCGCCACAGGGGCGACTCGGAGGTTTGGACCATGGAGCTCACCCGCACCCGGCGCGCCGTTCTCGGTGCGATGACCGCGCTCAGCCTCGTCCCGCTGACGGCCTGCGGAGGTGGCGGTTCTGCGGCCGCGCCGTCCCCGTCCGCGAAGGCAGCGAGGCCGAATGCTGCGGCCACGCCGTACGCCCGCGAATTCCAGCAGCTGGAGCGCAAGTTCGATGCGCGGCTGGGGATTTACGCCGTCGATACCGGCACCGGCCGCGAGGTGGCCTACAACGAAGGTGAACGGTTTGCCTTTGCCTCCACGTTCAAGGCGCTGGCCGCCGGTGCCGTTCTGCGAAAGTACTCGGCGAGCGGGCTGGACCAGGTGATCAAGTACTCCAAGGGCGATCTGGTCGACCACTCACCCGTGACCGAAAAGCATGTGGGCACCGGAATGAGCCTGGGCGACCTGTGTGATGCCGCGGTCCGGTACAGCGACAACACCGCGGGCAATCTGCTCTTCAAAGCACTGGGCGGCCCCAAAGGCCTCGACGCCGACCTCGAAGCGCTGGGCGACGGCGTTACCCGGATGGAACGCTACGAGACACAGTTGAACGAATGGGCCCCGGGCGCCACACGTGACACGAGCACGCCGCGTGCGCTGGCCAAGGACCTGCGCTCGTTCGTCCTGGGAGACGCCCTCGGCAAGGGCGAACGCGCGCAGCTCACGAAGTGGCTGCGGAACAACACCACCGGCGGCGAACTCATCAGGGCCGGGATGCCCAAGGGCTGGGTGGTGGGTGACAAGACCGGCGCCGGCAGCACCTATGGCACTCGCAACGACATCGCCGTGGTGTGGCCCACCGATGCCGCCCCCATCGTCGTGGCGATCTTGTCGAACCGCACCAAGGCGGACGCCGACTACGACAACAAACTGATCGCAGAAGCGGCATCGGTGGTCGCCGGCAAGCTGTCGTAGCACCGGAGCCCCATTGAGGATGACGGTGGGCCGGTGGGAGGGGCACCGGTCAGGGCTGTCGGGCGGGCGGTTGAGGATGAGGTCGGCGGCGCGGGTCATGACCTGGGCGCGGGTGTGGCCGGGATGGTCGGTCCGGGCACGAGGCTCTGTTCGGCTGGGACGATCCCCAGCCTCCCCGGACAGCACACCTAGGTGGGTACGCGCTCCACGCCCAAGGCCATCGCGCCCCGTCGTCTGCGCCGGTACTTGCAGAATCGCACGGCCGCGCCGGGGCGCAGCTGCCCGGCAAGTGACAGGTCCTCCGCGTGCACGACGCCGATCACCGGATAGCCGCCGGTCACCGGATGGTCAGCGAGGAACAGCACCGGGAGGCCATTGGGCGGGACCTGCAGGGCTCCGCGCATCATGGCCCTCGGCCGGGAGCTCGCCCGCCTTGCGCCGTTGCAGGACCGGTCCGGAGAGCCGGACGCCCACCCGGTTGCTGCGGCTGTCGGCTTCCCAGCGCTCGTTGTAGAGCGCCGCGACCGATGCCGCGTCGAACCAGTCGTCCCGCGGCCCGGGCACCACTCTGAGGACGAATGTGCGCGGCGGCGCGGTGCACGGTGCAAGGTCCACGCCCGGCATACGGCCCACCGGGGGCGCCACCGGTATGACATCGCCGGTGGTCAGCGGCGGCGGCCCCAGCTTGGACAGCACATCTGCCGATCGGGAGCCCAGTGTGACGGGCACGTCCAGTCCTCCGCGGACCGCGAGGTAGGTGCGCAACCCTGAAGTCGGCAGGCCGAGTTCGAGCTGTTGCCCGTCGTGCACCGCGATGGGGGCGTTCATGGCAAGGGGCCTGCCGTCGAGACGGGCCGGGCAAGGCGCCCCGTGAGGACGGTGTAGAGAACCGATCTGGTGCCGTCCGGGCGGCGGGAGCGCAGTCGGGCCCGCAGCCCGCCGTAGGTGATCTCCAGAGCCGCGGCGTTCCCGGGCTTGCCGAGCAGCCGGTTGGCGAGGGCCAGGGAGGCGGGGTCAGCGGCACCCGAGTGCGGGACGCCGAGGTGGGACCAGCCCGGGCGGCCGAGGTCCTGCACGGTGGTCAGCGGGCCCGGCGCGAGGATCTCCAGGCTGCGCGCGTTCACCGACTCACCGCCCGCAGACGTACGGTCCGGCCGGGTACGAGCAGCGCCGGCGGGTCCGCCCCCGCGTCCCACAGGGTGAGGGAGGTGGTGCCGAGGAGTTGCCAGCCGCCGGGTGACGGGCGTGGATAGACGCCGGTGAATTCGCTCGCCACCGCGACGGCGCCGGCCGGCACTTCGGTGCGCGGCTCGGCGCGGCGGGGCAGCCGCAGTGCCGGGTCGGTGCCGTGAAGGTAGCCGAAGCCGGGCGCGAAGCCGGCGAAGGCCACGGTGTACTGGGGTGCCGTGTGCCGGGCGATCACGTCAGCCACGCTCATCCCGGTCCGCTCGGCGACATCGTCGAGGTCGGGGCCGTCGTAGCGGACCGGGATGACAAGTTCGCTGCGGCCGGGGGCTGCTCTCGGCGGCACCCCGGTGAGCTCCTCGGCGCAGCGTCTCACCTCGCGGGCCAGCGTCTCGTGTTCCGTGGCGGCAGGGTCATAGGTGACCAGCAGCGTGCGCGCGGCAGCGACCAACTCCCCTACGCCGCACGGCGTCCGCTGCTGCATCGCCACGCGCAGTGCGAGCACATCGTCGAGGCTGTCCAGTTCCGCGAGCAGTGCCGTGCTGCCCACCCTGCGGAGGGTGCAGACCGGGGGCCGTGCGGGAGCCGGGCTCATCGGCGGACGAGGGTTCGGGGGCCGACTCCGCGGCCCGGGTGGCCCGTCAGGTCTGCCGCCGTGATCATCCCTGCCAGGCCGGGAGGTTCATGCCGTGCAGATTCCGGTAGGCGGCGCGCTGCGGAGGTGTCCAGCCTTCCAGGAGGGCGTCGTCGACCTCGTAGACCTCGATGCCGATCGGATGGCACACCTCGAGCGGGTCGCCCGCGTCCGGCCCCCACAGCGGTACGGACAGATCGCCGCCGGGGCAGGTGGACAGCGCGCACAGCAGATCGAGCTCGGCGAAGAACTCGAAGTGGTCGCCGGGCCGGGCCGGGCAGTCCTTCATGAAGTACTGGTCGTCCTCGTTGAGCCCGGTGCACTGGAAGACATTGAGGACGTCGTGCACATCGAACTCCGTCAGCCCGTACGGCAGCACTGCGCGCACCATGTTCGAGTGGCAGTGGAAGTCGGCGTGGGAACGGGCTTCAGCCGGATCGCGGCGGCCGTGGGCACGTTCCTCACTCCCATCGCCCTGGACAACTGGGGCATCGGTCCCACCATGTTGCTGGCCAGCGCGGTGTCCGTGGTCGGCGTGGCGGTCTCGGTCGCGATGGCGCCGGAAACCCTCGGCCGCTCCCTGGAAAGCTGCAGCGCCACCTGAACCGTACGACGGACGAGGCCGGGGCGGCATCCTGCCCCGGCCTCGTTGCGGTCATTGCCCCAGGGGCCAGGCAGTTTCGTTTGGATCAGCCCGTCGTCGGTCCGCGTGCGCCATCAACTGATGTGCAGTGGACGCGAATTGAGACGTTGCTCCCGGACATGACTCCGCAGCCGGGTGGTCGCCGGCGGGATCACCAGGAGGTGATCGAAGCGATCGTTTTCGCCGAGAACAGGTACCCTCTTCAGCGTCTCCAGCCGGACCGGATCGCGTAGCAGTGCCCCGGCTGGGCGGCAGGCGTCGTGACAGTGGGATCACCGCCGCACCGGCGAGGAGCAGGGAGCGCGACCACGCCTAGCGCACGGAGCGATCCCCCTCGTCCGCCGATGTGAGGGCGTCGAGGTCATCGGCGTAAGAGCGGATATGGAGGTCCCGGTGAGCGCGGGCCGCGGCGATCACGGGGGCGAACGCCGGGTGCGCGTGCGGGTGTTCCTCCAAGAGGCCGACGGCGGCGACGGCGCCGCACTCCGCGGTGTCCTCGTCGTCCGACTGGGTCAGACGTAGGCAGATCTCCGCCGCACGGACCGGGTCAGCCATGGCGATGAGAGTCTCTGCCAGCGGGTTGTCCGACCAGCGCCACTGTTCACCTTCGATGACATCTCCGTTGAGCACGTCGCCGTGCTCCCAGGCCTCGGCGACGGCGGTGGTCACCTCGGTGGTCCACGGCAGTCCGGCTTGGGCGATGCCCCACGCGGCGGCGGCGCGCACAGCGGGTGAGTGACGGGGCGCCAGAGCGCCGGAGAGCCATGCGGCGCGGTCGGCCACGTCGTGCCGGGCGACGCCACCGGTCATGACCGCCGCGATGAGCGGGTCCGGTTCGCTGAGGGCGCGCTCGCCCAGCGCGCGTACGGCAAGCTCCTCGTGCCCGGTGCGCAACCCGGTCATGTAGGCGACACGGTGCCGCACTTCACGGACCGGGTCGGTGAGGAGGGGCAGCAGGCGGGGTGTCGCCCGCGCGTGGGCCGCACGGACCTCGTGGTGCACGGCTTCGGTCTCCGCGATGCCGAGGGTGATGTCGAGCAGCAGGTCAGCGAGGGTTGCCCGGCCAGGTGCCGCGGGGTCGAGCAGGAGATCCACAAGAAAGGGGTACGCCTTGGCCGACCCCGCGTAGACGCTTCCCTGGTGGACCAGGCAGTTGTGGAGGACGTGAACGGCCCGCTCGGCGCGGTCCGAGTCCTCGCCACAGGCGTCGCGAAGCCACTTGAGGGTGTCCGCTCCGTCGCCGTAGGCGTGTCCCGCCCCGGTCCAGTCGGTGTCGTGTAGTTCGATCCGTGCCCGCATCGTTGCCTTCGTCCCCTCCGAGGTGTGCGCGCTCCCTCGCACCGGTGGGACCAAGGCTAGATGAATGAGTCTGATGTCTGTGCTGGCCGCGACCATGACGAAGGGCGCCCGCTGGCTCGTGTGTGACTACCGGCCTGGACGCCCTTCTGGCGGCACTGTACGTGTTCATCGACGACCACGTGGCCCCTTGTCGCCGGATCGGGCGACCCCCGAAATGACGGACGCCGAACTGCTGCCGGATTGTGGTGACCTAGCTGGCCGGACACGTGACGACGATGGGTGGCACCCTCTCCGCCGTTGCTATGGATGGCCGGGGTCGGCAGCGTGCTCGTCCAGGCGGCGGGCCAGCGCACGCACGAGATCGCGCAGGGCAGTGGGGCGTTCGATGATGAACGGGCTGTCGAGAGCGGCGAGTACAGGGGGAATCCAGTCCAGCCGCTCGGCCCGGATCCGGACGTGCACCCAACCGGTGCCTCCGTCGGCTGCCGCGGGGGCGCTTGAGTCATCGGAGCGGGACTCGCCGGGGCCGGCTTGGCCGGCGTCGTCGGGTGTGGCGGTAGCCGGGATCGTGGACAAGGTGGCGATATCGGCCGGGAAATGTCTACGGATGTGCTGCTCGCTGTTGCGGATACGCAGCGACACCTCGTGGGTCCATGGCGTCTGGGCGAGGCTGTCCAGCACCGTGGCCGCCGGGTCGAATTCCGCCGGAACGACGAACGCGCCGGACTGCACGGTCATGGCGGCGATCCGGTCCAGCCGGAAGGTACGCACGACTCCGCCGGCCGGATCGGCGCCGGTCAGATACCACCGCCCGGAATGCGCCACGAGGCCGTAGGGCAGGACGGTGCGGTCGCTGCTGTGGCCCTTTCGGTCCGTGTAGCTGATCGCCACCGGCCGTCGATGGCGTGCTGCCTCAGCGAGGGCGAGCAGCACACCTGTTTCCGGTGCGGTGCCGGGACGGGGACGCGCGGTGAAGTCGGCGGTCTCCAGCAGTGCCTCCAGCCGCCGCCCCAGAGCTTTGGGCAGTACCCGCCGCAATTTCGCCGCGGCACTCCCGCTCGCCGCGGCAGAGGTGGTGATCAGTCCGGCCCGTTGGCCGGCCAGGAGACCGAGCAGAACGGCCAGGGCCTCTTCGTCGGTGAGCATCAGCGGCGGCATCCGATAGCCAGGAGCGAGCCGGTAGCCACCGTAGCGGCCACGCACCGAGTCGACGGGCACACCGAGTTCAAGGAGGTGTCCGACGTAGCGACGGACCGTGCGTTCATCGACGTCCAGACGCGCGGCCAGGTCGGGGACGGTGCGGAGGCCACCCCCCTGAAGGATCTCCAGCAGGGCGAGCACCCGGGCGGTCGATGTGGTCACCCCAGGAAGTCTGCCTCAGATACCGGGCGGATTCTGCCCGGTATCCCCCTTAGCGTTCGAGGCGCCCCTCCATCCGCTCTCACCCCTGGCAGGAAGCCACTCATGAACTTCGTATCGATTCGCGTGATCACCCACGACGTCGCTCGTCTTGTCGCGTTCTACGAACAGGTCACCGCCGTTTCGGCAACTTGGTCGACCCCTGACTTCGCCGAACTCGTGACGCCGTCCTGCACATTGGCGGTAGCCGGCAGCCGCACGGTGGCACTGTTCGGCGCCGACTCCGCCCGACCGGCCGCCAACCGCACGGTGATCACAGAGTTCCGCGTCGCCGACGTCGACGCGGAATACCAGCGTTTGACCCTCCTCGGCTGCGAGTTCGTCCAGACGCCCACGACGATGCCATGGGGCAACCGCTCCCTCCTCTTCCGCGACCCCGACGGGAATCTGATCAATTTCTTCACGCCCGTCACCCCCGACGCCGTGCAGAGGCAAAACCGCTGAGATTTGCGATCAACTGGAAACCGCCACAGGAGACCTGACGCGCACTCAGGACAGAGCTGGGCCCCGCCCTAAACGAAGTAGGCTTGCGGGCAGCGGAGTTGGCGTCGAAGTCGAGACCGACGACGTCCGGGCCCCCTTCGCTGTTACTGTCGCGCCATGTCCAAGATCGAGATTGACATGGTGACCGCCGAGTTCTTCGAGGCCTTTGACAACCGGGGCGGCAAGGCTGCCGACGTGGCCCGGATCCGCCGGCTGGTTCTTCCGGGGGGTGTGATCGTCCAGACCGGCCCGGAGTTCACGGTCTACACCGTGGACGAGTTCATCGAGCCTCGCCAGCGGCTGCTGACCGACGGTCAGCTCGTCGAGTTCTCCGAGTGGGAGACCTCCGAACGGACAGAGATCGCGGGCGATATCGCGTCGCGGTTCGGCGAGTACCGCAAGTCCGGGACCTTGGATGGTGAGCCGTTCGAGGGAGGCGGGACCAAGACCCTCCAGTTCGTCCGCACCTCAGAGGGCTGGCGGATCGCCGCGTTTGCCTGGTACGACCAGCCCTGACCGCAGGGGCGGTCGGCCGCGGCCCATCAGCTTGGAACTCAACATCGTTGCCTGCCCGGCATCCCGGGGCAGGAGGCGGCCAACTTCGTCGCCGGCCCATACGGTGGATTCGTCACCGCCGGCTCGGCGTTCGGCAATTTCCACATCGTCGTCAGCCAGTGATACGACCCGAAGAGTGACGTTGTTCGGGGGTGCTCGTGCGGGCCGGGGGCGGCAGTCTGCCGTGCAGATCGGCTGGCAGGGCGGTTTCGGGGGTCCCGCTCGTCGTCGCCGGCGCCGCTCTTACGATCCGGCTCATGACGGACCCCCGACTCTCAAAGACGCTGGGGCTTGCTTGACCTTGACGCTGGGTCAACCCTCCATCCTTTCGGCAGGAGCTTCCTCACAGTCGCCTGGAACAGCTCCGCAAAGGAGGCAGATGACCATGACAGCCCAATCGATCGCCGGTCCGGCGATTCGTGTGCAGGGTCTCGAGAAGTCGTACGGGAAGCTCGAAGTGCTGCGCGGCGTGGACTTCGACGTGGCGCGGGGCAACATCTTCGCCCTGCTCGGCTCCAACGGGTCGGGCAAGACCACGACCGTGCGGATCCTCGCCACACTCCTCAAGGCCGACGCGGGAACGGCGAGCGTCAATGGCTTCGACGTCGCCACCCAACCGGCGAACGCGCGGGAGTCCATCAGCCTCACCGGGCAGTTCGCGGCCGTCGACGAGATCCTCAGCGGCCGGGAGAACCTGTTACTCGTCGCCAGGCTGCGCCACCTCAAGGACCCGGGCGCGGTCGCGGACGACCTGCTCTCCGGCGACACTGCTGCTCTCACGGGGCGGACCCTGCGCCATGTCACACGCAGCATGGACACCATCATCACGACCGTCATCACACCGGTCGCCATGATGCTGATGTTCGTCTACGTATTCGGCGGCGCGATCGACACCGGGTCGGATTCGTACGTGAACTAGATGCTGCCCGGCATTCTGCTCATCACCGTCGCGTCGGGCGTCGCCTACACCGCGCTCCGGCTCTTCATGGACATGCAGAGCGGGATCTTCGAAAGATTCCAGTCCCTGCCGATCGCACGGTCGGGCGTGCTGTGGGCGCACGTGCTGACCTCGCTGGTCGCCAACCTGCTCTCGCTCGTGGTCGTCGTGGGCGTCGCCCTCCTCATGGGCTTTCGCTCGGGGGCGGGAGTGCCGGCCTGGCTCGCGGTCGCCGGCATCCTGCTCCTGTTCACCGTGGCGTTGACATGGATCGCCGTGATCGCCGGTCTCTCCGCGAAGTCGGCGGAAGGCGGGAGCGTGTTCTCCTACCCGCTCATCTTCCTGCCGTTCCTCAGCTCGGCATTCGTGCCCACCGCAACGATGCCCGGCCCGGTGCGCTGGTTCGCCGAGAACCAGCCGGTGACGTCCATCGTCAACACGCTCCGCGCGCTGTTCGCCCAGCAGCCGGTCGGCGACGACATCTGGACCGCCTTCGCCTGGTGCGTCGGCATCCTCGTCGTGGCGTACGTCTTCGCGATGGTCGCCTATCGCCGGAAGATCGCCTGAGGCAGGCTGAGACCCATGCTCACCATCAGCCAGCTAGCGGCGTACGCCGGAGTGACGGTGCGGGCGGTACGCCACTACCACCAGATCGGGCTGCTGCCGGAGCCCGAACGCGACCGATCCGGGTACCGGACCCACGACGCTGCCGCGGTCGTCCGACTGATCCGGATCCACACCCTGGCAGCTGCCGGCGTGCCGCTGGCCAGGGTGCAGGAACTCCTCGGCGCCGGCCCGGAGGAGTTCGCCGATGGCGTCCAGGAGATCGACCAGAACCTGCGTGCCGAGGTCCGGCGGCTGCAGGACACGCGCAGACGGCTCGCCCGGCTCGCCGCCGGAGAGCACCTGGCGCTCCCCCAGAGCGTCGTGGACTACCTTGACCGGCTGCGCGGTCTCGGTGTCGAGGAGCGCTACATCGAGCTGGAGCGGGATGCCTGGATCATGATCGCCGCCCAGGTGCCGCATCTGATCGACGCCGTGATCGCCAAGAAGCACGAGCAGCTGGACGACCCCGACATGGTGAGGCTCTACAGCTTTCTCAGAGGGGCGCTCGACTGGCCGGCCGACGATCCGCGGGTCATCGAGATCGCCGACATCCTGGAGCGCTTGAGGATGCGCGCCGTGGAGGCCGGCGAGGTGGGTGCCGACGGCTTCGACGACCAGTTCGTCGGCCTGCTGGACTCAGCCATGGTCGAGTCCTCACCGGGCGCCGAGCGGGTGTTGGCGATCCTGGCGGAGCGGGGCTGGCGGGGCTGGACCCGCATCGAGCGGGTGCCTGCCGACAGGCTCAACGCTGAGCTGCCGCCAGGGTTGTCCCCCAGGCCTCAGGCCCCAGGCCCCTGAGTCCTCACCGGGCTTGGTGCGGCTCCGGCAGGGGCCCGCACGGTGTCGATCCGACGGGCCTGACGCCGCTGCCGGCACCGACACCCCGCCGGGCAGTACGGGGTCCCTTTCACTGCGACACCTGGGCAAGGCCCCGCTCTGCAGCCACATCAAGGAGACCAAGACCGCTCCCGGCCTTGATCACGGGCAGGAGACAGGTCAGCCGGGCACGTCCATGCGCTGCGTGCCGACGACCGACAGCAGCCGCAGTGCCTCTTCCGAAGGCGAGCCGGGGGCGGCGGTGTAGATGACGACTCTCTGATCGCGATCAGCGATGTCCAGAACGTCGCAGTTGACGGCGACCAGGCCGACGAGGGGGTGGTCAAAGCTCGTGCAGAGGGTGGGCCGGGCGGTCACATCGTGGGCGGCCCAGAGCCGGGCGAACTCCTCGCTGCCGGCGAGGAGTTCCTCGACCAGACTGATCACCTCAGGGTCGTTGGGGTAGCGGGCTGCGGCGGCGCGCAGGTGCTGGGCCGAGGTCCGGGTGAACTCGGCCGCGTCCGAGTGGCCGTACAGCCGTCGGCCGTGCCGGTACGGGTCGAGGAAGGCATGCCGGAGGACATTCCGGTCGCGGCGCGACAGAGCCGAGAAGTCCTCCATCAGGGCGGCGGCCAGGTCGTTCCAGGCGATGACCTCATACGTCGCCGACAGCACGATCGCCGCGGCCTCCGGCAGCCGGTGCAGCAGGTCGATGATGCTCTGCCGTACCTCCCGCGACGGCGCGGGCGGGGGCGCGGGCGGGGCACCGGCAAGGTGGTGGAGATGGTCGCGCTCGGCGTCCGACAGGCGTAGCGCGCGGGCGAGTTGGGCCAGCACCTCGCGGGAGGGGTGTGGGGCGCGGGCCTGCTCCAGCCGTGTGTAGTACTCGGTCGAGATGAACGCCAGATGCGCCACCTCCTCACGGCGCAGTCCCGGGGTGCGGCGGCGCGGCCCGGCGGGCAGCCCCACATCGGCAGGGGTGATGCGCTCGCGCCTGCTGCGCAGGAAGCCGGCCAGGTCTCTTCGGTTCACCACGCCATTGTGCGCGGACGCCGAGGTTCCCAGCCAGGTACTGCCGGTGCCTGGATGAGCGGGGCGGCCGGGCACAGGCTCGTCGGCATGAACAACACACCGATCACCTCCACCACGACCTCGGGCCTGCTCGCCGACAAGGTCGCCTTCATCACCGGTGCCGGCCGCGGTATCGGCGCGGCAGCAGCGCGGCTGTTCGCCCGGGAGGGAGCCCGGGTGCTCCTCGTGGCCCGCACGGAAGACCAGCTCAAGACGGTGACCGAGGAGATCCGGACGGCCGGCGGCACCGCGGACTACGTGGTGTGCGACCTGGCCGACCCGACCAGCGTCCGTGCCGCCGTCGACCGGTCCGTGGAGCTGTACGGCCGGCTCGACGTGGCCTTCAACAACGGCGCGACGGGCCAGCCGCCCGGCCCGATGGACCAGCTGTCGGAGGCCGATTTCGACCACATCTACGCCGTCAACCTCAAGGGCCCGTGGCTGGCCATGAGCGCCGAGATCGCCGCCATCCGCGCCACCGCGAAGCGCGGGGCCATCGTCAACACGTCCAGCGTCGGCAGCCTGATGGCCAACCCCGAGCTGCCCGCGTACGGCGCGGCGAAGCGGGCGGTCAACAGTCTCACCGCGTCGGCAGCCGCCACCTACGGCCCCGAAGGAATCCGCGTCAACGCCATCGCGCCCGGCACCACGCTCACCGAGATGCTGCACGAATGGGATGAGAAGTCCCCGGGCATCATCGACCAGCTCAACAGCCAGACCCCGCTGGGCCGTGCCGCCCATCCGGACGAGATCGCCCAGGCCGCCGCCTGGCTCCTCAGCGACCGCTCCTCCTACGTCACCGGCACGGTCCTCCGGGTCGACGGCGGCATGCGAGCCTGAGCCGGAACCGGGCGTCCTTGCGAGGCGCCCCGCTCCCGCGGCGGGAGCGGGGCTTGTTCGTACGGACTCGGTCTCGTCAGCGGCTTTGAGTCCAGACATCGGAAGAGTCTCTTGATGCGCAGGTCACCGGCGACCGGCCGCAAGAGCCGTGGGGCCACGCCTGGGGCGTCGTCGCGCTGAGTGTGTGACGTCCACTGAATGCGCACCCAGCTGTGGTCGCGGGATGAGCAGCCATAGCGAGGCCGCGGCAAGCGCGCTCGCCGCGAGGACGGCGAGGCCGGTCCGGCCGGTGGCCCATCGGGCGCGGAAGCGGATGGGGTCCTCGACCACCGCCTTGGACAGCACGGCGGCCGCGAGGGAGAGGGCCATCAGTACCGCGGTACGCGCCCACCCGCCGAATCCGAGGACTTCCTGGGGCAGCAGTACGTAGAGGGGCCAGTGCCACAGGTAGATGCTGTAGGAGGCGTCGCCCAGTCGGCGGGGAACGGCGCTGCCCGCTCGACGGCCGCTTCGTCGGAGCGAGCAGTTGGTGGCAGGACCCGGGGCGAGCTGTCTCTCGGTGACACAGTGACCTTCCAGGCTCGCCATTTCGGCCTGACCTGGCGGCTCAAGGCCCGCATCACCTCGTACGACCGGCCCCGACGTTTCGTGGACGAGCAGGAGTCCGGGCCTTTCAAGCGATGGCGTCACGCCCACCACTTCGAGCCCGACGGCGCCGGCGGCACCGTGATGAGGGACGTCATCGACTTCACTTCGCCGCTGGGACCTGTCGGACGTATCGCCGACAGAATCCTCCTGGGCCGGTACATGCCGCGCCTCATCAGAATCCGCAACGCCTACCTGGCCGGCACGTTCGACTGAGCGGTCGGGGCAGACGCGACGGCTCCACCCCGGCCACCGCGATACCGCGACTACCGCAAGTACCGCAACTACCGAGGCCGCCCCGACCCCTGTCGGCGCCTGGGCACCCACAACTCGTCCGGCACCAGCCGTTCCGCCAGGCCACCATGAACGGTTCGAGACCATCAATGCCGAGGGGATGGTGCCTGAGTCGTCGCGCGGCGGTAGTGGGGTGCACGGTCGATGCCCCAGCTCCACGGTCGATGCCCCGGCTCTCAAGTACAGCCCCCTGGGCATCAGTTACCGAAAGCGGAAACCCCTTGCCGGTTCACGAGGTGGGGTGGCGTCTTGATGTGTGCGGGGAGGGCCGGATCGGGTTCCAGTTCACCCCAGAGGGCGCGGCGCGGAGGGGAGGACCCCGGCCCACAGCCCGAGTTCGGCGTCGGGCGTGTCACTGTCGCCCGGGGCGCCGGTGCGGATCTTCACGGATGCCTCGTCGAGGGAGAGGGCCAGCAACGAGGTGGCAGCGAGTTCCTTGCGGCTGGGCCGGCGCGCGTAGTCCCACTGGCCCGGGGTCGCCTGTTCAGTGAGGCAACGCAGGCGCGCTGCTCCGGCGGCGGCACGGGGCGCGTCCGGCCCCGGGGGCGGAGTGCGGGCCTCCTCCCCTCCCCCGCGAAGGCGCGCACCAGGCGGGCGCCGTTGGCCACCCCCCCTCGCAGAGTACCGATTCCATTGCGAAGCGACCAGAGATCGACGAAATTCGTCACCCTGGACCCACATTTCAACGAATCCATACCGATGGTCGGGCCCCGAGTCACCGCCCTGCTGACGGTGATCGGTCCCTCTCGCTGGGTTTCCGCCTTGGTACATCTCGCTGGGTTGCCCCCTTGGCCCGGCCGCTGGGTTGCCCCCTCGGGCCGGCTCGCTGGACTTCCGCCTTGGGCCGGTGGGCCGACCTGCGCACACTGGAGGTATGCACGGAATGACCGTCGGCGAGACGGCGGAGCGTGCGGATCTGCTCGCTGCGGCCGTCGTCGAGGCCGTCGAAGGAACCAGCGCGTACGCGGGGAGCGTCTTTCTCCGCTCCCGCGACCGCCGGTCGGTCGTGCTCGCCGCCACCTGCGGGGTGCCGCCCTCCCTGCTCGGAGGCTGGCGCCTCATTCCGGTGAGCAGTCCCATCCCGGTCGCCGCGGCGTACCGCTCCGGGCGCACGGTCCACCTGGCCGACGCAGAGGAGACGATGCGCCGCTATCCGCAGCTCGCGGTGGCTCTGCCGTACGCCTTCGGCTCCTGCTCCGTGCCGGTGGGCGCAGGTGGGGAGACCTTTGGTTCGCTGGCGATCGTCTGGGCGGCGTCCCCCGGCAGCGAAGGGCTTTCCAGGGCCCAGCGCCGCCATGTGCGGACCATCGCCAACCGGCTCGGGGCCGCCCTCGCCGCCCTCCGGGCCCGTGACGGCGCCCCTGTGGAATGCGCCCCGGACACGATTCCCGTCGAGAACCCGGCTCCCTCACCAACGGCCGTGCGGGTCGGCTTGTTCAGCCGGGACCTCGTCTCCGGCAGCTTCTCCGCGGACGACGAGTTCTGCACGATCTTCGGCCTCGATCCTCGTAGTTTCGATGGACAAGCCGAAAGCCTTCACGCCCACCTCCACCCGGGCGATCTTGCTGCCTTCCGGTCCGGGGTCCGGGAGGCAGCTTCGGGGGGCCGGATCACCTCGCGCCCCCTGCGCGTACGGGATCGCAGGTACGGCGGCGAGGGGTACCGCACGGTCGAGCTGTGGGGCCGCGTAATGGAGGCCGACGACGCGGCGGCACACCCCCGCCTGGTCGGCGCGGTCGTCGACGCCCGGGCCGGCAGCGCGGCCCTCGCAGCGGTCGAACGGCTGCGGGACGGGCTGTTCTCCCTCGCCCCTGACGGGCGGGTCACCTACGCCAACCACAGTGCCCTGCAGCTGCTGGGCGTTTCCGGCGACGAGCTGCTGGGCCGGATTCTCTGGGACGCGCTGCCCTGGCTGTCCGATCCCGATGTCGAGTCAAGGCACCGGTCCGCGATGATCTCGCAGGCGCCGGCCTCCTTCCTTGCCTGCCCCTCGCCCGACCGCTGGCTCGCCTTCTCCCTCCATCCGGAAGCGGAGGGAGTGACGGGCCGCGTGGTGCCCCTCGGCCAACCCCCCTCGGCCTCGGCACCATCCACCTCCTCGGCCGAGTCAACGACTGCGGCCACACCGACGCGCCTGGGCGTCATGCACCACGTCCTGCAGCTCGGCAGCGCGCTGACCGAGGCGGTCACCACCCGCGAAGTCTGCGAAGTCGTCTCCGACCAGCTCCTCCCCGCGTTCGGAGGCCAGCAGCTCGCGATCTACGTGGTCCGCAACAAATCGATGCACCTGCTCTTTCACACCGGGCACCATGAAGACTTCCTCGACTGGCTGGAGGGCGCACCGCTGCACGCCCGCCTGCCCGGTACGGAGGCCCTCACCTCGGGCGCTCCGCTCTTCATCGAATCGCAGCAGGACCTTTCCCAGGACTATCCGGGCGTCCCCACCGGCGAGGTGAGTTCCTGGGTGTATCTGCCCTTGATCGCCTCCAGCCACCCGGTCGGCATCTGTGTCCTGGGCTTCGACAAGATCCATCAGTTCACGGAGACGGACCGCGGCGTCCTCACCGCGCTCGCCGGGCTGATCGCCCAGGCCTTGGAACGAGCACAGCTCTACGACTCGGAGTTCGCCATCGCGCGCGGCCTGCAGCAGGCGCTCTTGCCGCACCGGCTGCCGGTGATCCCGGGCATCCGCACCGTTGCGCGCTATCTGCCCGGCACCAGTGGAATGGACATCGGTGGCGACTGGTACGACGTCATCCCCACAAGTAACGGGGTCTCGCTCATCATCGGAGACGTGCAGGGGCACAGCATCGCCGCCGCGGCCACGATGGCCCAACTGCGCAGCGCGGTACGGGCCTTCACCGCCGTGGGCCATGCACCCGGCGAGGTGATGGCGGGCGTGAACCGCACCCTCATCGACCTCGACCCCGGGCTGCTGGCCAGCTGCTGCTGTATCCACCTCGAACTCCATGCCCACCACGCCCGCGCCGTCACCGCCGGCCACCCCCCACCCCTGCTCCGCCGCCCCGACGGGACGACTGATGTCCTTGACCTCGACATCGGCCCGCTCCTCGGTGTGGAACGCACCAGCGCCTATCCCGGAACCCGGATCGCCCTCCCCCCGGGGTCCGTCCTCGCCCTCTACACGGACGGCCTGGTCGAGGAACCCGGAGCCGACATCGACGTGGGAATCGACCGCCTGCGAGCATCCCTGGCACACGCCCGCGCGGACTCGCTGGACGAACTCGCCGGCCGACTGCTGCACAACGCCCGGCGCTCCTCGTACCGGGCCGACGACATCGCCCTGCTGCTCACCGAAACCGCAACTGGTTCCGGTCCACCGTGCCGAGATGACACCGCAGAGACACCGTGTGCCGACCGCCGTCATTCATGACGCGCAGACCGCGCGTCCCTACGCCCCCGCCGTCGCAGGCACCGTACGCGAGCAGCGCTACAACGCCACGACGCGGACGTTCCGCCTCGTCTACGACTCCTCGGGACGGCCCGACGTCAGCGAGCTGTCCACTCCGCCTACGGCCGCGGGATGGCAGGTGTCGGTGCAAGGCCCGGCCCTGGCCCGGCCACGTGTCGCGCGAGACATCCGACGTACTGGCGCCGCTCCTCGTCAGAGCCACGGGAGGTACCGCTACCTCTCGCTCACGACATCACCGTCCCCGTCCCCGGTCGACCGGTGTGTCGCCAAGGCGAACGCTGAGCTGGGTCCCCAGTTCCTGGAATCCCAGAGCTACCGCCACACGCTGTGAGGGACAGAGCCGTGCTCTCCACTGCGGCAGCAATCCGGCATCAAGGGCATGGGCCACCGCTGCGGACGCCACGGCCCGAGCCACGTGCCGGCCCCGACAGTGCGGGGCAACCAGCACACTCAGGTGAGCCACCGACCGCGGCCAGGACCGGTACCCGGCCGCGGCTATCACCTCGTCGCCCCGGCGGAGGATGAAGGCGGGAGAGGAGATGTCCGCCAGTCCGCTCTCGCCCGCCTCCTCCTCCCCGGACAGGGCGAGCAGCGCGGCCAGACCGCCGTCACCGCTCGGCAACTGCTCGACCCCGGCGCCTTCATGCGCAGGAAGAAAGCCGTCCCGGTCGGCATAGAAGAGCGAAGCCGGGCCGAGCACTTCGAGCACAGGCAGCACCGCACGCAGACGAGCGACGTCGACGAGCTCTTCGTGGGACATCTCCCGCACGGCGTCGTCCACCATCCCGGCGGCCCACACGCTCGGCGCCGTGACGATGGCAGCGTCGGCGATCCGTACGACCCCGGTCCACGACGGCGGAGACCACCGCGACCCCGGCGCGGCCACGACCTTCACCCCTCCCGAGGGACAGAACTCGACCGGTGTGCCCGCCATCTCCACCCACAACTCCCGGGCGCGCATCAGCAAGTGAGCGTCAGACATGGCCGCATCCTGTCGGCTCCGCGGCCGGAGCGCGACCGGATTCTTCCTGGACGGTCGGCTCCCCTCGCGAACTCAGCCAAGCCGTGCCCCAGGGAGAATCCGCCACGGCGCGTGAGATGCCATGAGAATCCGCCGGGTTGCATGAGACAGGACACGGATCGACGGCCGCCGAGGCAGAGCAGAACGCTCCCGGACGACAGATGTCCTGCACGTACGACAAACATCGCGCGAAACCTCAGCCAGGGCCGGCGCCATCCCACGAAGCGGTGACACCCACCGTTCGAGTAGCCGTCTGGACACGCCGTCAAGACCGCGTCCGCCCTCCACCCCTCAAGGGAACATGCGTCCACGATCTGCCCCCTGGTCACCCGTTACGGGGAGTGGAACGGGCCGTTCTTTAGAGCGCCTGTGCCCACCGATGCCCTCCTGGAGAAGCCATGGATCCTGAGTCCGTCCTCGTGAATGGTCGCGTCCGGTTCGAACGGCGGCGGCGTGGGCTCCTGCCCACGCTCTGCCCTGGGCGCGTGCTTGACGGTTCGGGGCGCCTTGTTGACCGCTTCTCCGGTACGGACATGTCATGCCGTGCGGATACGGGGCGGTGCGCATGAGTGCGGCGGAAGGGTACGCGTCTCCGACACCGGGTGAGCAGACCGGTGTTCCTGGTCCCCGCCGGGAGCAGCTGGGCCTGCCGCCGACCGCTGCGCCCAAGGGGCCGGCGGACGGCGATATGGCCGAGGAGCTGGAAGAGGCGTACTGGTCGGTCTACGACGGCGCCGCGGCCAAGTCGACGGTCGGCGAGGTCCTGGTGCGGCTGCCGCGCATCGTGCGGCAGATCGGCCGGCTGGCGTGGCAGGCCGACCGCTCGGCCACGCTGGCGGTCGTGGTGCTGCAGTTGGCCGCCGCGGCGATGTCGGCCTTCGGGCTGGTGGCTTCGGTGGGCGTGCTGCGTGAACTGTTCGGCCACGGGCCGACGCCGGACAAGGTCCGCAACGCGGTGCCACAGATCCTGCTCGTGGTGGGCTTCCTGTCCGCACGCGCGCTGCTTGAGGCCGGAGTCGCTGTCGCGCAGGCGCGGGTGACCCCGAAGATCCGCACCGCGCTGGAGTGTGACTTCCTGCGGCTGACCGCGCATGTGCGGCTGGAGGTCGTCGATGATGCCGACTGGCACGACGACGCCTACCGCGCTTCCGACCGCGGCCTGTTCTACGCCCGGCAGATCGTCGGCCAAGTCGTCTCGCTGGCCGCCACCCTGCTCGGTCTGATCGGGACGGCCGGTGTGCTCACCACTCTGCACCCCGCTCTCCTCCCCTTGCTCCTGCTGTCCGTCCTGCCCGTGGGTGCCGCGGCAGTACGCACGGCGCGGGCCCGGTTCCACAGCTTCAAGCGGTGGAACGCTCTCCAGCGCCGGGTACGGGTCTTCTCCTGGCTGCTGCTGGAGCGTGACGCCGCCGCCGAACTGCGCTCCGACACGGCCCAGAACGCCATCCTGGACGAGCACCGCCGGCTGACCGCCCGGATCGCCGAGGAGGACACCCACCTCGGGGTGAGTTCCGCCGTACTGACGCTGGGCGGCCGGGCCGTGGGCGGGATCGGGACCGGCATCACCTATGTCGCGCTGGGGGCCATGCTGATCGCCGGGTGGCTTCCCCTCGCGGCCGGTGCCGGCGCGGTGCTGGCGATCCAGACCGGACAGACCGCGCTGACACGCTTCGTGGACGTGGCGCATCTGGTCTACGAGCACGCCATGTGGGTCGATGACCTCCTGACGTTCCAGGAGCGCTGCCGTGGACTGCAGCCCCGTCGGCGTGCGGTGACCGCGCCCGTCACCGTCGCCGCCCTCACGCTTGAGGACGTCAGCTTCACCTACCCGGGCAAGGAGACTCCCGCGCTGTGCGGTATCTCGATGACGCTGCGCGCCGGGGAGACCGTCGCCTTCGTGGGCGTCAACGGCTCCGGGAAGAGCACCTGTTCACGACTGATCGCCGGGCTGTACGAGGCGGGCGAAGGCACGGTGCGCTGGGACGGCGTGGACGTGCGGGACATGGACTCCGAGTCGCTGCAGGCACGCGTCGCCACCGTGCTGCAGGATCCGGTGCACTTCCCCTTCAGCGCGCTGGCGAACCTCACGGTCTCCCGTGGCACGCTCACCGACGCCGACCCCCAGCGAGCACTGGACGCCGCGCGGGCCTCCGGTGCCGATCAGGTCATCGCCGGTCTGCCGGGAACCTGGCAGGCGGTGCTGTCCAAACGGTTCCGAGGCGGCCAGGAGCTGTCGGCCGGCCAATGGGCCAAGATCGCCGTCGCGCGAGGGCTGTACAAGAACGCTCCCGTGCTGCTGCTCGACGAGCCGACGGCGAGCATGGACCCCAAGGCCGAACACGCCGTCTACCAGGCGGTGTTGCGGAACAAGAACAGGACGGATCAGATCACCGTGCTGATCTCGCACCGGCTGGCGAGCGTCGTGGAGTGCGACCGGATCTTCGTCTTCGACGGCGGCCGGATCACCGAAGCCGGCTCACACCAGCAGCTCATGGACCTCGGGGGCGACTACGCCCAGATGTTCACCCTCCAGGCGGCCGGTTACCAGGCTGCATCCGCGGCGTCCGACTCAGAACCCGGGTCGGTGCACCGGTGACCGCGCCGACCTCACGGCCCGGCTCTGCCCTGCCCTGTCCTGCCGCCAGAGCTCCAGCGCGCGAACGATCCGTCTCTGGTGGACCAGCCGCCCCGGGACCGGCCCAAACCTTCACGGCTTCAGCATCAACCGGCCCCACCGACCCCGGCACCATTCCCCCCCCAGACACCCACGGGCACCTGCAGAACACGCGCTGGCCGACCATGTCTCCGGCATGGCCGGTGTCAGAGCCGTGTCAGTCGTATGTCAGGTCCATCGGCGACTGTGGCGCAACAACCGCCACGAAAGGAAGTCCGATGAGTCAAACGGTTCCCGTCCCGCACGGCCTGCCCATGGAGCGCGATGCGAGCCCTTTCGACCCGCCCCGCCAACTCACCCGGCTGCGCGAAGCTCGCCCCGTCAGTCCCATGGTTTTCCCCGACGGTCACGAGGGCTGGATCGTCACCGGCTACGACGCGGTCCGCCAGCTCATGGCCGACACCCGGTTCAGCTCCCGCCAGGACATCGGCGTGCTCCACGTGCCGTACGAGACTCCCGGCATGCCCGCCGCCACCGAACCGTCCCCGCAGGTACCGGGCTTGTTCGTCGCCATGGACCCGCCGGACCACACCCGGCTGCGGCGCATGCTCACCGGCGCATTCACCGTCAAACGCATGAAACTGCTCGAAGAGCAGATCATCGCCATCGTCGAGCGGCAGCTGGACGAGCTGGCGCGCCTGACCCCGGCGGTCGACCTGGTGCAGGAGTTCGCGCTGCCGGTGCCCTCGCTGGTGATCTGCGAGATGCTCGGTGTCCCCTACGCGGACCGGGAGACCTTCCAGGTCAACTCGGCCAGGTTCATGGTCAAGGACGTGTCCTTCGACGAGAAGATGGCCGCGTACGGCGCCATGACCACGTACCTGTCCGAGCTGGTCACACGCAAACGCGCCACCCCGGGCGAAGACATACTGTCCGACCTGGCCCGCCATGACGACCTCACCATCGAGGAACTGACCGGCATCGCCTTCCTGCTGCTGCTCGCGGGCCACGAGACCACCGCCAACATGCTGGCACTGGGCACCTTTGCGCTCCTGGAGCACCCCGAGCAGCTGGCCGAACTGCGTGCCAACCCCGACCTGATGCCCGGCGCCGTCGAGGAACTCCTGCGCTACCTGACCATTGCCGACACCTTCTATCGCTACGCCTCGGAGGACATCGAACTCGGCGGTGAAACCATCGGCAAGGGATCGACTGTCGTTGTCTCGCTGCTGGCCGCCAACCACGATCCCCAGCGCTTCGACAACCCCGACACCCTGGACATCCACCGCAAGGCCCGCGGCCACCTGTCCTTCGGCCACGGCATTCATCAATGCCTCGGCCAGCAACTGGCCCGTATCGAGATGCGCGCCGGGTTCGACGGGCTGCTGCGTCGCTTCCCGACCCTCAAGCTCGCCGTCCCCGCCGGGGAGGTGAAACTCAGGACCGACATGAACATCTACGGCGTCCACGAACTGCCGGTCACCTGGACGGAAACGGCCCGGTAAAGCCGTCGGCCGAGCGCATCGCCCATGTAGGAAGCGCCTTTGGGGCCCTGTCTTGTGGATCATTCCGGTCAGCGGCGCGGCCCCAACGCCGTTCCACAGGACATGCCCTGGTCAAAACTTCACGCCCTGGTCACCACGCGTGGAGGGGCGGACCCGAGGAAGACGTGCGGCCCCTCAGCGGGAAGCGTGCAGCCCCGGCGCGCCTGCACCGGGGCCGTTGCCACGACAACATCCCGCAGCGCGCCAACAATTGGATGCCTGCCGAACGCCCATGGCAAAATCAGCGGGTGCAGATCGGGATGCTGGGTCCGTTCGAGATGCGCACGGACGACGGCAGCGTGGCCGACGTGCCGGGCGCGCGGCTGCGCGGGCTGCTGATCGCCCTCGCGCTCAAGCCGGGTCATGTGGTCCCGAAGGCATCGCTCGTCGACTGGATCTGGGGGGAGCACCCGCCCGCCGAGGCGACGAACGCCCTGCAGCGCTTGGTTTCCCGGCTGCGGAAGGCACTGCCGGACGGGGTGGTCGAGAGGCAGCCGGACGGCTACCGGTTGACGGTGGAGCCCGACGCCGTCGACGCCGTACGGTTTGAACGTCTCGTCATCGCGGGCCAGGCCTGCACCGAGCACGGTTCCCGGCGGGTGCGGCTGCTGCGCGAGGCCCTTGAGCTGTGGCGCGGTGCGGCCATGCAGGACGTCGGTCTGCAGGACAGCGCCGCATTCGACGCCGCGGTCAGCCGGCTTGAGGGGTTGCGGCTGACCGCCACGGAGGAGCGGGTCGACGCGGAGGTCGCCCTCGGACGCGGTGCGGAGATGGTCACGGAGCTGACCGACCTGGTGGCCGCGCACCCGATGCGGGAACGGCTCGTCGCCGCGCTGATGCGCGCCCTCGGCGCGGCCGGTCGCGGCAGCGAGGCGCTGCTGGTGTACGAGCGCGCGAGGGAGACCCTGGCCGACGCGCTGGGCGTCGACCCCTCGCCGGAGCTGGCCGCGTTGCACCTCGCGCTGCTGCGGGGCGAACTGGGGCGGCGGGAGGAGAGCCGCAAGACCAACCTCCGCGCCGAGCTGACCACCTTCGTCGGCAGGGGCACCGAAGTGGCCGCGGTCCGCGAGCTCATCACCGAGCACCGGCTCACCACCGTGATCGGGCCGGGCGGCTCGGGGAAGACGAGGCTGGCCACGGAGACCGCGCGCACGCTGCTCGGCGACCTGCCGGACGGGGCCTGGCTGGTGGAGCTCGCCGCCATCGGCGCGGACGGCGACGTGGCGCAGTCGACGCTCGCCGGGCTCGGCCTCCGGGACGCCCTGCTCGGCGGGACCCCGAACACGGAGCTGACGGACCGGCTCATCGCCGCGGTCCGCGAGCGGGAGGCGCTGCTGATCCTGGACAACTGCGAGCACGTGATCGAGGCCGCGGCGGTGTTCGCCCACCGGATGCTCGGGGAGTGCCGGCGGCTGCGGATCCTGGCGACGAGCCGGGAACCGCTCGGCATCACCGGGGAGGCGCTGTGGCCGGTCGAGCCGCTGGCCCTGCCGGAGGGGGACGCCGGCCCGGGCGAGATCGAGTCCTCACCCGCCGTGCGGCTGCTGCGGGACCGGGCCGGGGCGGTGCGCCGGGATCTCGCGGTCGACGGCCACACGCTGGCGACGATGGTGCGCGTCTGCCGGGCGCTGGACGGGATGCCGCTGGCGATCGAACTGGCCGCGGCCCGGTTGCGCACCATGTCCCTCGACCAGCTCGCCAACCGGCTCGACGACCGGTTCCGCCTGCTGACCGGCGGCAGCCGGACCGCACTGCCGCGGCACAGGACACTGCGCGCGGCGGTCGACTGGAGCTGGGAGCTGCTCACCGACGCCGAGCGGACGGTCCTGCGCAAGCTCTCGGTGTTCTCCGGCGGGGCGAGCCTGGAAGCGGCCGAACGGGTCTGCGCCGGCGACGCGGTCGCGCAGGAGCAGGTGCTCGAACTGCTCACCGCGCTGACCGAGAAGTCGCTGCTGCTCGCCGAGGGCGCCGGTGCCCCGCGCTACCGCATGATCGGCACGATCAAGGAGTACGCCGGCCACCGGCTCGCGGAGGCGGGGGAATCGGACCTGGCGCGCCACGCGCACCTGGCCTACTTCACCGAGCTCACCGAGACCGCGGACCCGCACCTGCGGCGCGCCGAGCAGTTGGAGTGGCTGGCCACACTCGAGGCCGAGCACGACAACATCGGTTCGGCGACGCGCGGCGCGCTCGCGGCGGGCGAGGCACAGGCGGCGATGCGGCTCGCCGCGGGCGCGGGCTGGTACTGGTGGCTCGGCGGGCACCGGACCGAGGGCATGGAGCTGATCACCGCGGCCGCCAGGATGCCCGGCGAGGCGACCGACGAGGTCCGGGCCATGGTGTACGGGCTGGTCGTGCTGTTCATGAGCTCCGGGCGGGGCGACGAGCACGATGCGGAGACATGGATCCGCGAGGCGTACCGGTTCAGTCGGCGCAGCCGGCGCCGCTCCCCGCTGCTGGGGCTCGTCGACGCGCTGGAACGCATACTGCAGGCGCCCGACGCATTCGTTCCCGCGTTCGAACCGCTGCTCGACGACGAGGACCCCTGGGTGCGCGCCCTGGCCCGGCTGCACCTGGGCAAGATGCGGATCGTGCGCGGCCGGGACGGGCGGGACGCGGACACGCACCTGGAGCTGGCGCTCGCCGAGTTCCGGGCGCTCGGCGAGCGGTTCGGGATCTCGTTCGCCCTGACCGAGCTGGCGGACCGGATCGCCGTGCGCGGCGAGTTCGCCACCGCGTGCGAGCACTACGAGCAGGCGATCGCGGTCGTCACCGAGGTCGGTGCCACCGAGGACGTCATCCGGATGCGGTCGCGTCAGGCGCAGCTGTACTGGCTGCTGGGTGACGAGGGCGCCGGCGCGGCCGCCCTCGCCGAGGCGCAGCGGTGCGCGGAGCGGGTCACCTGGCCGAGCGCGCTCGCCGAGCTGGCCCTCTCGAAGGCGGAACTCGCCCGGTGGAGCGGCAACACCGACGAGGCGCTCCAGCAACTCGGCGTCGCGACAGCCATATTGGGCGACGAAGCGAAGCAGGTGAACATCCGCGCGGTGACGCACGACCTGCTCGGCTACCTCACCGACGACCTCGGCGAGGCCCGGGCGCACCGCGCGGCGGCCTGCGAGGTGGCGTCCGAGTCGGGATATGCGCCGCTGATCGCGCAGGTGCTCGTCGGGGTAGCGGACCTGGCACTGCGCCGCGACGAGTACGAGCAGGCCGCGCGACTGCTCGCGGCGAGCGCGGGCGTGCGCGGACTGCGGGACCACTCCCACCCGGACGTGGCCCGGATCGAGCAGACCGCGCGGCGCCATCTCGGCGACGCGCGGTTCGCCGAGGCGACTCGGGAGGGAACGCGGACCAGCTGGCCTCAGCTGGTCGAGGTCACACTCGCTTCCTGAACGACGGAGACCGCCCACAGAGGCGAGGACGGCGAACCCGACGCACCGGCGCTGCGGTGACAGGTCACAGGTGTCCGCGGCTCCGACCCGAGCTCGCCAGGCCGTCGACAGCCGAGTGAAGTCGATTGATTTTCGATCGAAATCAATCGACAATCGATACATGCACCGTTTCTTCATCGCCGCCCTGCGGGCCGGCATCGTCGCAGTAATCTTGTTCGGCCTCTTCGGTCAGATCGTGGTGATCCCGACGACGGCAGCCGACGAAGTCGACCACTTCCCTCCTTACGCCCCGTTCGCCGCGCCCTATGTGACGGTGGCAATCGCCGGTATCGCCTGCGTCCAAGTTGCGCTCGTCGCCGTGTGGATGCTGCTCACCATGGTCCAGCGCGATGCGATCTTCACGCCGCGGGCCTTCCGGTGGGTCGACACCATCATCGGGTCCTCGATCGTGGCAACGCTGCTGGCGATCGGGGTCACCGGGCATCTGGCCCTGAGCGACATCCCCTCTCCCGACGACGGCATGGAGGTCATCGGCGCGCTGGCCGCCGCGACCGCGAGCGTCGGCGTGGGGGTGTCGTTCGCGATGCTCATCGTCATCATGCGAAGCCTCCTGCACAAGGCGACGGATCTGCAGACCGAGATCGCCGAGGTGGTCTGATGGCGATCATCGTCGACCTCGACCTCCAGCTCGCCCAACGCAACTTGTCCGTCGGCGAGTTCGCCGATGCCGTCGGCATCACGCCCGCCAATATCGCGGTGCTGAAGAACGGTCGCGCGAAGGCGGTGCGGTTCACGACACTTGACGCGATCTGCCGCACACTCGACTGCCAGCCCGGGGACGTGCTGCGCTGGGTGCCCGACGACGACGCGGACGACACCTAGGGTCCGTGCCGTCGCCGAGCGGGGTCACCTCGTCGCTGACCGATCCTGGGTATCGCAGCCGGCCGAGTGGTTGGAGCGTCACCGCCGCGAACAGCCAATGGCGGACCTCTGGGGAACGGCCCTGCGGGCGCACCTTGCCCGTGACCAGCACATGCTCCGAATCGAGGACGCAGGCATCGTCGAACTCGTCGTAGTCGGGGTCGACGGCGAGCTCCTCCAGATCGAACAACGCGACCTGTTCGCCCGTGATCGCATCGTGCAGAGCGAGTTCGTCGCGGTCGTCCTGGTAGCCGAATTCGCCGGCCCTGCCACGTCGTCGGGCACAAGGAGTTCCCCTGGGCGCCGCCAGCGTGCCGTTCGCGTTCACGCGGCTCAGGAGCAGCCGGCGGCGCGATGGCCGGGGCGGTGGGGGCAACCCCACCCACAATTGGGGGGTGGGGCGCATGGTCGCCGTTCCTCCCGGCAGGAAGCCTGGGGGAATGAGACAACACAGGTCAGCCCTCCTCGCCTTGCTCCTGTCGCTCGGCACGGTCGCCGCCGCCGCGCCCCCGTCCGCGGCACAGTCGCCGGTGCCCGCCCTGGAACGCGCGGCGTACCCGCTGCGCACCACCGAGCCCCAGGGGAATCTGGACGATCTGCGCCCGGTCGGCCGCATGGTGAAGGACGCCCGGGTGGTGGGTCTGGGCGAGGCCACCCACAGTTCGCACGAATTCTTCGCCATGAAGCACCGGGTCTTCCGCTACCTCGTCGACGAGAAGGGGTTCCGCAGCTTCGCCCTGGAAGGAAGCTGGAGCACCGGACTGCGGCTCAACGACTATGTGCTGCACGGCAAGGGCGATCTCCGGCGGATCATGCGCGAGGAGTTCCAGAGCAACTACTCCTGGTGGAACAACAGCGACTACCTGAACCTGCTGACATGGATGCGCAGTTACAACAGTCGGCATCCGCACGATCCGGTCCAGTTCATGGGCGATGACTTCGGGTACGCCGGCGCGGAGCTCTATGACCAGGTGACGGGCTATGTGGCCAAGGCCCACCCGGCGCTGCTGCCGCGCTTCGCCGCGCTCTACCGCGGCCTGCGGCCCACGACCACCGTCGAGGCCCATGTGAACGGCTATCTGAAACGGCCGCTGGCCGAACGGCAGGAGATATCCAACAGGACCGGGCGCGCGCTGGAGCTGCTCAAACGGCAGCGGCCCGGCGCGGGGACCGCTGGGGAGGCGTACGCCTGGGCCGTCCAGCACGCCACCGCCATCGACCAGACGGCCCGGGGGTACGCCTTTGACTTCGACGACCCGCGGCAGAGCGCGGCGGGCATGCGCTACCGCGATGCGGTCATGGCGGACAACGTGGCCTGGTGGCAGAGGCACACCGGGGACAAGATGGTGCTGTCGGCTCATGATGCGCATGTCGCCCTGCGGACCTACGACCCGAAGCACTACCCCAAGGTGCAAGGGAGCTTTCTGCGCGACAAGTTGGGCAAGCGCTATGTGAGTATCAGCATGACCTTCGACCGTGGCTCGTTCAACGCCACCGGAGCCGACGGGCGGGTCCGGGCCCACACCGTGGGTCCCGCGAAACCCGGCAGCAATGAGTACACCCTGGACCGCGTGCGCTACCGCGACTACGTCCTCGACCTGCGAACCGCCCCGCCCGCGGCCCGCGCCTGGCTGGCCACGGCACGTACCACCAGGAGCATCGGCACGGCGTACCCCTGGCCCGGGACGGAGTGCCAGATCGCGCTCGCTCGGTCGCACGACATCGTCGTCCATCTGCACCAGGTCGGTGCCGCCCGGCTGCTGACCGCCCCGTCACCCGCGCGTCCTCTCGCGCCCCGATCCGCTGCTTGACCGCAGCGAGGATCCGATCCGACCGGTACTCCCCCGGCACCTGGAACAAGCTGGCGTGCGCACCCACCTCTGGCGTGCGCACCCACCTTTCCGCCGTCCCGGAGGCGGACGGTCACCGTCAGACAGCTGGTCCCGCTCGGGTAGGTGAGGGTCCCCCGGGCCCGACCTCACCGACCTGCCAGGGGAGGCGCCGCTCGCGCCAGGTGATGCGCCTCGTCGCCTGCGCCTGTGCAATGGAAAGAGGGAGGTCGCGGAACCGGCGGGAGGCGTATGCGGGTGGACAGGCGTTGGGCCGCACGTCTGGCACTGGCGGCGGGAACGGCGGCGCTGCTGGTCCTGCTGGTGTTCGCCGGGCTTCGGAGCTTCGTGCTGGTGGGCGTGGGGCTGGCCGGGCTGGCCGCCACGGCGGCCGGTCTGTGGTGGGTGCTCGCGCACACAGGCGCTATCAGGGTGCTCGCCTTCATACTGGCGACCGCCACACCGGTCGTCGTCCTGGTGCTCTATGCGGTGGCCGGGCTGCTGTGGGTAGTGCTCGTCTCACTCGCCCTGTGGACGCTTGCCGTCTTCACAGGCAGAACAGCACTGGCGCAGAGCACCGGCCCGGCGCGCCCACCGGAACACCCGGTCGCTCCTCCGAGTCGCCCCTTCCTCATCATGAACCCGCACTCGGGCGGCGGTAAGGTCGGCAGATTCCACCTGGCGGAACGGGCCAGGGCTCTCGGCGCCGAGGTCGTCGAGCTGGATCCCGCACAGCCGCAGGACGTGGCGGAGCTGGCGAGGCGGGCCGTCGACGACGGCGCCGACCTGCTCGGTGTCGCAGGCGGCGACGGTACGCAGGCGCTGGTCGCGAGCGTGGCGGCGGCGCGCGGTGTTCCGTTCGTCGTCATCTGTGCCGGGACCCGCAACCATTTCGCCATGGACCTCGGCCTCGATCGTGAGGATCCCTCGGCCTGCCTTGAGGCGCTCACCGACGGTGTCGAGCTCCGCGTCGACCTGGGCTTCATGGACGTGGGGCGGCCTACGGCAGAGGGCCGGGGGCGCGTCTTCGTCAACAACGCCTCGTTCGGCGCGTACGCGACCGTGGTACAGAGCCCGGCCTACCGCGACGACAAGGCCCGTACCACCCTTCAGATGTTGCCGGATCTGCTGACCCACCACAGCGGCCCGCGCCTGACGGTGCGTGCTGGCGACGTGACCGTCGACGGGCCCCAAGCCGTCCTGGTGAGCAACAACCCGTACCGGATGGGAGATCCCGCGGGACTGGGGCGCCGGGAACGGCTGGACTCCGGCGTCCTGGGAGTGCTCGGGGTCACGGTCGACAACGCGGTCCAGGCGGCCTCGATGCTGCGCGGCAGCCATGGGCCGGGGCTGACCTCGTTCGCCGTCCAGGAGGTGATCGTCGACGCCGACGCCCCCGTCATCCCGGCCGGTGTCGACGGCGAGGCCCTCACCGTGCCCACCCCCGTACGCTGCTGGATCGAACCGGGTGCTCTGCGCGTACGGCTGCCCAGCCACCGTCCGGGCACGCCGCGCGGCAAGCCGCCGATGAACTGGCGCAGGGTGCGCCGGCTGGCCCTGACGGTGGGGCGGACCGCGAGGGGGCGGGACACCGGCTGACGGCGCACCGCGGCGGTACGCCGTCGCACTCGCGCTGACCGCACTGGGCGCGGCCGTCGATGTCACGGGCGAACGGGAAACCGCCTGCCTGCGGCTTACGGCCTTCTCCGGTCCGTTCGCCGCCGTGCCTGCGCCCTCCAGGCCGCCTGCACCGGCGCCACCCCCGCCTCATCGGTGACCGTTCAACAACCCTCCGTTGCCACTCCGTCCACCTTTTGAGTTTCGCTGCCGTAACGGAACCCCGGCGTCCACCAGCTCCTCTCTCTGGGCGTCCAGTAGGGCACTTCAGGGCGAAAAAATGCGATGAGGACCGTAATGCGTGCAATCAGTCGGCGGGGAATGCTCGGACTCGGGGCAGGAGCGGCGGCGGCGTTGTCCGTCGCCGGCTGCTCGTCCTCGGATTCGCCGGAATCCGGATCCGGCAAGGTCGGAACCAAGCCCGGCAAGACGCCGCAGGCCAAGCCGATCGGCGACGGCTCGACCGTCTACACCGGCAAGCAGCCGAAGCAGCCGCCCAAGCCGGAGCGGCTGACGCCGGGCCAGAAGCCGCCCCAGTTCGTGGTCTTCTCCTGGGACGGCGCGGCCGAGGTGGGCAATGGCCTCTTCCCGCGGTTCCGCAAGCTCGCCCGCGACCACAACGCCTCGATGACCTTCTTCCTCTCCGGGCTGTACCTGCTGCCCGAGTCGAAGCGGCGGCTGTACCGGCCGCCGAACAACCCCGTCGGCGCCTCCGACATCGAGCTCCTCGACGATGACCACATCAAGTTGACCCTGAAGAACCTGCGCGCGGCGTGGCTGGAGGGCCACGAGATAGGCACGCACTTCAACGGCCACTTCTGCGGCACCGGCAGCGGCTCGGTCGCCCACTGGACCCCCGCCCAGTGGGACTCCGAGATCCAGCAGGCCATGGACTTCGTCACCAAGTGGCGTACCAACACCGGCTTCACCGACATCGACCCGCTGCCCTTCGACTACAGCAAGGAACTCGTCGGCGCCCGCACCCCCTGCCTGCTGGGCCAGGAAAACCTGCTGCCGACGGCACGGAAGCGCGGCTGGCGATACGACGCCAGCTCCCCCGGCGGCCTCCAGGTCTGGCCCACCAAGAAGCACGGCATATGGGACTTCCCGCTCCAGTCCATACCGTTCGGCAGCCTCCCCGCCGGTGTCCTCTCGATGGACTACAACCTGATGTACAACCAGTCCCAGAACTCCACCAAGGGCCCGCCGGCCAACTACCCGCGCTGGCGCAAGCAGGCCACCGACGCCTACATCGCCGGCTTCCAGCGCGCGTACGAGACGAACCGGGCCCCCTTGTTCATCGGCAACCACTTCGAGCAGTGGAACGGCGGCATCTACATGGACGCCGTCGAGGAAGCGATCAAGCACATCGCCGACGAGAAGCACAAGGACGTCCGCATGGTCTCCTTCCGCCAGCTCTGCGACTGGCTCGACGCCCAGGACCCCCAGGTCCTCGCCCACCTGCGTCAACTCGGCGTCGGACAGAAGCTCACCGGACGCGGCTGACGGAGCCGGACAGCGTGTGGAAAATCCCCCACCCCCATACGGAGGCAGTCCTCCGAAGGGTTCTGCCGGCGCGCCGGGCCGCCTCCGGCCCATACCCGTTCCGTCTGTCGGCAGGACTTCTCCCATTCGATACGGCCTCTGCCTTTAGTAAGAGGCGGCTCGCCCTCAAGGAGCACGGAAACCTCGTGCGAGGCCCCCGATAATCGGCGTCATGTCGTCCAGCACCCCACCCGTGACCGAGAACCACCCTGCCCAGAGCCTCTTTGCGGAGCCCGGGGAACAAGGACGGTGGCTGCTGTGGCGGGCGGTGGGCGAGGCGTTCCTGGCCACCGCGCTGGTGCTGCTCGTCCACGAGGGCGAGTCGACGATCGACGCCAGGCTGTTGGGCTGGCCGGCGGCCCTGGGAGCCGTCGGCATCGCGCTGGTGCTGGTGCGGCGCCGCTTCCCGGTGGCCTGTGTGCTCGGGCTGGCCGCGCTGATCGGGGTGGCGCCCTCCGTGGCACTGCTGACCGCGGTGGCCGCCTATACCGCGGCCCGGCAGATGAGGACGCCGCGGCGGCGGATCGAGGTGCTGCTCGGGGCGGCCGTCCTGACGATGCTGGCCTGCGCGGCGTTCGCTCCCGAGCTGGAGGTGGGCAACGCGCTCTTCGGCCTTGCATTGGGTGCGGTGTTCGCCGTCACCACGGTCGTGCTGCCGGGGCTGGTCGGTACCGCCGGAGGGCAGCAGGACCGGCTGCTGCGGGCGTTGCGGGAGCGCGCCGCCGCCGCCGAGGAGGCGCGGCGGCTGGCGCACAGCGAGTCGCGGATGCGTGAACGGTCGCGTATCGCCGCGGAGATGCACGATCTGGTCGGGCACCGGCTGAGCCTGGTCTCCCTGCACGCGGGCGGGCTGGAGATGGCGCTGGACAAGGCGGCGCCCGAACTGCGGGACGAGGCCGCTGTGGTGCGCCGTGCCACCCGCGACGCGATGCAGGAGCTGCGGGAGGCGCTGGGAGTCCTCGGCCCGCTGGGAGGCGACACCGGCACCGGCGCGCTGACCGACGCGACGGGCACCCGCGCGGACATCGAGGCGCTGGTCGAGGAGTCACGCAGCGGCGGCGTTCCCGTCGAGTTCTCCTGGGAGGGGCCCGATCTCGACGCCCGGCCGGCCCGGGTGCGGCGCGCGCTCCACCGGGTGGTGCGCGAATGCCTCACCAACGTGCACCGGTACGCGGCCGGGGCCCATGTGACCGTCGCGGTCCGCCACACCGACCAGCGGGTGGCGGTACGGGTGCACAATGGCGTTCCTCCCACCCGGCCCGCTGCCGTGACCGGGCTCGGCTCCGGGCGCGGGCTGACGGGGTTGCGGGAGCGGGTGGCGCTGCTCGGCGGCGGACTGGAGGCCGCACGGACGCCCGGTGGCGGCTTCGCCGTGGTGGCCGACATCCCCGCCGATCCCGGGCCCGGCGCGGAGACGGCGGACGCGGCGCCGGACGACGACGGACCGGTGGCCGTCGACGAGCCCGGCGGCAGACTCTCCGTCCTCCAGCGGCGGGTTGCCGGCGCCGTCATCGGTCTGCTCGGCCTGGCGGGGGTGGGCGTGTTGATGCTCTTCGGGCTCTTGCTGGTGGCCCATTCACGCTATGACCTCGCTTATCAGAACCCCGAACGACCCCGGCTGGGGATGACGAGGGAGCAGGTGGAGCGCGCCGTGGCAGCGGACGACGACGCGTCGCGCGCGGCCGCCGCCGGGCGCGAGCCGCCACGGCCGGCTGCCGCCACAGAGTGCATGTATCCGTACGCGAGTGGAAGGGCCAAGGGCAGGAAGTTGGAGATCGACCGCTACTGCTTCCGGTCCGACACTCTGATCGCCATCGACCGTTTCTGGGTTCCAATTGTGACCGAACCGCACAGTGGGAGCACGACGCATGACTGACCAGACCAACTCCGCGGGCTCCGGGCCGGGTTCCGCGATCCGGGTGCTGCTCGCCGACGACGAGGAGATGATCCGGCACGCCATCGGGCTGATCCTCCGGCACGCCGACGGTATCGACGTGGTGGGCGAGGCGCCCAACGGCGCCGAGGCCGTCCGGCTCGCCACCGAGCACCGGCCGGACGTGGTGCTCCTCGACGTCCGCATGCCCGTACTCGACGGGATCTCGGCCATCGAACCGCTCACCGCCCTGGATCCCGCGCCGCAGGTCGTCATGCTCACCACCTTCGGCGACGAGGAGAACGTCACCCGCGCCCTGCGTGCGGGCGCCACCGGCTTCCTGCTCAAGGACGAGGGGCCGCAGGAGCTGATCCGCGCGGTACGGGCCGCCGCCGCGGGGGATGCGGTGCTCTCGCCGGGCGTCACCGGGTCCGTCATCCGGCGCATGCTGAGCGGCGGCGGCGCGGGTGTCCCGGACCGAAGGGTGGCGGGGCTGACGGACCGGGAGCGGGAGGTGCTGGTCATGCTGGGCGAGGGACTCTCGAACCTGGAGATCAGCAAGGGGCTCGGCATCGGCGTGGGGACGGTCAAAACCCACGTCGGGTCGATCCTGGGGAAGACGGGCTGCGGCAGCCGGGTGCAGGCCGCGCTGTTGGCGCACGAGACCGGACTCATGAACTGAGTCCCAGGCCGGGCCGAGGGGCTGAGACCGCCCCGGAGAGACCCGACCCGGAGTCATCGACACGGCCGTGTCAACGATGAAGTCGACACGACCTGGACGACAGCCCGTGGACAGCACAACAGCTCATGAGCCAAGGCAGTCGGGTCTCTCTTCGGGCAGAGCGGCCATAGTCCGTGCGGACGACACCCGCCGCGGCGGTTCTTCCCTTGGGCAGCGGCGCATGCCCGACCCGAGAGGGACGAATCGAGGTGTGTACCGCGACCACGATGGTCGGGAACGTGGCCCCCCTTCTCACCCGGCAGTTGGGACAGCACGCTCCCTCGCACCAGCCGGAGCAAGGGAGCGTGAAGCCAGGCCACCGGCCAGCCCATTTGGGCGCATGACGGCAGTAAATCGTGTGCCGGCTAACGGAGTTGATGCCACATCAGCCGCTCCACAACAACAACTGCCTGTGTGCCCTTCCCGGCAACCGGACCCGTCATGATGACCGAATTTCTCAAGCCGATTGTTCAGACGCTCGCAAAGGACAGTGATCACACATGAGATGGGTTTCCACCGTCACCGCAGCGGCCATAGGAGCCGGAGCGGTTGCCGGAACCATCGCCGCGGCCACACCTTCCGCCGCGGCACCGCAACGAGCCAAGGCGGTCACCTCGACGGTGCACTGCACATCCAAGGACCAAAAGCTCGCCAGGAAACTCTCGGACGACATAGCCCACGCACTGGCAAGCCGGAAGAGCATGGCATCGCTCTCCTTCTACGACCGCCCCACCAAAACCCGCTGCACCTCCGACGCCGCCAAAACGTACGACTCGGCCAGCGTGACAAAGACAATAATTCTCGCCGCCCTGCTGTACCAGAAGGGCGGCACCCTCACTGCGGCGGAAGACGCACTCGCACGCAAGATGATCACCGAATCGGACAACGACTCCGCCACCACCCTGTGGAAGCAAATGTCCGACCTGACCGACCCCAAGAAGCCGAACCCCACCAAGGTCCAGGAATTCCTTGACAAGGCCGGGATGAACAACACCGTCCTCGACAAGGAAGGCTCCTGGGGCCTCACCCAGATCACCGCAGACGACCAGGCCAAGCTCCTGCGCATCTTCTCCGGCAACGACGACTCGGTCCTCGGGGGCACGGCCCGCGCCTATGCACTCCAGCTCATGCACCAGGTCCAGAGCACCCAGCGCTGGGGAGCCACCGCCGGCGCTCCCCTCGACTCCATGATCCATGTGAAGAACGGCTGGCTGCAGCGCAGCCAGAACCCCGACGTCGATTCCTTCGACAAAGGCGACTGGAAAGTGAACAGCGCAGCCGTCCTCACCGAAAACGGCTACGACTCCGGACTCGTCATCCTCACCGAAAACAACAGAGTCCCCGAAGGACACCCCGCAAACGAAGGGTGGGACTACGGGATCGAAACGATAGAGACCCTCTCCCGGACCATATACCGCGACGTTTACCAGAACGCCGAAGGCTTCAACCCCAGCAGGCCGCCTCTTCCGGCCGCCAAGCCCGCCACAGCAGGCTAAGACGTCAGTCCACGCCAGATACGGGCCCGGTTCCGGGCGAGCAGCGCCGACCGGGCTGAGCGGTCAGCTGCTGACGAGGGACCGGGCAACCGGGCGCCATGGCCCGCCTGCCCTTCGGGCCCGGGGAGGGACGATCGGCCCTCCCCGGGCCCGGACAGGACGATCAGGCCGGCTTGTGTTCATGAGCCGGAGCGCCATTGATGTCCAGAATCTCGCGGAAAGCGGTCATGCACGGCGAGCAGTAGCGTGCGGTGGGGTCATCCTCCTGGTCCGACGGCCTGGGGCCGTGGACAGCCAGCTTGCGGCCGCACAGCGTGGAACGGGCGTCGTGCTTGGCCATGACATGCCACACCTCTCCTGAGCTGCCGGTCGTTGAGGGGCCGGCGCGCATCTCGTACATGGGCCTCTCCCTGATACTGGTGGGGGCTGGACGGCAGGGAACAAGCCGCCGCCTCCAGCGCCGTGGGTCCGGTTCCATCCGTTGCTCATGGAACACCGGGACACCCGGCTGGGCCATCGCGGGAGGGCCGGACGGGTGATCCGTCACCCTGCCGAGTTCGATCGCCGGCGGCCGGGGGAAGAGATGCCCGCCGCGAGAGCGGGCCGCGCCGGCCCGCCCCGCCCGCGGCGGCACCCCTCAGGCGCCACCACGGATGACCTGGCGGGCGGCCTTGAGCCAGCTGGTTTTCTGGGCAGCAAGCTTCCGGAATTCCGCGGCGTGGCTGCGCACCACACCGTGCTGCATTCGCGTCTCCGCCGTGCCCCAGACAGACACGAGATGCGTCTTCTGCTTGCACTGCACGTCCGCCTGTGCCACGGCGAACTCCTGAGAGGAAGGCCGGGGGGATTTCGTCCAGCGGTCATCGCCGGCGGCGGCGAGTGGGTCCGCATAGCGATATCCGTTCCGCTGCATACAGGCACTCCAGGAACGGACGACGGATCGCACCGCACGATGCTGCTGAGATGCCGTGAACTCCTCACGGATACGCCGGTTGAACTGCGCCGTGCTGCCCTTCGGGACGCCTCGCAGCAGGTGGCCGTGCGCCCTTTTCCAGCACCCGCTGACGCCGTCCTTCCCGTAAGCGGCGAGCTGCGCGGCGCGGGGCATCTTCTCCCGGGCCCGCCAGATCTCGTCCCGCCGAGCCGTTTCCGGCGGTGCCGGCGGCAGGTGGTATCCGAACCGGCGGGCGACATCCGGTTCGATGACCCCGTAACGGCGTCGTTGTGGCGGGTCCGGGTCGACGGCGCTCGGTCGGGGAAGTGCCCTCCACGCCTTCCCCTCGGCCCCCATGCAGTCGCGGATCAGGACGTCTTCGGCCGATTCGATGGTGTGGACATCGGGGCCGGAGAGCGCGTAGGCGTCGAACGGCAGGACCAGACGGCGTACTTCTACGGAGGCGGGCGGCGCTGCGGGGGGCCGCGGGCTGTGGCGCGGCGGGGAGGGCACTACCCCGGACGAACACCCGGTGACCAGGGCCAGCAGAGCCAGGACGGCGGCGGTATGACGGAAGGGCATGGTGACCTCACTACGCACTACACACTACGCACTGCGGCGCGGTGGGGCGGCCTGTCTCCGGGCCGCCCCCTCACACGGTGCTGCTACCGGAACGTCACGCAGCTGGCCTTGTTGTCGAAGCCGTTGTTCGACAGGTCGTTGTCCGAGCTGTGTGCATTGGAGTAGTAGTGCGGCCCGACGCAGCTGCCGGGGTGATCACTCAGCACCACGAAGTGGGATGTGGTGTTGTTGACCGAGCTGGTGCCGTTGTCGATCGTGCGGCCCTTGTGCGGTCCGCTCAGCCAGCGGTTGTTCCTCAGGTCGCGGTCGGAGCCCGTGACATAGGCATAACCGCCGTGCCGGTTGTCGTCCTTGAAGAAATAGAACTTGGCGGCATTGATGCCCACCTCGGCCGGTGCCGCGGAGTCACCTGCCGCCGCGGTCGTCACGGGCGGAGCAGCCGTGGTGGCGCCCGCGGTGGCCGCGCCGATCCCGACCAGTCCCACCGTGCTCAACGCGCCCGCGGCCAACGTCCGCATGATGTTGCGCTGCATGTTCTCTTCTCCCCCTTGAATCAACGGTGCTGCCGACCTGGGTGAGGAGCGTTCCCGGTCACGGAATGCCCCTCGTCCCCCGGGCCATGCCCGGCGTCAGAGTTGATTCAAGCACTTGTCGCACAGCAGGTACACAGGATTCCAGGAGGTTCGAGAGTGCGGGGAGGGGTTTGTTCGGCGGCGGGGCACCATGGCGCTCCGCGCGGAGGCGAGGGGGGATGGGGCGGCTCTTCGTCAGGGTGGGTCGCCCCGATAACACGGGTGGAACGTGGTCGAGTTGGGACCTCGGCCGACGCCACGGGTCATCCGCCCCATCGTTGTGTGTACCCCTCTCGCAGTGGGCCGCCGAGCAGGTCGAGCACCTGCTCAGCCGCAGCTGCCAAGGGGGCGGGGTCGCCGTGTTCGGCCACCGCTTGGTGGCCGTCCAGCAGGGCCCTGCCTCGTTCCGGGTCTGCGCTGAGCAGTCTGCGGGGCAGCCATCTGCCGATGCCTGTCCAGGCGCCGTGATGGGCCGTGAGCAGGTGCACGGCCTCGCGCAGGGTGGAGTCGGCGAGGGAGAGCTGTTCGTAGCGCTCGGCCGGCCGGGTGTCGATCAGATCGTCCATGAAGCAGGTGAGGAAGTAGCGGGCTCGTTGCCACTCGGTCGGGGTGAGCGGTGGTGGGCCGGCCGCGAGTAGCGCTCGGGCCTGTGCGCGGGCACGGGACACATGGCCGTGCGGATCCATCAGGGGCAAGCCCTGGTCATAGAGGAAGAGTACGGTGCCCCGGCGGCGGACTCTGTCCCCGTCGAAGACCGCCGGGAGGTCCGCCAGGGTGTGCAGGAACAGCTCGGCCAAGCGGCCCTCGTGGCGTATCACCTCGCGGCGGCTGGTATCCGAGTCCGGAAGCAGGACGGCCACGTCCAGATCGCTGGTCGCAGTCGCGCGGCCTCGGGCGGCCGAGCCGCCGAGGGTCGCGCCCAGGGCGTGCGGGTAGCGGCTCGTGATCAGGCCCAGAGCTTGGGCGGTCAGGGCTGCTTGATCATTCATGGACGTCCATCCTGCCAGCCCCGGAGGGCGCCTTCCACCCCAGGCGATGAGGTGGCATGCCCCGGCTCAGCGTGCGGGGTCGATCGACCCACCCCACCGCTCCTCGCCCCACACCGGGGCCGATCACCAATTCGCTCGGCTCGCTCAGTTCGCTCAGTTCGCTCAATACGCTCGGTTCGCTCAGTGCAGAGCCAGGCCGAGTTCCTTCTCCAGCACGGTGGCCTGTTCCGGTGTGGCGAACACGTAGCCGAGGGGGAAGCCCTCGGGAAGGTGCACCTTCTCCAGGAGCAGCAGCTGATACGGAGGTACGAGGCGGCGGCACCTTCCGCTGCTCCCCGCCCCGCATGTCCGGCTCAATCAATACGCTGAAAGGCAGTTTCGCGATGGGAAACGTCACGCAGGACGCATGGGACACCCATTACGCAGAAGGCCGTTCCTTCCGCCCGCTCGACGACGCCGAACACACCCTGCTCCAGGAACTTGTTCCCGCACCGCCCGGCGGCGGCCATGCCCTGGACGTGGGCTGCGGCCTGGGCGATCTCGCCCGCCATCTCGCGGCCACCGGCTACACCGTCGACGCCCTCGACTACGCGGCCTCGGCGCTCCGCACCGCCCAGCAGACACCACCGGCGTCCGGCACGGTGAGGTTCATGCGGTGCGACATCGAGCGGGACCCCCTCGACGGCCTGCACTCCTCGTACGACCTGATCGCCTTCCGGCTGAGCTATGCCTTCATCGGCGACCGCACCCGTGTCATGCACCGATTGCGCGAACGGCTGAGCCCCGGCGGCGCGGTCGTGGTGATCACCCCGGTCGCGGCGGCGGTGTCTGCCGAACGCCGTGCCATCGCGCTCGATGAGGAGGAGATCACCCTGCTGTCCGCCGGATGGCACACGGTCGAACGACGTGACGCGGAAGGGCTGGCGTTCCTCGTGCTGCGCAACCCTGCCTCGGGCCCGGTGGCCTACCGCGGCAAGGGGCGCCCGTCCCCGCACGCCCTGACCGGTGCGGGCGTCGTGGTGACCGACGAAGCGGGCCGTGTGCTGCTGGGCAGGTCGCTGCGGGGGACGTGGGAGCTGCCCGGTGGCAAGAACGACGGCGGCGAATCATTCGTCGAGGCCGCCGTGCGCGAGCTGGCAGAGGAGACCGGCCTCACGGCCAAGGCGGCCGATGCACGGCTGCTGGCAATCCTGATGGACGCCGTTCACGGCATGCCGCGTGTGACTGCCGCTGTGCGCGTCATCGACTTCTGCGGCACACCGGCCGTGCGCGAGCCGGAGCTGATCCACCGCTGGGAGTGGCACGACATCGCCGACCTCCCGGCCCTTGCCGCCGCCCTGTTCACGCCCAGCGCCCACGTCCTGGACGTCGTCTGGCCCGGACTGCTGCCCGACCTGCCGCCCGTCCACCGGCATCCCCTCGTCTGACGGGCGCGGCCGCAAGCCCAGGCCCGCGAAGCCCGGGGGGCAAGGACCAGTGACACGACCCGTGCCGATGCGGGGCCCGTCGCGGGTCGGGCTGTCGTCGTTTCCCGGCCTCCGGACCATGCGTCACACCCGGGCGCGGACGCGGGCCATGACCGTGCGGTCGGTGACCACGAGGATCAGTCCCAGAAGGCTGACGATGACCATGACCAAGGCGATCATGTGCAGTCGGTGATCGTTGACCTGAGTCTGGAACACCACGGAGATCAGCGCGGACGAAGCGATCGAGCCGAGGAAGCCGAACGTCCGGAACAGCCCCGCGGCGGTACCGAGTTCACCGGTTCCGACCTGGGTGTACAGAGTCGTCTGGTTGGCGCTGATGGTGGTGCCGAGGGTGATCCCGAAGACCAGGGTGATGGCCACGATCCAGGCGGTCGGGGTGCTCGCGGTGAGCGCGAGTACCCCGGCCGAGGCGGCCAGACAGGAGACCGCCGCGACGATCAGCGGCATGCGGACCAGGTTCCGTCGCGAGATCGGCCGGACGAGCAGGGCGGAGAGCGCGGTCATGGGCAGCAGGAGCAGGCCGGCCGCCTCGGAGGACAGGTGCCGACCGGCCTGGAGCCACTGGGTGAGGCCGTAGAGGACGGTGTAGACGCACAGCGACGCCACGGCGAAGCGCAGGTAGGTGCGGGTGAGCGCCGGATTCGTGCCCAGCAGGCGCACGTCGAAGAACGGCCGGCGCGCCCGTAGTTCCCACCACACGAGCCCCGCACCGATGACGACGGCCAGG
Organism: Streptomyces sp. NPDC048637; assembly: GCF_040650675.1. Taxonomy (NCBI): domain Bacteria; kingdom Bacillati; phylum Actinomycetota; class Actinomycetes; order Kitasatosporales; family Streptomycetaceae; genus Streptomyces; species Streptomyces sp. NPDC048637. Next base: position 64,630 of record NZ_JBEZHQ010000044.1, read on the forward strand.
CCAAGAACGAGCCAGTCGGGGTGCGGAAGTCCCTTCAGGAACACCAACAGCGCTGCGATGGCCCCGCCGAAGCCGACGATGCCCGCCACGTCGAGGCGCGCCGCGAGCTCCCGAGGTGTTCTCGATCCCTCGACCGGCGGGTCGGCGGGGATCCAGAAGAAGGCCATGGCGAGGGCCAGGAGTGCGAAGGGGAGGTTGATCAAGAACGTGGTCCGCCATCCCCAGGCGTCGACCAGCAGGCCGCCCATCGGAAGGCCGAGGGCGGAGGTGGCTGCGCCGGCGATCATCAGTCCTCCGAGTACACCACCGGGCGGCGCGTCCAGACCGGCCGCTTCCGCGCGGCGGCGGATGAGCAGCATCGCGGAGGGGTAGACGGCGGAGCTGCCCACCCCGATCAGTACCCGGGCCACGACCAAGGCGGTCAGATCCTGACCCACGCCGCCCACGGTCCCGCCCGCCAGGACGATCAGGATGCCGGCCAGGAACACCCGGCGCGGCCCGAACTCCTCCGCCAGCTTCCCGCCCAGCGGCTGGGCAATCGCGCTGGCCAGGTACAGCGCCGACACCAGCACCGCGGTCCGCCCCACCGAGACGTGGACGGCGGCCGCGATCGGTACCAGCGCGGTCGCGATGAGCGAGGTGTTGATCGCGTTGATCGCCGACCCCGTGAACAGCGGTGTCACGAACCGCCACGAGAACGTGTTCGTGGTGGGGGAGGTGTCGGGCGGCACGGTCTCCGGCGTCACAGCTTCTCGCCCAGCCGTTCGATCAGCGGCGCCGCCTCCCGCAGGGTCTCCAGCTCGGCGCGGGTGAACCCGCCGGCGGTGAGTGCCTCCGCCAGCTGCTCGGCCCGGACGCCGCGCCTGTTCCGCAGTGCCCGTTGCCCGGCCTCGGTCACCGACAGGACCACCCGCCGACGGTCGCCGGGATCGGGGCGGCGCTCCACCAGGCCGCGCTGTCCGAGCCCGGCGAGCGTCATCCCCATCGCCTGCGGAGTGATCTGCTCGGCCCTGGCCAACTCGCTCGTGGTGGCCGACTCGGCCCGTTCCAGGCGCGACAGGGCCGACACCTCAGGAAGCGTGAGCTCCTCGCCCTGGAGCGGCTGGCGAAGCCGTCGTACGAACAGACCGAGGCTCACCTGCAGCGCCGAACCCACCGCGCGCACATCCAGATCATCAACCATGATGAGAAAGCTAGCTTTCACAGTTGAGCTTTCTCACCGGCTTTCGCGAATTGGCCTGATCGTGTGCCACTCGACCAGCGCAATGTTCTTGGCTCCTGACGCTGCGAAGGAGTGTGCCGCCCCCCTTCGGCGCGCGCGATCGAGGCCGAGCTGGTCTGCTGAGTCGGGAGCCCTCGACCTGGAGAGACCGCCATGAGCACGTATCGAGCCGCGCAGGTCGCCGCCGTCGGCGGACCGTTGGAGATCGTGGAGCGCGAGGTGGCACAGCCGGGTCCCGGCCATGTGCGGGTGACCGTGGAGGCCTGCGGGATCTGCCACAGCGACTCCGCCTTCGTGGACGCCCTGTTTCCGGGCGTCCGTTTTCCGCTGGTCCCCGGGCATGAGATCGCCGGACGCATCGAGGCGGTCGGCGAGGCAACGTACAGCGGCTGGCAGGTCGGCGACCGGGTCGCGGTGGGCTGGTTCGGCGGGAGCTGCGGCCACTGCACGCCCTGCAGACAGGGCGACTTCATTGTCTGCGAGAACTTGAAGGTCCCTGGATGGGCGTACGACGGGGGCTTCGCGGAGACCGTGATCGCGCCGGCCGATGCGCTGGCCCGAATCCCCGACGGGCTGGCGGCGACGGATGCGGGGCCCATGGCCTGCGCGGGGGTGACCACGTACAACGGGCTGCGGCGCAGCTCCGCACGGTCGGGCGACCTCGTCGCCGTGCTCGGCATCGGCGGCCTCGGCCACTTGGGGGTGCAGTACGCGGCTGCCATGGGCTTCGAGACCGTGGCCATCGCCCGCGGAACCGACAAGGCTGACTTCGCCCGGCAACTCGGCGCGCACCACTACATCGACAGCACGGCGGACACCCCCGTGGCGGACGCGCTGCAGGCCCTCGGCGGCGCCAGGACCGTCCTGGCCACCGCCGCGAACTCCGATGCCATCACAGCCACCTTGGACGGACTCTCCCACCGTGGCGAGCTGGTGGTCATCGGCGTGGACGCCGAACCGCTGGGAGTCAGCCCGAGCCAGCTGATCATGAGCGCCCGGATCGTCCGCGGTCACCCGTCCGGCACCGCACAGGATGTCCAGGACACTCTGGCGTTCAGTGCCCTGCACGGGATCCGCCCGATGGTCGAGGTCGTGCCGCTGGACCAGGCCGACGAGGCCTACCGAAAGATGTTGTCCGGCGCCGCCCGCTTCCGGATGGTGCTCACCACCCGCTGACGTCGGCGTGGGCGTGGGCCGAGGGAGCTAGGCCGTGTTTTAGGTAGCGGGTGATTCTTGGGCGGATAGCTCTTCGGCCAGTTCCATACAGCGCAGGCGGGCTGGGGAGAAGTCGTAAGGCATCTTGCCGGTGGCTTCGAACACGCTCATGGAGTCAGCCTCCCGCCTGCCAGAGCTGAGGTCGGCCTCGTCCTCGCCGTCATCGGCGGTAGCAGGGTGCAAAATGTCCCAGGCTTCGCAGAGGGCATCGTCGTCCTTACCCAGGCCGGACTCCTCGATGACGGCGTGCAGGGCGCTTTCGAAGGCGTGCCGCTCGACGGCCACTTGAGCCACCCGTGGATCGTCGACGGCGATGCTGTCATCGAGTGCCTCCTCGGCGTCATCGATGCGGTCGGAATCCTCCCGCAGAGTGGGATGCGTGGCCAGGGCGACGAAGCGGGTGGCCTGGAGGGCCGCGCCGAGCGGTCCGAAGATCCGCTCGGTGACCAGCAGACTGTCCAGGTCCGCCTGACGCAGGGAGCCCTCGGGCAGGCTCTTGAGGCGTTCGGTGACGAAGTCGGAGAGCAGGCCCATCCGGCTGCCTTCGGTGCGCATCCGCTGCACGGCGGTCCGTTGCCGCCGCAATTCCGCCTCCTGCTCGGCGAGGGTTTCCTCCAACCGCTCCAGGAGGTCCGCGATACCGTCTCCGTTGTCCGCACCGGTGGAAGCCATGCCGGTGGTAAAGGCGTCACGGATGTCGTTCAGGGCGATGCCGGCGTCGGCCATCTTGCGAATCCACAGCAGGCGGATCATGTGCTCGTACCCGTAGCGGCGGCGGTCATCGCCGCCCCGCTCAGGCTCGGGGAGCAGGCCGATCTCGTGGTAATGGCGAATCGCCCGTGGCGTGCTGCCGGCGAAGGCCGCCGCGTCACCGATCTTGACCTGGCGGGGTGGCATGAAAGACGAATGCATGAGCAGGGACCTTTCCTCAAGAGGATGGGACATAGGTCCACCGGACCACATGCCGCTACGGAAGGTGCAACCCCATACACACCGCCCCGCGCCAATGCCAGGAAATGCGCCCTTCCTCCGTAAGGACCGCAGGGCCGTCGCTTTCTGCTGGGGCATCCGCACGACGGCAGGCTGAGGGTTCACAGCCACTGATGAATCGCTGCAACCTGAACCGTCGCCTCGAACCGAACCGCAAGTTTGTCAAACCGGGTCGCCACGGCCCGGTGCTGCTTGAGACGGCTGATCCCGCATTCAACCGCGTGCCGGGCCTTGTAGTCCACGCGGTCGAAGAAGGGCGGACGGCCACCGGCACGTCCGCGGCGCCTGCGGTTGCGGACCTGATCGACCGGCTCAGGAATCGTGCACCTGATGCCACGTCTGCGCAGGTAGGCACGATTCGCGCGTGAAGAGTACGCCGTATCGCCTCGCACCCGCAGCGGGCGGCTTCTCGGCCGGCCGACACCAGGCCGGGGCACCCCAATCGCGTTCAGGACCGGCTCGAACTGCGGACTGTCACCGCGCTGCCCGCCGGTGATCAGCAGCGACAACGGCTTCTGTCCCTGCTCACACGCCAGATGAATCTTCGTGGTGAACCCGCCTCGCGACCTGCCCAGTCCGTGGTCTTCAGGTTCGGCGCTCACTCCGCCTGGCGGTTCCTTCTGCACGGCACCGCGTCGGCGGGCACCGGCAGCATGCTGGTGTGCCCGGCAGATGGTGGAGTCGACATTGACCTCCCAGAAGATCAGCCCGGCCGCATCAGCCCTCGCCTGCAACAGCGTCAGCAGCCGGGCCCACACACCTCGACGCTGCCATCTCCGGAACAGCCCATACACCGTCTGCCACGGTCCGTACTCGAACGGCAGGTCCCGCCACGGAACTCCGGTCCGAACCCGCCACCGCACACCGTCTACCAGCCGCCGACAGCCAGGCCACCTGCGACGTATGCCCGCCGCAGGCAGCAACGACTCCAGCACCGACCACTGCTCATCAGAAAGATCCCCTCGCCCCACATCTTGATCATCATCGTGCAGGGCGCACACAGGAATCCGAACCTAAAACACGGCCTAGCCGCCCGGCCTGGCCCCAGGCTGCCAGGGCGGTACTTCAGGGCTCGGGGCGAGCCGCCCGGTGGCCCCGCCGCCGGCGACAGCATGCACCCCCGCTGGTTCCCCAGGGGCAAAGAGGAGTTCCCACTCCTTGCCACTTTCAACTTATAGCGGACTGGGGGGCTTGCGGCAAGGCCCTGGCCGTGGGGCAGAATCGCGGGCCGAGGTCAGAACCTGCAGAAATCGGAGATTCGCTAAGTGCATGCGCTTTTGTCAGTTTGTGGGTCGTGCGGTGACGGGGAGCCGGTGGTGGGACGCGCACTGCGGGTGCGGGCGCTCGGCACCGAGATGCGGGTGTGCGCCCCGCCGGTCGTCGCGGCAGCGACCTCGGACCGGAGCTGATGACATGAACCCCCTGACCACCAGCGCGTTCGATCTTCCCGACCGCCTCTCCCCCAAGACCGCCCCGGTGCTGATCGACGGCGACGAGCGGCACTTCGCGGCCCTCTCGGAGAGCCTTGAGCAGGCGATCGCCGAACTGTCCGACCGCCTTGACGCCGAGCGCAAGGCACCCGGCGGCATCGGCCGGGCGGCGATGGACCGGGACGCGGAGATCCACCGGCTGACCGGTCGCCTGCGCGCCTTGCGCCGCTTCGGTCTGGACCTGTGCCTGGGACACATCGTCCGTACGGACAACCCCGAGCCCGTGTACATCGGGCGCCTTGGCCTCACCGACAGCGCGGGGCGTCGGCTGCTGCTCGACTGGCGCTCCCCCGCGGCCGAGCCGTTCTTCGCGGCGACCCACGCCAACCCGATGGGTCTGGTGAGCCGCCGTAGGTACCGCTGGACCCGCGGCCGGATCAGCGACTACTGGGACGAAGTGTTCGCCGCCGACGGACTTGAGGGCCACGCCGCGCTCGACGACCAGTCCGCGTTCATCGCAAGCCTGGGCAGCAACCGGTCGGCCCGGATGCGCGACGTGCTCGCCACCATCCAGGCCGACCAGGACGCCGTCATCCGGGCGGGATCCCGCGGCGCTCTCGTCGTCGACGGCGGTCCGGGTACCGGCAAGACCGTCGTCGCACTGCACCGCGCCGCCCATCTCCTCTACTCCGACCCCCGTCTGGGTCACCGTCGGGGCGGTGTACTGTTCGTCGGTCCGAGCCGGCCCTACCTGGCCTACGTCTCCGATGTCCTGCCCAGCCTCGGCGAGGAGGGCGTGCAGACCTGCACCCTGCGCGACCTCGTCACCGAGGGAGCCACAGCAGCGGTCGAGACCGACCCGGACGTGGCCCTGCTGAAATCGTCGGCTGACCTGGTGAAGGCGATCGAGCCGGCCGTCGGCATCTACGAGGAGCCGCCCACCGAGGGGATGACGGTCTCGAGCCACTGGTCCGACATCTGGCTGAGCGCCGACGATTGGGCGGCGGCGTTCGAGGCAGTGGAACCAGGTACTCCGCACAACGAGGCGCGCGACCAGGTCCAGGAGGAGCTGCTCACGATCCTGATGGACAAGGACGACAGTGACGCTCCGCCCGAGCTCCTGAGGAGATCGCTGCTCCAGCACCGAGAGCTGATCAGGACCCTCAACCGTGCGTGGCCGATGCTCGAAGCGACCGACCTCGTCGGAGATCTGTGGTCGGTGCCCGCCTACCTGCGCAAGTGCGCTCCCTGGCTCGGTACCGATGACGTCCGCAAGCTGCAGCGCAAGGACGCCCAGGCCTGGACGGTGTCCGACCTGCCGCTCCTGGACGCGGCACGGCAGCGGCTCGGCGACCCGGAGGCGTCCGTACGCAAGCGCCGGCACGAAGCCGCTGTCGCGGCCGAACGTGCACGCAGGGCCGACGTCATCGACGGCATCCTGCAGAACACCGAGATCGACGAGAGCGAAGGCGCGGTGGGGATGCTGCGCGGCCACGACCTGCAGGACACCCTGATCGATGAGTCCGCCCTGCCCGGCGCCGAACCGGACCTGCTCGCCGGCCCGTTCGCGCACATCATCGTGGACGAGGCTCAGGAACTGACCGACGCCGAGTGGCAGATGCTGCTGCTGCGCTGCCCGTCCCGGAGCTTCACCATTGTCGGTGACCGCGCCCAGGCCAGGCACGGGTTCACGGAGTCGTGGCAGGAACGGCTCGACCGGATCGGGCTTGACCGGCTCACCGTGGCCTCCCTGAGCATCAACTACCGCACGCCGGAAGAGGTCATGGCGGAAGCCGAGCTGGTCATCCGCGCTGCGCTCCCGGACGCCAATGTGCCGACCTCCATCCGCAGCGGCGACGTCCCCGTCCTCCACGGATCGGTTGCGGAACGGGACTCCGTCCTCGACTCCTGGCTCGCTACCCACGCCGATGGAATCGCCTGTGTCATCGGCGATCCCACGTTCCGGGCGACGTCCCGCGTCCGGTCGCTGACCCCGGAGCTGTCGAAGGGGCTTGAGTTCGATCTGGTCGTCCTCATCGCCCCGGAGACATTCGGCACGGGCATCGAAGGGGCCGTCGACCGCTATGTCGCGATGACCCGCGCGACCCAGCAACTCGTCATCCTCACGAGCTCCTGACGGCACGGCCATGGCAATGTGATCGCCGCCCGACGCCCGTGAGGTCCGCCGCTGGAGGAGTCTGTGTGGGCTTCGCGGTCCGCCGCGCCGGGCGGAGCCGCCCCCGGTATTCCACCGACTGCCGGCCACCAACTCGTCCAGGGTCCGTCCGGGGGCGGATCACTACCGTCAAGGAGTCCTTGTTCCGGTGGCCGGCGCCGGTGCGTGCGACTGGTGCGACTGATGCGACTGGTCCACGAGGCGGGGATGGGGATGCTGCCCGCCGGGGGTCGTTGACCTGCCGAGGACGCCGATGACGGCCGCTGTGCAGGCGAAGCCGGCGAGGCAGCCGGCGGTGTTGGAGAGCAGGTCATTGATGTCCGACGTACGCCCCGACCGGACGAGGTACTGCGTCGTCTCGATCGCGAGGGATCCAAGGAATCCGAAAAGGCCTGCCGTGAACCAGCGGTGGCCGAGCATGGCGAACAGGCTTCCACCCGGGAGGAACAGCGCAATGTTCACAAGGAAATCGACGATGTCGGCGGAGTTGGTCACGTCGAGCAGGGCGACATTGACGGCCTGGCCCCCACCCGAGCGCGTACCGAAGGTGAGGCTGACGACCCCGGCGGCCCACAGCCACACCATTCCCAGCAGGACCCGCTGAGAGGTGCGGCGGGTCCGGGTGGTCCCCCAGGTGATGAGGCCACCCACGACTCCGACAAGAAGAGCAATCACGGCGAAAGGCATAGGGAACGGTAACGGAGCGCCGCTTCGAGCGCGCCGCGGGGCCCGCGGCGCGCTCAGGACTGCTGCGGAAGCCCGCACCGACAGCGGTGAATCCTGCCTGCCACGCATACCGCCATGGCAGGGTGGGCCACCGGACGAGCCACATCGGGGAGCACGGTCAGGAGAAGATCGCGTGCACCTGATCGACCGCTTCGGGTCCATAGCCAACTGTGCCCACGGGTACCGCGCCGTCGATCGCCTCGATGATCCGCCCGGCCCATACCGGTCCGAACCCACCGCACAGCTCGATCAGTTGCACGCCCTCGTCCACGAGGCGGCGCGCGGCCGCGATGCCCTCCTCGGGCTTCGCCACCCCGACGAACACACTGCGGCACGTACCCGTGTCCACGACGCGAATGTCGCCGCCCGCGGTGCTGCCTGCGGCCGTATAGATGAACCCCCAGTGCGTGAGCGCCATGCTCCTGGACCTCCTGTGATCGTCAATGCCCATAGCCAAGCAGAGCCGGGTCGGGGCGTCAGGGACTTGGCAGTGGTCCACGAGTGATCCGCGTCGCACTCCTGATGGGTGGGTGGCAGCGTGGCGGGCCGAATCAAAGGCGTTTGGTGACCGCTCAGCGGGTGTCCGAGCCGGAGTTCGGGCGGGTGACGTACAGGTAATCGCCGGAGCTTCTGCCGCGTGAAGCAGCCAGTGGGCCACCCCCGGATCGAGAGGGTGACCCACTACAGGACCCGCGACTCGACGGGCAGCGGCATGGCGGCGGGACCGATGCGGCAGTGTCGTACGAGACCGAGGCGGCGCCCATTTCCTCCGGTTCAGACGGGGCAATGGCTCAGCACCGATCCAGGTCCTGGGCAATATGAGGGACGGGGTCAGTCGCTGATCTCTCCTGCGGCAAAACGGCGTGCCTCGCGTCGGCCCGCGTAGCGTTCCTTGCGGTTGCCGACCTTGACCATCTCCTGCCATTCCGTTATGCAGGAGCGCACATTGCATCCCGCGCAGCAGGTACGGCCGAGCAGCTGCCTGCCGGGGTCCTCCCACCGGCAGCGGGTGTCCGGGTCCTCCTGCGTCGGGTGCGGCGGCAGATCGCAGGCGCCATAGCGGTGATCGTGGACCGGCCGGGGGTTGTGCTCCGCGTGACGCACCCACAGTGGCTTTGTCTTGTCCGTACGGGACATCTCGTTCCTTCCGGAACCCGCCGCCCGTGCTCCCGGACCTTCCGGGCGGGCGGCTAAGGCGTCCACGTCATGGCGTCACGCTCCTTCCTCTGTCCGCAGCGCCTGCCGGGCGGAATCCGGCACCCCGTCGGGTGACGGTGTCCCGGTGGAATCACCAGAGCCACCATGCCCTCAACGGTGCGGCGCGGACGGCACTTTAGGGCAGGATCCAGGAGAGTGGAAAGCCTTTTTGGGCCTTCGGCAAGCGGGCTCGGGTGCGTCCGGCCGGGCGCTTGCCTGGCACGTCGGTGGCCGGCGCCGGCGGTGCTGGTCCCGGCACCAGCGGCCACGATCTGGGCACCGGCACAAGCGATCTGTCGGGGCGTCAGATCGGCACCCTAACCGCCCCGGTGATGTCCTCGATCCGGACTACCCGGCCGACGGGTGCGCCGGCCGGGTCGGGCCACAGGACACCGGGCAGCCGGCTGCTTGTGCCGGCTGCCCGGTGTCCTGTCCCCAGGGAGCTCCCCCTAGATGAATGAGTCCGATGTTTGTGCTGGCCGCGACCATGGCGAAGGGCGCCCGTTGACTCGTGTGTGACTACCAGCCTGGACGCCCTTCTGG
>NZ_JBEZHQ010000045.1:0-68026 GCF_040650675.1 Streptomyces sp. NPDC048637
AAGCGAAGCAGTCCACACACCAGGCCCCGGAGGCCCGTCACCGCACCCACAGCCCCGCGCAGCGGACCCCGCCCGCCGCAGGCGAAACGGCGAGACAGCCAAAAACGTGGGCTAGAACGCCGGCCGTTCCGGGTCGAGGTCCGGTACGCCCTCCGTGGGCGAGGACGCCAGCGCGAAGTGACGGCGGGGGATCCGGCCCGCCCTATAGGCCAGCCGGCCCGAGGCGACCGCGTGCCGCATCGCCTCCGCCATCAGCTCCGGCTCCTGCGCACGGGTCACCGCGGTCGCCAGCATCACCGCCGCACAGCCCAGCTCCATGGCCAGCGCGACGTCCGACGCCGTTCCCGCGCCCGCGTCGAGGATGACCGGGACGCCGGCCCGCTCGGTGATCAGCTGGAAGTTGTGCGGATTGCGGATGCCCAGCCCGGAGCCGATCGGCGAGCCCAGCGGCAGGATCGCGGCGCAGCCCACGTCCTCCAGCTTGCGGGCCAGCACCGGATCGTCGTTCGTGTAGGGCAGCACGGTGAAACCGTCGTCCACCAGGGTCTCGGCGGCGTCGAGCAGTTCGATCGGGTCGGGCAGCAGGGTGCGCTCGTCGGCGACGACCTCCAGCTTGATCCAGTCCGTGCCGAGCGCTTCCCGGGCGAGCCGGGCGGTGAGCACCGCTTCACCCGCGGTGAAGCAGCCCGCGGTGTTCGGCAGTACCCGGATGCTGTGGCGTTCCAGTACGGACAGCACCGAGCCCTGCACGGTCGGATCCAGCCGCCGCATGGCGACCGTTGTCACCTCCGTACCGGAGGCGAGCAGCGCCCGCTCCAGGACGTCGAGGCTGGGCGCACCACCGGTCCCCATGATCAGACGGGAGTCGAAGGTGGTGCCGGCAAGAGTGAGCGGATCGTCGGCCATGTCTGCGGATCAGCCTCCCTGGACTGCGGTGAGTACCTCGACGCGGTCGCCGTCGCCGAGTGGGGTGGTGGGCCACTGGGTGCGCGGCACCACGATTTCGTTGACCGCCGCGGCCACCCCGGCGGGTGCCTGGGACAGCGTCGCGACGATCTGGTCGAGGGTGAGTCCGCCGGGGATCGCACGGGCCTCGCCGTTGACGGACACGGACACGGTGGACGCGCTCATGCGCCGGCCTCGCTTCGTTGGGCGGGTGTGCCGTGGCCACCCGCGTACCTCTTCACCGTTCGGTCACTGCGCTCGCTCATACGGGCTGCTCCTCGGGGGCACGGGTGCGCTCCGGTCCCGGGGTGGCGGGGGAGAAGCGCACGGGGGAGAAGGGGCGGGCCTCTTCGGGGAGGCTCCCGGTGGCCAGCACTTCGGCCATCGCGTCACCGGTGACCGGCGCCAGCAGGACACCGTTGCGGAAGTGGCCGGTGGCCAGATGGAGGCCGGGCAGCTCGGTCGGCCCGAGCAGCGGCGCGTTGTCGGGGGCGGTGGGGCGCAGCCCGGCGCAGGTCTCGACCAGCGGCAGCTCGGTGATGCCGGGGACCAGCTCGTGGGCGTCCCGCAGCAGCTCGTAGACCCCGCCCGCGGTCACCGTGGTGTCCCAGCCCAGCTCCTCGCTGGTGGCGCCGACGACCAGTTCGCCGTTCTCCCGCGGCACCAGGTAGAGGGGCCCGCCGCGGACGACGGCCCGTACGGTGCGCGACAGGAAGGCGGGGCTGCCGGCCGGCACGTCCGGCAGCCGCAGCCGCAGCACCTGGCCCTTGACCGGCCGCACCGGCGGCAGCACCTCGTCGGGGACGCCGGCGAGACGGCCGCTCTGGCTGCCCGCGGCCAGCACGACCTGACCCGCCGACAGCCGTGTGCCGTCGGCGAGTTCGGCGCCCGTGGCGCGCCCGCCGCTGACCGTCAGCCGCGCGGCCGGGCTCCGGTGGAACGCCACTCCGGCGCGCTCACAGGCGGCCAGCAGGGCGCTCACCAGCCGCCGCGGATCGACCTGATGGTCGCCGTCCACCCGCAGCCCGCCGCGCACCCCGGGGGCCAGCATCGGCTCCAGACGGCGGCACTCGCGCCCCGTGAGCCACTGCGAGTCCAGCCCCGAGCGGGTCTGCAGCGCATGCAGCTCGCGCAGATGGGCGCGGTCGTCGGCGTCCAGCGCGACGGCCAGGGTGCCGCACCGCCGGTAGCCGATCCGCTGCCCGGCGGCCTCCTCCAGCTCTTCCGTGAAACGGGGGTAGCGCTGTGCCGAGGCGAGATTGAGGCCCAGCAGGGTCTGCTCGCCGTAGTGGAGCTCGGTGACCGCGGCCAGCATCCCGGCGGCGACCCGGGCCGCGCCGCCGCCGGGCGCGGGGTCGGCCAGCGCGACGGTCAGCCCGCGGCCGGCCGCCCGCCAGGCGGTGACCAGGCCGATGATGCCGCCGCCGAGGACGAGTACATCGGGACCCGGCGCGGCCGCTCCCGACGGTGTGGCGGATGAATGCATGGGCTTCCAGCCCCTCCCTTCGCCGGCATGACCCGGATCAGGTTCGTACGGTCGGAGGCCGGCCAGCCTCCCTCTCAGCCCGGTCCGCCCGGGCTCCCGCGAGTGCGTGTATCCATCACCCTAATACGGGGCTGCGACGCGCCGTAAGGCCACGCTCCGCGGCTACCCGGGGCCCGCACCCCGGGACGGCCGATCGTGACGGTGTGTCAGAGATCTCCTTGCGTGCTGCTGCGAGCGGCGTCACGGACCGTCCTAGAGTGATCGGGTGAGCGAGCAGAGCAAGTCCTCCCAGGCCCCTGACCGCACGCCGCGCGTCGTGATCGTCGGCGCGGGAATCGCGGGAGTGCAGACCGCGGTCGCCCTGCGCGAACAGGGCTGGCGCGGCGCGATCACGCTCCTCGGCGACGAGCCCCACCAGCCCTACGACCGGCCGCCGCTGTCCAAGGCGGTCCTGCTGGGCAAGGCCGAAGGCTCCACCTTCGACGTCGACTTCGCCGCGCTCGGCATCGAGCTCCATCTCGGCCGCCCGGTCACCGCCCTGCTGCCGGACGCCCATGTCGTCGAGACGGCCGGCGGACCGGTCTCCTACGACTACGCGGTCATCGCCACCGGTGCCGACCCGATCGTGCTGCCCGGCAGTGAGGGCCTGCCCGGCGTTCACCTGCTGCGCACCCTGGACGACGCCGAACGGCTGCGGCCGGTGCTCGCCGCCCAGCACGAGATCGTGGTCGTCGGGGCCGGCTGGATCGGCGCCGAGTTCGCGACCGCGGCACGCGAGGCGGGCTGCGCGGTCACCGTCGTCGAGGCCGCCGACCGCCCGCTGGCCGGTGCGCTGCCCGCCGAGGTCGCCGCCCATATGACCGGCTGGTACACGGACGCCGGTGCCGAGCTGCGCACCGGTGCCCGGGTGGCGTCCGTCACCGCGGGCGCGGTCACCCTCGCGGACGGCACGACCCTGCCGGCCGACGCGGTGGTCATCGGGATCGGCGCCCGGCCCGCGACCGCCTGGCTGGCCGGCTCGGGCGTCGAGGTCGCACCGCAGGACGGCTCCGTCCTCGCCGACGACCAGCTGCGCACCTCCGTGGCCGACGTCTACGCGGTGGGCGACTGCGCCTCCTTCCCATCGGCCCGCTACGGCACCCGCCTGCTGATCCACCACTGGGACAACGCCCTCCAGGGCCCCCGTACGGTCGCCGAGAACATTGCCCGCGGCGACGCCGAAGGGCTGGTCTACGACCCTGTGCCGTACTTCTGGTCCGAGCAGTTCGGCCGGTTCGTGCAGTACGCGGGCCATCACGGGAACGCCGACGAGCTGGTCTGGCGCGGTGACCCGGCCGGGGCCGCCTGGTCGGTGATCTGGCTGCGGGAGGGGCGGCTCGTCGCGCTGCTGGCCGTGGGGCGGCCGCGGGACCTCGCCCAGGGGCGCAAGCTGATCGAGCGGGGCGTCGTACTGGACCGTGAGCGGGCCGCGAATGCGTCGGTGCCGCTGAAGTCCGCGGCCGTGTAGCGGGCGCCGGCCCGCCCTGTGACCGCCGGCTGCCGGCCTGTCGGACAGCCCCTTGCGCCGTCACCCGCCGGTGTGCAGGAAGCCCCTGATGGCGATGCCCGGCTACCGGCTGTCAGTGCGAGGTGGCAGGCTTGTCCTGTGACCGAGATTGACGCAAACATCGATGGACTCGTCCCCGCCTGGCTCACCCTCCCCGACATCGCCGAACAGCTCGGCGTCGAGGTGACGCGTGTGCGGCAGCTGGTCAAGGAGGGCCAGCTGATCGCGGTGCGCCGCGGCGAGAACAGGGCGCTGCATGTGCCCGCCGATTTCATCCAGGACGACAAGGTGGTCAAGGGCCTCGTCGGTACCCTCACCCTCCTCAAGGACGACGGCTTCACTGACGTGGAGATGCTGGAGTGGCTGTTCACCCCGGATGAGAGCCTGCCCGGCACGCCTGCCCAGGCGCTGCGCGAGAATCGCGGTACGGAGGTGAAGCGCCGGGCCCAGGCGCTCGCCGTCTGACCCGCCCGGCGCGGCGCGCTCGGCCGCCGCACCCGCATCCGTAACCGCACCCGAGGGGCGTACGTGCCGGAAGGCCCGGCCGTACGCCCCCGACCTGGGGGGAAGCCGCCCGATGAGCACCGCACGACAGGCCCTGTCCGACGCCCGGCTCTATCTCTGCACGGACGCCCGTAAGCGGCAGGGCGATCTCCCGCAGTTCCTGGACACGGTGCTCGCCTCGGGCGTGGACATCGTCCAGCTGCGCGACAAGGGCATGGAGGCCGGAGAGGAGCTCCGGCATCTCGAGGTCTTCGCGGACGCCTGCCGGCGGCACGGAAAGCTGCTGGCGGTCAACGACCGGGCGGATGTCGCCCATGCGATCGGCAGCGAGGTGCTGCACCTCGGCCAGGGCGATCTGCCGGTGCCGGCCGCCCGCGCCCTCCTCGGCCCGGACATCCTCATCGGCCGCTCCACCCATGCCGAGGCCGAGGTGGACGCCGCGCTCGCCGAGGCCGGTGTGGACTACTTCTGCACGGGCCCGTGCTGGCCCACCCCCACCAAGCCGGGCCGCCACGCCCCCGGCCTCGACCTGGTCCGCCATACGGCTGCCCGGGCCCCCGAGCGCCCCTGGTTCGCGATCGGCGGGATCGACGCCGGGAATCTGGACGAGGTGCTGCGGGCCGGTGCCCGTCGGGTCGTCGTGGTCCGCGCGATCACCGAGGCGGACGATCCGGGAGCTGCGGCCGCCTCCCTGGCCAAGCGCATCCGGACCTGGGACGCCCAGAAGCTCCCGGGGTGACCGGGATCACTTCGCGGCGGCGACTTGCGGGCGAGGGAAACTTTCCTGTCGTCCTGGCGACCGGAAAATGTCCAACCAGTGGACACGAAGCCGACCAACCAGGCATTACGCCGATGCCGGTTGGTGTGCGCCCGGCCGGTGGTTAACCTGCCGGTATGGCCCTAGGTACAGCTTCCACCAGGACTGATCGTGCGCACACGGTGCGCGAACTGCTCGCTTCCGGCAAGCAGTCCTATTCGTTCGAGTTCGCTGCCCCGAAGACCGAGAAGGGTGAGCGGACCCTGTGGAACGCCATTCGTCGGATCGAGGCCGTCTCCCCGACCTTCGTTTCCGTGACGTACGGCGCCGGCGGCACCTCCCGTGACGGCACGGTGCGCGCCACTGAGCGCATCGCCACCGACACCACCCTGACCCCGGTCGCCCATCTGACCGCGGTCAACCACTCCACGGCGGACCTGCGCAACATCATCGGCCAGTACGCCGGCGCCGGGATCCGCAACATGCTCGCGCTGCGCGGCGACCCGCCCGGTGACCCGATGGGCGAGTGGGTCAGGCACCCCGACGGCGTCGGCTACGCCGCCGACCTGGTCCGGCTGATCAAGGAGTCCGGCGACTTCTGCGTCGGCGTCGCGGCCTTCCCCGAGATGCATCCGCGCTCGGCGGACTGGGACACCGATGTGGCACACTTCGTCGCCAAGTGCCGGGCCGGTGCGGACTTCGCCATCACCCAGATGTTCTTCTACCCGGAGGACTACTTCCGGCTCCGGGACCGGGTTGCGGCGGCGGGTTGCTCCACGCCGATCATTCCGGAGATCATGCCGGTGACGAACGTGCGCCAGATCGAACGGTTCGCTCAGCTCAGCAACGCGGCTTTCCCGCCCGAGCTTGCGGAGCGCATCCTGGCCGTCAAGGACGACCCCGCGGCGGTACGCTCCATTGGGATCGAGTACGCAACGGAACTGTGCGCACGCTTGATGGCCGAGGATGTTCCCGGGTTGCACTTCATTACCCTGAACCACTCCACGGCGACCCTGGAAATCTACGAGAATCTGGGCCTGCACCAGCAGTCCTGATCACGGTGGCCGGCGAGCGGCGGAAGAGGGGCGTATATGGGCTGGACGATCCTCTACATCGCATTCGGTCTGGTCGCCCTGTGGCTGCTGGGTGAGGTGCTGCTCCAGTACAAGGCGCGGCTGCGCTGGCGACTGGTCGCCTTCACCGGCTTCCTCGGTGTGGTCATCGGCGTGATCATCCCCTCGGTGATCGTGATCGGGCTGGGCCTGATCGCCTTCGCCATCGGGCAGACGAATGTGACGCTCTCCTTCCGCCGCGGCTTCACCACCGGCTGGTCCCTGGGCGGCAAGCCCGGTGAGAGCCGGCGCCGGCGGGCCCGCCCGGCCGGTCCGCCGTCCGCCGAACCGACCCTGCAGGTCTCCGGCCTGGAGGCGGTACCGCCCACCGACGGCACCGGCCCGGTCCTCGACGGGGGCCCGGACACCTTCGAGAGCACCGGCGGCTTCCAGAGCCGGGACGCCTTCGCCGCGCAGGAGACCTTCGTCGCACAGGAGCCCTTCGCCGCGCAGGAAACCTTTGCCGGGCAGGGCTCCTACGGCGGGCCGGGCTCCTACAACTACAACGCCGACGACGGCTACCGCGGCCAGGACCCCTACCAGCCGCAGCAGGACCAGGACGCCTACGCCACCCAGCCGTTCGCGGTCCAGGACGACTACGCGGCACGGGCCGACGCCACCGCCGTCTACGCCCCGCAGCCGATGCCCGACGAGACGGGCCAGTACGGCATCTACAGTCCCGATGCCCGCGCCCAGCAGAACGGCTACGGCTACGACGCCTACAACGGCGCCGCGGGCAACGGGAACGGCGACGGCAACGGCTATGCCTACGACGGCAGTTACGGCCAGGGCCCCGGCGCCCAGGACCCCTATGCCGACCCTTACGCGGCATACGGCGACGGCCTGGGCCAGGGCGGGCAGGCGCCCTACGCAGACCCGTACCTCGGCACCCAGCAGTACGCCGCGCCCTACGACCCGTACGCGCAGCCGGACCCCTACGCCCAACCGCCCTACGCCGCGCAGCAGTACGACAGCCAGGGGCAGCCGCTGGGCCAGTACCCGGGCCAGGGCTACGGGGAGACCCCGCCCGGCGGCGTCTGGGTCCCCCAGCAGCGCGACGGTGAACTCCCGCCCGAGCAGCCCTATCCGCCCTACCAGCAGCCGGGTTACGACGGGCAGCAGTACCGCTACTGAGCCGGCGGCCGGATGACCGGCCGGACGGTGCTACGGGTCCCCGCGGCCCGTCACCCTTCCCTTCAGTCGAGCCGTGTCTCAGGTGGAGGCGCGCATCGCGTCGAGCCGTGCCTCAGGTGGAGCCGTGCCTCACGTCGAGCTGCGCATCGCGTCGAGCCGTGTCTCAGGTGGAGCCGTGCCTCGCGTCGAGCCGCGCCTCGCATCGAGCCGTGCCACGCGTCGAGCTGCGCCTCAGGTGGAGCCGTGCTTCACGTCGAGCTGCGCCTCAGGTGGAGCCGTGCTTCACGTCGAGCCGTGCCAGTCGTCGCCGTTCACGATGAGGCCCGCGACGATCGCGCCGGACATCCCGGCATGCGCCGGCCCGCCGCCCGGGTGCGACCAGCCACCGACCGCGTAGAGCCCCGGTATCCGGGTGCGGTTGCCGGGCCGCAGGAACCGGCCCTCCTGGCCCGCCAGCGCCGGTCCCGGCACCAGCGCGTCGTCCGCCGGGGGTAGCACCTCCCGCCACAGCACCCGCTCCCGCAGCCCGGGAACCGCGGCCTCGGCGACCTCGGTCATCCGCTCCGCGCCGGCCGCCACGGCCTCCCCGTCCTGCCAGTCGACCGGCCCGTGCGGAGCCACCGTCGCGGTGAGGGTCACGGCCTCATGGGCATCGTCCGGCCGGGTGGTCGGGTCGTCCGGGCGCAGCACCGTCACCGTGGGCCGGTCACAAGGGGTCCGCGGCCCGGACCCGTCGCCGAACACGCCCTCCAACTCGGCCGTGCGGTCCGCAGCATGGACCACCGTCCGATGCGCGGCGTCCCCGGGGCGCGCGCCGCGCAGCGCGAGACAGACCGTGAGCCGTCCGGTGGCACGGTCACCCGGCCCCAGGGCGGGGCGGACATCGTCCGCACCCCACGGCTCCCGCCCCCGGCAGAGCTCCACGAGCCGCACCGGGTCGACGCCCGCGACCACGAACTCCGCCTCGGACACCCGGCCGTCGGCCAGCTCGACGCCCGCCGCCCGGCCGTCCTTCTCCACGATCCCGGTCACCGCCGCGCCGAAGCTGAACTCCACCTTGCGCGCCACACAGCGCTCGTACAGCGCGTCGGCCAGCGCCCCCATACCGCCGCGCGGGTACCAACTCCCGAAGGTCTGCTCCATGTACGGCAGCACGACGGCGCTCGCCGGGGCGCTGCGCGGGTCGAAGCCGTACGCCAGCGCATGGCTCTCCAGCAGCGCGATCAGCCGGGGATCGGCCAGCTCGCGGCGGGCCACCTCGGCGAGGGTGGCGGTCGTGGGGCCCTTGCCCCGGCCGAACAGGCCGCGTCTGCGCACCGCCGGATACGGATCGCGCCCCAGCACCCGCCAGTCCTGCCACAGCGGCTCCTCCAGGAGCGGCCGGCGGGTGGCGTCCCAGGCATCGCGGGCGCGGCCCACCAGCTCGCTCCAGCGCTCCCCGGAGCCCGCGCCCAGCGCCTCGTCCAGGGCCGCCAGCACCCCGGCCCGCGAGGCGTTCGGCAGCGAGACGGCCGTGCCGTCGGCGAAGACATGCCGGGCCGCGGGGTCGACCTGGGACAGCTCGATACAGCTCTCCAACGGCTCCCGGCCGGTCTTGAGAAACAGATCGCGGTAGACGGCCGGCAGATGCAGCAGCCCCGGCCCCGTATCGAAGGCGAAGCCGTCCCGTGCCAGCCGCCGCACCGCGCCGCCATACGTCGCGCCGCGCTCGAACACCGCCACCCGGTGGCCCGCGACGGCCAGCCGGGCAGCGGCTGCCATCGCGCCCATCCCGGCGCCGATCACCGCAATCCGTGCCATGCCTGCGACTTTATCCGGACCCACTGACAACGCCCGCACGGCTGTGGAAGGCCGGGCCCGACAGCGCCCGCGCGCCACCGGCGGCAGCCCGCCGTCAGGTCACCGGAGGTGCCGCACCGTCCACCGCGGCCGGCCGCTTCTCCGCCCGCCGCTGCCGCCGCCGCTGGAGGAATCTGCGGATCCGCGACCACAGGAAGACCACCACCGCGATCCCCGCGGCCAGCAGCGTCCCCGCGATGACCGCCGCGGCCACCGGATGGAACACGGCGAAGGCGATGAGCGCAGCGACCCCCAGATCCTCGGCCAGGCTCACCACGATGTTGCTGGCCGGCTCCGGCGAGGTGTTGACCGCGATCCGTGTGCCCGCCTTGACCAGATGGCTCAGCAGCGCCGTGGAGCCGCCCACCACGCCCGCCGCCAGCTCGGGCAGCGAACCGTTGTGGCCGGCCAGCAGCGCCGCCACCACACCGCCGGCGACCGGCCGGATCACCGTGTGCACCGCATCCCAGACCGAGTCCACGAATGGGATCTTGTCGGCGACGGCCTCGACCACGAACAGCACCCCGGCCACGATCAGCACATCGGGGCGCTGCAGCGCGGCGGGCACCTCATCGGTGACGCCGGTCGCGCCGAGCAGACCGAAGAGCAGGACGACGGCGTAGGCGTTGATCCCGCTCGCCCAGCCACTGGTGAACACCAAGGGAAGTATGGACACTCCGCAGATCGTAGGCCCCGGCTGGGGGCCGGTGCTCAGGTTTGAGTATCCGTACTCAGACACCGAGATGAGTAGGTACGCGGATGGGCCGGAGCCCGCCCGGACGGAAGAGTAAGGGCCACGGAAGGGAAGCGGCGCCGCACCGCCGACACGGGGCGGCGGAGCGGCGCGGCTCCCGGACGTGACGGGGGAACACGGGGGAGTACGGGGGAGTACGGGGGAAGCGCTGTCCTGGTCGGATCGAAGGGGGAACGATCCGTGCCAGGGCAGCGCACTTTTTTGTGCAGGACCAGGGGGAAGGGAAAAGGGGTGCGCGCCGCACCTGACCACTACGGCGCGCGCCCTCTTCCCGATGCCGGGGGAGGCCCGCCCGTCACTGCGAGGGCCGGCCGCTGATCCGCCCCTGGAGCAGCCGCGACAGCGCCGCGTGCACCTCGTCGATCGACCGGTCCGGCTGGTACGACTGCCAGTCCAGGGCGGCCACCAGGACCATGCCGAACAACGCCGAGGCGGTCAGCGGGATATCGATCTCCTCACTCAGCTCCTCACGGGCGACCGCCTCCCGCAGCACGTCCTCCACCACCGTGATGGCCCGCTCCCGCACCACCATCAGCGTCGACTGCCAGGCCCGGTTGGTGCGCCACAGCTCGGCGACGTAGAGCTGGGTGAGCGCCGGGTAACGGGAGATGAAGTCCAGCCCGGCCCGGATCATCGCGTCCAGCGCGTCGATCCGGCTGCCGCCCCGGTCGGCCACCTCCTCGGCGGCCGCCTGCAAGGACGTCGCCAGCATCTCGATGCCGTGCCGCAGCAGCTCTTCGAAGAGAACGTTCTTGCTCGCGAAGTTGTAGTAGACGGTGCCCTTCGCGACACCCGCCCGCTCGGCGATCTCGTCCACCGTGGTGGAGGAGAAGCCCTGTTCGGCGATGAGCGTGACCGCGGCCTCGAAGAGCTTGCGCCGGGTGGCGTCGCGGCGTGTATTGGAGCTGTCCATGGGGGCGATTGTGCCGCCCCCCGACGGCTGCGTGCTCACAGGCTCAATTCCGGATGCAGGTCCTTCATCCGCACCACCTGGCGGCTACGCGCCGTCAGGGACGTCAGCGCGAGCGCCCCCGCGGTGAACGCCAGCAGCACCACACCGCCCTGCCACACGGGCGCGAGATCCCCGCCCGTGATGAGCCGGCGCAGCCCCTCCACGATGTAACTCATCGGCAGATACGGGTGGATGGCGGCGAAGAAGCCGGGGCTGGTCTGCACCGGGTAGGTGCCGCCCGCCGAGGTCAGCTGCAGCATCAGCAGCGCCAGCACCAGGATCCGCCCGGCCGGTCCGAACTGCGCGTTCAGCCACTGGACGAGTGCCGAGAAACACGCCGTGACCAGGACGAGGAAGCCGATCGTGCCGGCCGCCCGCACCATCTCCAGGCCGATCGCGAAGTGCAGTACGGACATCAGCGCCGCGGTCTGCAGCACCCCCACACCGAACACCGGTAGCCACCCGGACAGCGCCACCCGCCAGGAGGCCGCGCCCATCGCCAGTGCCCGCCGGTTGAGCGGCTGGATCAGCATGTACGCCACCATCGCGCCGACCCACAGGGACAGCGGGATGAAGTACGGGGCGAACCCCGTGCCGTAGTTCGGCGCCTTGTGGGCCGCGTCCGAGGACAGCTGCACCGGGTCGGACATGACCAGGGTGTGCGCGTCACGGTCCTTCTTGCCGTAGTCGGGGATCTGCTTCGCCCCGTCGTGCAGCCCGCCGGCCAGCTTCTGCGAGCCGTCGGAGAGCTTGAACATGCCGCCGTTCAGTGTCTGCGCACCGTCCTTGAGCTTGCCCACACCGGAGTCGAGGTCGCCGATCCCGGCCGCCGCGCGGCCCGTACCATCGTGCAGCCGGTGCGCCCCGTCGTTGAGCCTGTCCGCGCCGGAGGCCAGCCGGGAATTGCCGGCGGCCAGTGTGCGCGCCCCCGCGGACACCTTGTGTGCACCGTCGTTCAGCTCGTTGATCTTCTTGACCGCGGCGTCCATGTCGGCGCCCAGGGTGGGCCCGCGCTGCGCCAGCTCGTTCGCCAGGGAGTGCAGCGTGTCCAGATCCCGGCCCAGTTGGTCGAGGTTCTTCTGGTCGTGGACGTAGCCGCTGACCTCCTCGGCCTTGTCCGCCGCGGTGGCCGCCTCCTCCTTGAGCTGCTTCAGCTCCGCACAGGAGGTGTCGAGCTGCACCCCGCCCGCACAGCGCAGCAGGCGGCCATGTGGTCGGAGATCCCCCGGGAGAGCTTTGCCTCCGTGGATGCCGCGGCGGGGAGCTTGTCCAGGTGGTCACGGACCGCCTGCGAACCGTCGGCCACGAGCTGCGCCGCCTCGCCGATCTCCTTGCCGTGCGCCCGGATGAAGGGCCCCACCTTGCCGACGACTCCGTTGACCTTGGCGGCCAGCTGCTGGGTGCCTTGCGCCACCTGCCCCGAACCGTCGGCCAGTTGGCGCGAGCCGTGGGCGGCGGTCCCGGCTCCCCGGGCGAGATCGGAGCTGCCCCGGGAGAGCTGCCCCGCGCCCGCGTCGAGGTCGCCCAGGCCGGTGACCAGCTTGCCGCTGCCGTTCTTCGCGGTGCCCAGACCGTCGGCCAGCCTGCCGGTGCCGTGCTCGGCCTGCCCGATGCCGTCCTTGAGCCGGTCGGCGCCGTCCGCGGCCTGTTCGGTCTTGCCGTGCAGTGTCGAGAAGGAGACAAAGATCTTGTCGAGGAAGGTGCGCGACGACTTTGTGGAGGCCGCGGAGCGCACCTCGGAGAACACCGTCCGGGAGATCTGCCCCACGATGTAGTTGTTCGCGTCGTTCGTCCGCACCTTGAGGGCACCGGTCTCCGGCTGGTCCCCGGAGCTGGAGGCGATCCGCCGGCTGAAGTCCTTCGGGATGGACAGCGAGAGGTAGTACGAGCCGCCCTCGACGCCCGTGGCGGCCTCCTCGGCGTCCACCGGCCGCCAGTCGAAGGTGTGGCTGTCCCGCAGCCCCGAGACGATGCTGTCGCCCGCCGAGATCCGCTTCCCGTCGACGGCCGCGCCCGTGTCCTCGTTGACCAGCGCGACCGGAATCTTGTCCAGCCGCCCGTACGGGTCCCAGAAGGACCACAGGTAGAGCGCGCCATACAGGAGCGGCAGCAGCAGGAGGGCGGCCAGCGCAGCGCGCGGCAGCTTCCCCCTCCCGAACCGCTTCAGCTCAAGCGCGGCCAGTTTCGGCGAGCGCATCGGCCGCCCCCTCCCCGTCCCTGTGCCCGTTCTCGTGCCCGTCGGTGGCGGGGGCGCCGACCGGTGTGCCGTCGGTGCTGTCAGCGCTGTCAGCGCTGTCAGCGCTGTCGGTGCCGTCCGGTCCGGACTGGCCGCCCTGGCTGCTCTTCCCGGTCTCGCTGTCCTCGCTGTTCTTGTTGTTCTTGCTGTCCGTGGCGTCCGTGGGGTCCGTCGCGTCCGGGCCGTCCGGGCCGTCCGGGGTGGCGGTGGATGTGCTGGGCGCGCCCCCGGGGGCGGTGGGTTGCGGGCGGGTGCCGGTACGCACCAGCACCACGTCCTCGTCGCCCTCCGGCGGCTCGCTGCACACCGCGAGCACCGTGGTGCCGGCCGCCGCGAGGCCGCGCAGCATCTTCCAGGCCGCGGCGCGCTCGCCGCCGGACAGCTTCAGATCGGTGTCGTCGACGGCGAGCAGCCGGGGGCCGCCGATCAGTGCGAGCGCCACGGAGAGCCGCAGCGCCTCCAGCCGTTCCAGGTCGCGCACGGACGTACGGATCCCCTTGGGCAGCGATTCCAGGTCGAGGCCGGCCGCCGTCAGCGCGGTGTCCACCAGGGCGCGGGCCGCGGCCCTGCGCCCGTGCCGTGGCCGCAGCAGTGCCCGCAGGGAACCGCCGAACCGGCCCTGCAACAGGGCGCGTTCCCGCAGATGCTCGCCCACGGTGAGCGCCGGATCGAGCTCGGCGACGCCCGGCACATGGGCGAGCGCGGTGACGGACCGGACCGCGGCCTTCTTCTGCGGCAGTGGCAGTCCGCCGACCTCGGCGGTGCCCGCGGCGGACTTCATCCGGCCGGTGAGCGCGAGCAGCAGACACGTACGGCCCGAGCCCGAAGGGCCCTGAACGGCGATCAGCGAGCCGGGTCCGGCCGTGAAGTGGATGTTCTGGAACGCCCATCCACGGGGGCCCTTGACTCCGAATCCCGCGGCCGTGACCGCCGCCCCGTGCGGGGTGCTGTCCACGATCCCCTCCCTTGAACTGACTGGTCAGTTCAAAAAATATGCCGCACCCCACCCCCCGCTCCGCAAGGGGACGTTGGGAATCCGTTCCCGCGAATCCGCGGGCGAACCCGTCCCCTTTTCGACGAAAGAGCAGGTCAGTGCCGATTGTCAGTGGTGTACGTCACGATGGGTTCATACGGTCCGAATCGGCATTCGGTCCCGAACCGGCATGCGACGACAGGAGGTTCGTCATGGCAGCTCGTCCCGACAGGGGCAGCTCCGCTGCGTACGGTCCCCCGAGCGATGTCCACCCCGTCCTGCGGCGGGCGGCCGCACCACCCGCCGCACTCGACCTGCTCGCCCAGGCCCAGCAGGGCCTCGACGAAGCCCAGACCCTCGAAGCCCCCAACGAGCAGTTCGCCACGGCCCATCTGGCCGCGCTGCGCACCGCCGCCGCCGTCCTCGCCGTCCGCGGCCGGCCGGAGACCACCGTGCGCCGCAGGCAGCGTATCCGCAGCGCCTGGGAAGTGCTGCCCGAGGTCGCTCCCGAACTGGCCGAGTGGAGCGCCCTGTTCGCCGCCGGCGCCGCCCGCCGCGCGAAGGCCGAGGCGGGTATAACCGGCGCGGCGAGCCGCCGTGACGCCGACGATCTCCTGCGCGACGCCGCCATGTTCCTGCGCCTGGTGGAGCGGATGCTGCTCCTCCAGCCCTCTCTGCCGCCCCAGCGGGCGGGGTGACAAGCGGCTGAGCCCAGGAATCCGGAGGAGGGGAGCGGGTGAGTGGGGGAGGGGGATGGGGTGGGGGTGGGGTGGAGCCCCCGGGGGGGAGGGGGAGCGGAGGGGGAAGGGAAAGTACCGGCGCTCGCCCCCACCGCCGCCCAGCGCGTCCGCCGCCCCGCCTGCCCACCCTTCTCTACCGCCACCTCCCCTCCCGCCACCCACCCCGACCACGACCTTCCGCGACCGCCGCCCCCCCCGGCACCGCCCCTCCACCCACCGCCTCCACCCACCGCCTCCACCCACCGCCTCCACCCACCGCCTCCACCCACCGCCTCCACCCACCGCCTCCACCCACCGCCTCCACCCACCGCCTTCACTCACCGCCTCCATCACCGCCTCTGCCCCCGCCCCGTCGAGCGCCACGTTCGCTGCGGGCGTCTCCGCAGGCGGTGGACGGCGCGGGACGGAATAGGGTGGTGGACGCCTAGACGTTCATGCCCCCGCCGAGGAGCCACCCGCCGTGTCTGACCCGCTGCGCCCGCGCGCATCCCTTCGTACCGCCGTGGTCTGGGAGGTCCTCAAGGACGCCCTGGAGCGCCGGGTCAAGGCCGCCGGCCGCGACGCCCTGGACGTCCTCGACACCGGCGGCGGCACCGGCAACTTCGCCGTGCCGGTCGCCCGCCTTGGCCACCGCGTCACGGTCGTCGACCCCAGCCCCAACGCCCTCTTCGCCCTGGAGCGCCGCGCCGCGGAGGCGGGCGTCGCCGACCGGGTACGCGCGGTCCAGGGCGACGCCCACGGGCTGTTCGACGTCGTCGAGCGCGGCGGCTACGACGCCGTGCTCTGCCACGGCGTGCTGGAGTACGTCGACGACCCGGCCGAGGGCGTCCGCAACGCCGTCGATGCGCTGCGCCCGGCCGGTACCCTCAGCCTGCTCGCGGCCGGTCTGGGCGGCGCCGTTCTCGCGCGCGCCCT
The DNA here is from genome assembly GCF_040650675.1 of Streptomyces sp. NPDC048637. Classification (NCBI taxonomy): domain Bacteria; kingdom Bacillati; phylum Actinomycetota; class Actinomycetes; order Kitasatosporales; family Streptomycetaceae; genus Streptomyces; species Streptomyces sp. NPDC048637. Next base: position 15,894 of record NZ_JBEZHQ010000045.1, read on the forward strand.
CGCGGGCCACTTCACCGAGGCCCGCCAGGCCCTCACCGACCCGGCCGGACGCTGGGGCGAGGGCGACCCGGTGCCGCGCCGTTTCACTGCCGACCAGCTCACCGAGCTGGTGTCCGCCACCGGTCTGGAGGTCGGCGCGGTCCACGGCGTACGGGTCTTCGCCGACCTGGTCCCCGGGGTGCTCGTGGACACCGAGCCGGGTGCCATGGAGGCGCTGCTGAAGCTCGAGGCGGCCGCCGCCGAACAGCCCGCCTTCCACTCCGTGGCCACACAGCTGCACGTCCTCGCGGAGCGCGACTGACCCACCCGGCTCACGCGACTACCGCGTGCAGTCGGCCACAGACCACCCGATCAGCCCCTTCGCCCCGTATGATCGGGGTACGACGTTCCGGCATGACGGACAGGCGGGTGGGGAATGCAGGCAGCATCACCACCGGTCGCCGTGGCGGCCCGGACAGTGAACTGGCGTCGAGGGGCGGGTTTCACGGGGGCGATTCCCTGCCTATCCTGAAAGGGTCGCACCCCGGTCGCCCCCCGCGACCGACGAGTAGGAGGACTCCGTGCCGCTCTCGGAGCACGAGCAGCGCATGCTCGAGCAAATGGAGCGAGCGCTGTACGCCGAAGATCCCAAGTTCGCGACAGCGCTTGAGGGAAGCGGGCTGCGTACGTACACCCGGCGACGGGTCTACCAAGCGGTCGCGGGCTTCCTGGTGGGTATCGCCCTGCTCATGGCCGGCATGGTCGCGCAGCAGATCTGGATCAGTGTGGTGGGCTTCCTCGTCATGCTCGGCTGCGCAGTGCTGGCGGTCACCGGCTGGCGCAAGGCTCCCAAGCCGGGTGAGCAGCAGTCCGGTGCGGTTTCCGGAGGCGGCACAGGTGCCCCGGCGCGCCGTCAGGCCAGGCAGCGGCGCTCGATGATGAACCGTATCGAGGACCGCTGGCAGCGACGCAGGGACGAACAGCAGGGCCACTGAGCCACGACGGGCCGTGGGTTTTCCTCGGGCCCGTCGGGAGCGTGGCCTTGAGCGAGTCCCCCCGCGCTCCTGGAGACGTTTCTTTCCGTCGTTCTTCCAGTTGCGCCGTGCTGCACTTTGCGTGACTCTTTCCCGCCGAGTTTTGCCGTCGCAGTTGGCAGTTCGCAGTCTCCGGCCCGCAGTTCGCCCTCCGGTGGTCCCGGTAGATCTCCGCTGATTCCCGCTGATTCCCGCCCCTTGGTGCGCAACAGCGTTCCCCGGTGGCGCCGGAAGGCAAAAGGTGCTGGGGCCGCCCCATCCTGTCGGGCGGCCCCAGCACCTTTTCCGTGCCGTGTGGTCAGGCCCGCCGCGGGCCCGGCCGGAGGGCGGCCAGCGCGCGCCGTGCCGCGGCCACCGGGCGGCTGCTACGGCACCGGTGCAGAAGCGCCGACCAGCGGGCTGACCAGGCCCAGCGGAGCCGGGTCGCGGAACGCGGGGCGAGCTGGGCACGCAGTCGCAGACCACGGCTTGCGCCCGCCCGCAACCCGGCCCGCACCTGCTGGACGTCCGGGGCGAGCCCGGACACCGGCTGCGGATGCGGGGCGTACAGGACCTGTTCGACCGCCGCGGCTACCCTGCGGGCGGCCGCGGCGGGTTCCGGTTGCAGATCTCCGATGCGGATGATGCGCGCGGCGGCCTTGCGCGGCGTCAGTGACTCGTCCGGCAGGATGCCGAAGTCCCAGGCGGTGTCCAGCAGCTCCCGCCAGGCGGCGAGGGTGCCCGCCGCCGGGTCGCCGTCCGGGCCCGCCAGCCGTCCGGAGCGTATCCGCAGGCGCCAGAGCAGCGGGCCCGCGGGCAGCAGCAGGACGAGCAGCGCGGCCAGTGCCATGACGACGATCGTCCAGGGGGACGAGCCGCCGTCCGGCGGGCGGGTGCCGGACTCCGCGGGCAGCGATACGCAGGCCGTACCGGAGCCGGGCCGCTGCTCAACGGGGCCACAGGACGGGTCCGCCGAGGGGCCGTCCGAGGGGGCCGTGGACCGGGAGGGCTCGGGGTCCGGGCTGCCCGGGTCGGGGGTGTCCGGGGTGTCGGGGTACGCGTAGTCCGGGATGCTGCCGCGGCTCGGGGTCGGTTCGAAGCGGGTCCAGCCGATGCCCTGGAAGTACAGCTCGGGCCAGGCGTGCGCGTCCTTGAGGCCGACCGAGGTCGTGCCGTCGGGCTGCCTGGTGCCGGGGGTGAAACCGACCGCTACCCGGGCCGGTATACCCAGGGTCCGGGCCATTGCCGCCATGGAGAACGAGAAGTGGACGCAGAAGCCCTCCTTCTGCCGCAGGAACCGCGCGATGGCCTCGGAACCGCTGCCGGCCCGGACGTCGGTGTTGTAGCTGAAGCCGCCGTTGAGCGCGAACCAGTCCTGGAGCTTGACGGCCTTGGCATAGGTGGTCGGGGCGCCGCGGGTGACCTGACGTGCGGTGCTGCGGACGACCTGGGGCAGCGAGCGCGGGACCTTGGTGTACTCGCGCAGCAGGTCGGCGGGCGGCGCGGGAGCGGCGGCCAGCTGCTGGGACGTGGGCCGCACCTGCAGGCTCTCGACCTGGTACTGCAGGCCGCGGGTGTTCTGTCCGCGGTCCCCGACGAGCGTGCGGCCCTGGGGCTCGAAGCGCCAGCGCCCGGAGATGTCCACCTTGGACGCCGGGTAGGGGAGCGGCAGCCAGTTCTGGGCGTACCATTCGGCGGTCGAGATCGAGGTGTTGACCCGGTTGAGGTCGACCGCGGAGCTGAGGCCGGGCGGTCCCGGCAGCCGCTCGGGGACGTCCGTGACCGTGCGCTCGGACGGCTTCCAGGTCGTGCCGTCGAACTGGTCGAGGGCGACGATCCGCAGATACAGGTCGCGGGTGTCGGCGGCGGTCGTGCGGTAGTTGAGGACTTCCTTGTCCTCGGGCTGGTTGAGGCTGTCCTGCAGTGAGACCAGGGGGTTCACCGCGGAGATCGTGCCGCCCCCGCTGCCGGGCCCCGAACCACTGCCGGCGGTGCCGAACAGCCCGCCGCCGAGAGAGGGCAGGAGGGCGGGCACCACCAGGGCGATCCCGAGGACCAGCGCGCCGATCCGGCGGCCCGTACGGACCGGGGCCGGGGCGGGATCGCCGATGGCGGCGGTGAATCTCTGTCCGCGACCCGGCGGGCCCGCTCCGCCGCCCGCCCCGCCGAACACCCGGCCCCACTGGGAGAGCCGGTCTCGGCCCTCGGCCAGCAGGAGCAGCAGATAGCCGGCCGCCGCGATCAGGAACCGCAGCCAGCCCGCGCCGCCCTGGGACAGGCCCGCCGCCACCGAGTAGAGCGCGAGCAGCGGCAGCCCGGCGGGTGCGGCGCTGCGGTATGTGACCGCCAGCGCGTCCACGATCAGGCCGATCACCAGCACGCCGGCGATCAGCAGCAGCCGGATGCCGGGGGTGCCGGGGGCGGGGGTGGCGTACCGGCCGACGTCCCGTACACCTGCCTGCACCAGCCGGCTGAATTCCGTGAGGGCGTCCGGGCCCGGCACCAGGCCGAGGATCGCCTCGCCCGGGGTGAAGAGCAGGGTCATCAGCACCACGCCGGTCAGCACCTGTGCGCCGATGATCAGGGGTCCGGCCAGGGGGGCCCGGCGGGCGGCCGCGCCCACTCCCGTCACGATGGCCAGCAGGACCGCCGCCTGGATCAGCCAGCTGATCGGTTCCACCAGCGGCAGCAGTGCGCCGGCGGCACACAGCGTGGCCACCGCCGCACACAGCGCCAGCCGCGCCCGGCCGCTCATGCCTGTGCCTCACTTCGCTCGGGGCCGCCCGGGCAAGGCCCGGGCCGGCCGCTGATCCGGCCGCGGGGGCTCCGCGCACCCGGCCGTCCGTTCGTGGGCAGCCCCTCGTCCCTCAGCGGCGGCCCGGCCGTGATCCGTCCACGGCTCACGCTCCCGTTCATGACCAACCTCCCGCCATGGTCTCCGGGGTGCCCGTACGGTCCCCGGCCGCGCGCCACAGGGCGGCGAGCGGGTCGCCGGGCAGCACCGGCAGTGCCGTCCAGCCGGCCTTCCGCAGCAGCCGTAGACGTTCGGCCACCGGGATCTGGCCGTCGGAGAAGCTGATGCCGCCGGGGCCCCGTGTCCAGGCGTCGCCGTCCAGGACGAAGGCGACGGCCGCGCCGCTGCGCTGCCGCATCCGCCCGGCGACCGCCGCCTGCTCCTCGTCCAGGTCGCCGAAGAAGGCGACCAGCAGTCCTTCGTTGCCGCCGCGCAGTACGTCGTACGCCGCCGACAGGCCCTCCTCCTCGGAGTGCTCCACGACGGCGAGGGTGTCCAGCAGCAGTCCCGCGGCGTCGGCGGAGTCGGTGCCGCCCGCGAAGCTGCCGGCGCCGTCGGCGCCCGGCACCGAGCTGCCGGTGTCGGTCAGCAGCCGCACCGAGTAGCCGCGCTCCAGCAGATGTACCGCGGTGGAGGCGGCGCCCGCCACCGCCCACTCGAAGGGTGAGTCGGGGCCCGAGCCCGGGTGGGCGGTCTCGCGGGTGTCGAGCAGGACCGTGCAGCGCGCCTTCTGCGGCTGTTCCTCCCTGCGGACCATCAGTTCGCCGTAGCGCGCGGTGGAGCGCCAGTGGATGCGGCGCAGATCGTCGCCGTGCCGGTAGCCGCGCGGAATGACGTCGTCCTCCCCGGCCAGTGCCGGTGAGCGCTGCCGTCCGTCGCCGTATCCGGCGGCCTCGCCCACCTGCCGCACCGCCGGCAGCTGTTCGACCCGCGGCACCACCGTCAGGGTGTCGGAGGAGCTGAACGAGCGGGTCAGCTCGCACATCCCGAACGGGTCCGAGAGGCGCAGCTGCAGCGGCCCCAGGGGATAGCGTCCGCGCAGGTCGGAGCGGACACGGTAGGAGACCTCGCGGCGGCCGCCGGCCTCGACCCGGTCCAGGATGAAGCGCGGCCGGGGCCCGAGGACGTACGGCACCCGGTCCTGGAGCATCAGCACGCCCGTCGGCAGCCGGGAGATGTTCTCCATCCGCAGTCGCACCCGGGATTCGGCGGCCGCGGGCACCCGGGCGGGGGTGAGCGTACGGCGGCCTGCGACGCGGTAGCGGGTGCGGTGCAGGACCAGGACACACACCAGCGGGAGGGCGGCGAGCAGCAGACCGACTCGCAGCAGATCCGCCTGCCCGAGGAGGTAGGAGCACACCGCGGCGGCCATCCCGGCCGCCAGGAACGACCTGCCCCGGGTCGTCAGGCCCCCGAGGGCCGCCCGCAGCCCGTTCCGTTCCGGAGCGCCCTCGCCTCCCCCGTCGGACATCACAACCCCCGTACACCGGGCGGCTGCTGGCCGGGTGTCCGCCACGGCTGTGCGGACGGCTCGGGGACCGGGACGCGCTGCAGGATCTCCAGCACGATCTGCTCGGCCGTACGGCGGTTCAACTGGGCCTGGGCGGTGGGCAGCAGCCGGTGCGCGAGCACCGCCACCGCCAGCGACTGGACATCGTCCGGGAGGGTGTACTCCCGCCCCTGGAGCGCCGCGGAGGCCTTGGCGGCGCGCAGCAGATGCAGGGTCGCCCGCGGTGAGGCACCGAGCCGCAGCTCGGGGTGGCTGCGGGTGGCCACCACCAGATCGACGGTGTATCTGCGCACCGTGTCGGCGACATGGACCGTGCGCACCGCGTCGATCAGCTTCACGATCTCGTGGGCGTGCGCGACCGGCTGGAGGTCGTCGAGCGGCGAGGCGCCGCCGTGCACATCCAGCATCTGCAGCTCGGCCGCCGGGCTGGGATAGCCGATGGACACCCGCGCCATGAAGCGGTCCCGCTGCGCCTCGGGGAGCGGGTAGGTGCCCTCCATCTCCACCGGATTCTGGGTGGCGACCACCATGAAGGGGTCGGGCAGCTCGTAGGTCTGCCCGTCCATCGTGACCTGACGCTCCTCCATGGACTCCAGGAGCGCCGACTGGGTCTTGGGCGAGGCGCGGTTGATCTCGTCGCCGATCACGATCTGGGAGAAGATCGCGCCGGGCTTGAACTCGAAGTCCCGCTGCTGCTGGTCGAAGATGCTGACGCCGGTGATGTCGGAGGGCAGCAGGTCCGGTGTGAACTGGATGCGCCGCACCGAGCAGTCGATGGAGCGGGCCAGCGCCTTGGCGAGCATGGTCTTGCCGACGCCCGGCACATCCTCGATGAGCAGATGTCCCTCGGCCAGCAGCACGGTCAGCGCGAGCCGTACGACCTCCGGCTTGCCCTCGATCACTTCCTCCACCGACCGGTGAACCCGCTCCGCGGTGGTGGTCAGATCGCTGAGGCTCGCTCGTTCGTCATACGTCGTCACTCGGCCCTCCTCGGCCCCGTACTACGGGCCGATGCCCCCTCTGCGGACCCGGCCCACCCCGAAAGTTGCGCGTCGCGCCCGGCCGGGGCCAGGACGACGGCACCTACGCATTCTTGCTGCCCGCGCGGCTTCGCGTCATGACCTGTGGATAACTCACAAGGTTATCTCCCGGCCTTCCCGGCGAACTAGGACTTTCCGGGCCGGTTCGCCGGGAAGGCCGGGGCGGGTCAGCGCTGCGGGTCGATCTCCCGCAGCAGGCCGGTCGTCACGTCGAAGACGAAGCCGCGGACGTCGTCGGTGTGCGGGAGGAAGGGGGAGGTGCGCACCCGCTGCATGGACTGCCGGACATCCTCGTCGAGGTCCTTGAACGCCTCGACGGCCCAGGTGGGACGCTGTCCGACCTCGGCCGCCAGCTCGTGGCGGAAGTCCTCGGTCAGGCTGAGCAGACCGCACCCGGTGTGGTGGATGAGGACGACGGAGCGGGTGCCGAGCGCACGCTGGCTGATCGTCAGGGACCGGATGATGTCGTCGGTGACCACTCCGCCGGCATTGCGGATGGTGTGGCAGTCGCCGAGTTCGAGGCCGAGCGCGGCGTGCAGATCGAGCCGGGCATCCATGCAGGCGACCACGGCGACCTTGAGGACGGGCCGGGCATCCATTCCGGGATCGCTGAAGGCGGCGGCATAGCGCTGGTTCGCCTCGACGAGACGGTCGGTAACCGTGCCGCCGGTACGGGCGGCGGCGCTGTCGGCGGAGGAGGGCAACGGCTGCGACGCAGGTATGGACATGGATTCACCGTAATCGGCGTCGGTCTTTTCGGCTGCATGAGAGGTCGGGCATAGGGGTCATCGTCACTCCTTGTGAGGTAACCCACAGGTCCGGCCGTCTCGCCGCCGTCCGGGTGAGAAGCCCGCGGGAAGGGCGGCGGGAAAGCCGTCGCAGGACGCGCGGAACCAGTTGATTGACCGGGGCAGCCGGTGGACTAAAGTGGCGCGAAGTGGGAGGCGTGACGCTCTCCTTGGATACCGGATTCCTCGCGTGCGCGCATCGTACGTACGGCTCGGCCTCCTCCCGCTCCCATGGTCTTCCGACGTCACTTCCCCGTCGCCGGAGGGCCACTTCCCCTTCAGAGCGGGCGGGGACCAAGCGGTACGTGCGGCATCCCCCAGCCAGCGGCCGGGGCCCCACCTGCCGCCCAGCCCATCGGAAGGCACATGAGCGAGCGTAGCGAGCGAATCAGGAAGAGGTGCGCGCTCTGCCGAGGCAGGCGCGCTGAGCGCGGCGAGGTCGTCGCATGAGCAGCAGCACTCGCCACGTACCCGTCATGCTCCAGAGGTGTCTGGACCTGCTCGCCCCCGCGCTCGCCGAGCCCGGTGCGGTCGTCGTCGACTGCACGCTCGGCCTGGGAGGGCACAGCGAGGCACTGCTGTCCACCTTCCCGGCGGCCCGGCTCATCGCCCTCGACCGCGACCCGTCCGCCCTGAAGCTGGCGGGCGAGCGGCTCGCCCCGTACGGAGACCGCGCCACCCTGGTGCACGCCGTCTACGACGAGCTCCCCGAGGTGCTCGACCGGCTCGGGACCCCGCGCGTCCAGGGCGTGCTGTTCGACCTCGGCGTCTCCTCCATGCAGCTCGACGAGGCCGACCGCGGCTTCGCGTACGCGCAGGACGCCCCGCTGGACATGCGGATGGACCAGACGACCGGTATCAGCGCCGCGGATGTGCTCAATACCTACGCGCCCGGTGAGCTGGTCCGGATCCTGCGCTCCTACGGGGAGGAGAAGCAGGCCAAGCGGATCGTCGAGGCCGTCGTCCGCGAGCGCGCCAAGGAGCCGTTCACCAACAGCGCGCGGCTGGTCGAGCTGATCCGCGACGCGCTGCCGCAGGCCGCCAAGCGCACCGGCGGCAACCCCGCCAAGCGCACGTTCCAGGCGCTGCGCATCGAGGTCAACGGGGAGCTCGCGAGCGTGGAGCGCGCCGTCCCGGCCGCCGTGCAGGCACTCGCGGTGGGCGGCCGGATCGCCGTGCTCGCCTACCACTCGCTGGAGGACCGCCTGGTCAAGCAGGTCTTCGCGGCCGGCGCGGCCAACACGGCGCCGCCCGGGCTGCCGGTGGTCCCCGAGCGCTACCAGCCCCGGCTCAAGCTGCTGACCCGCGGCGCCGAACTCCCCACGGAGGAGGAGATCGCCGAGAACCGCCGGGCCGCCCCCGCCCGGCTGCGCGGCGCGGAGCGCATCCGCGAGAACGTCGAGGACACCGCATGAAAGGGCAGGGGCCGCGCGGCAGACAGAAACGCCTCGCCGCGCTGTTCCCCTCCGGCGCCGGTGCCCGCGGCACCGCGGCGCGCACGCCCTTCGTGCTCCTCATCGTCGTCCTCCTCGGCTCCGGCCTGATCACTCTGCTGCTGCTCAACTCCGCCCTCAACCAAGGATCGTTCGAGCTCAGCAAGCTGGAGAAGCAGACCGACGAGCTGACGGACGAGCAGCAGGCGCTCCAGCAGGACGTGGACGCCTACTCCGCCCCGGGTGCGCTGGAGCAGCGCGCCCGGAAGCTGGGGATGGTGCCCGGCGGCACCCCGGTGTTCCTGCTCCCGGACGGCACGGTCCGCGGCAGGCCGAGCGTGGCCGGGCCGGAGGGCGCGCCGCTGAGCACCTCCGCCGAGCCGTCGCCCCTGGGCGCGACCGCCCGCACCGCGCTGCCCCGCCCGGCGGCGCCGCCGGTCCCGGCCCTGGCCAACGTGCTGGGCCCGGACAGCGCACCGGGCACGGAGGCGACACCGGCCGATCCGGCCCCTCTGGGCTCCCCGGCGCCCTCGGCCGCCCCGGCCTCCCTGACCTCGTCCGCCCCGCGCTTCCCGCCCGGCAGCGGCGCCCCCGCCGCACCCGGCACCGCGGCCGCCCCTTCCCCGACGACCTCCGGCAGGTGACCGCGGCATGACCGAGCCCAGGGACCCCCGCCGGGTGCCACGCCCCGCCCAGCGCGGCGGCCGGGCCGGCAGCGGGGCCGGCCGCCCGCCCGCCGCCAAGCGCCCCGCACCCCGGCCCGGCTCCCGGCCCGGCCCGGCCCGGCCCGCCGCCCGCCCCGTACGCCCCCGCCCCGGCTCCCCGGCGCTCCGCCTCGGCAGCCCGCGCCCGCGGCTGCGGCTGGTCTCGCTCGGGCTGACGCTGATCATGCTGGTCTTCGTCGTACGGCTCTTCCAGGTGCAGGCCGTGGACGCCGGAGCGTTCGCCGCCAAGGCCAACGAGAACCGCTATGTACCGGTCAAGCTGGCCGCCGAGCGCGGTGCGATCACCGACCGCAACGGTGTGGACCTGGCCACCACCGTCGATGCGTACGACATCACCGCCGACCCGAGCCTGCTGGCGCCCGACAAGACCAAGATCGACGACGCTCCGCAGCGGGCCGCCGCACTGCTCGCCCCGATCCTCGGCGAGGACAAGGCCACCCTGACCGAGAAGCTCGACCGGCCCGAGGCCCGCTACGCCCTGCTCGCCCGGCAGCAGACCCCGCAGGTCTGGAAGAAGATCAAGGATCTGCGCAAGACCCTTGACGCCAAGGCGGCCGCCGCCCCCAAGGGCGCGCCCCGCCCCGACGTCCTGGTCGGGATCTTCGCCGACAAGCACAGCAAGCGCCTCTACCCCAACAAGAACCTCGCCGCAGGTGTGCTCGGCTTCGTCAACGGCGCCGGCAAGGGCGGCGGCGGCCTGGAAGCGCGCCTGGACAAGAAGCTGGCGGGCAAGGACGGCAAGCTCGTCTACGCCCAGTCCGGCGGCCGCCGGGTGCCCACCGCCGACACCCAGGAACACCCCGCCGTCCCCGGCAGCGACGTCGAGCTGACCCTCGACCGTGACATCCAGTGGGCGGCCCAGCAGGCCATCACCGACCAGGTCGCCAAGTCCCGAGCCGACCGTGGCTATGTCGTCGTCCAGGACACCCGCACCGGGGAGATCCTTGCGCTCGCCAATTCGCCCGGATTCGACCCCAATGATGTGTCGAAGGCCGACCCGGAAGCGCTGGGCAATGCTGCGCTGTCCGACGCGTTCGAGCCCGGGTCCACCAGCAAGGTGATGTCGATGGCCGCCGTCCTGGAGGAGGGCGTCGCCACGCCGGCCACCAGGGTCACCGTGCCCAACCGGCTGCACCGGGGCGACCGGCTGTTCGCGGACGACGTCGACCACGCCACCTGGCATCTGACCCTCAACGGAGTGCTCGCCAAGTCCAGCAACATCGGCACGATCCTCGCGACCGGCCAGCTCGGCAAAACCCAGCCCGCGGCGAACCAGGTCCTCTACTCGTATCTGCGCAAGTTCGGGATCGGCAGGCCGACCGGACTCGGCTTCCCCGGGGAGACCGACGGCATCCTGGCCAAGCCGAAGGACTGGAACACCTCGCAGCAGTTCACCATCCCGTTCGGCCAGGGGCTGTCCCTCAACGCCGTACAGGCCGCCTCCGTCTACTCCACGATCGCCAACGGCGGTGAGCGCATCGCCCCCTCACTGGTCCGTGGCAGCACCGGGCCCGACGGGCACTATGTACGGGCGCCCAAGCCCGAGAAGAACCGCGTGGTCAGCCGGGAGACCGCGGCCACGCTCGCCACCATGCTCGAATCGGTGGTGGACGACGAGGAAGGCACCGGAGCGAAGGCGAAGATCGACGGCTACCGCGTCGGCGGCAAGACCGGCACGTCCAACCGGGTGGACCCCAGGACCGGCCGCTACCACGGCTACACCGCCTCGTTCGCCGGCTTCGCCCCCGCCGACAAACCCCGCATCACGGTCTACTGCGCCGTCCAGAACCCCACGACGGGCAGCTATTTCGGCGGCCAGGTCTGCGGCCCGATCTACCAGCAGGTCATGGCCTTCGCGCTGAAAACCCTCCAGGTCCCGCCGACCGGCGCCAAGCCCCCGCGGCTGCCGGTCACCTTCACGCCAGGCCAATGAAATCGAGGCAATCCCGCCGTGACGACCATCACCCCCGACGGCACCCCGGACGGCACCCCCACCCCGGGAAACTGCTCCTCTCCGCGGCCCTCACTTCGCCCCGGGCCGGTGGTGCCCGGTACGCTCACCGCCGTGTCACACCCTGATCAGTCCCCGAAAGCCCAGCACGCCGAGAAGGGCGGGTCCGCTACCTATCCGGGAGCGCCGCGCCCTGAACAGGTCCGTCCCACCCCCCTGGCGGACCTCGCCGAGCAGCTGGGAAGCCCGGCCCCCGACGCCGGAGCGGCCGATGCCGCGCAACCCGTGATGGTCACCGGCATCACCCATGACTCCCGGGCGGTCCGCCCCGGTGACGTCTACGCCGCGCTGCCGGGCGCCCGTCTGCACGGTGCCGACTTCGTCGCCCAGGCCGCCGACCTCGGCGCCGCGGCGGTGCTGACCGACCCGTCGGGTGCCGAGCGCGCCGCCGCGACCGGCCTGCCGGTCCTCGTCGTCGACAACCCGCGCGCACGGATGGGCGCCCTGGCCGTCTCCATCTACGGGGCGCCGGGCGAGGACCTCCTCCAGATCGGCATCACCGGCACCTCCGGCAAGACCACCACCGCCTACCTCATCGAGGGCGGGCTGCGGGCCGCGGCCGCCGCAGGCGGGGACGGGCGACTGTCAGGCGGGCTGACCGGGCTGATCGGCACCGTCGAGACCCGCATCGGCGACAAGCGCATCAAGTCCGAGCGCACCACCCCCGAGGCCACCGACCTGCAGGCGCTGTTCGCGGTGATGCGCGAGCGCGGCGTCCGCGCGGTCGCCATGGAGGTCTCCAGCCACGCTCTGGTCCTCGGCCGGGTCGACGGCTGCGTCTTCGACGTCGCGATCTTCAACAACCTCAGCCCGGAGCACATGGAGTTCCACTCCGGCATGGAGGACTACTTCCAGGCCAAGGCCCAGCTGTTCACCAAGGCGCGCAGCCGCGCCGGCGTCGTCAACCTCGACGACGAATACGGCAAGCGGCTGGCCGAGGGCGAGTCCGAGGTCCCGGTCACCACCTTCTCCGCGGAGGGCCACCCCGACGCCGACTGGCGGGCGTCCGACGTCGAGGTCGGCACGCTCGGCTCGACCTTCACCGTGCACGGCCCGGACGGCCAGACCCTGCGCGCCGCCTCCCCGATCGCCGGCCCGTTCAACGTCGCCAACGCGCTCGCCGCGATCACCTCCCTGGTCGTCGCCGGCGTCGACCCGCAGACCGCGGCCGACGGGGTCGCCGCGGTGCCCGGTGTCCCCGGCCGTCTGGAGCGCATCGACGCCGGCCAGCCGTACCTGGCGGTGGTCGACTACGCCCACAAGACGGACGCCGTCGAATCGGTTCTGCGCGCCCTGCGCAAGGTCACCGACGGCAAGCTGCACGCCGTCCTCGGCTGCGGTGGCGACCGCGACCCGCACAAGCGCGCCCCGATGGGTGCCGCGGTGGCCCGGCTCGCCGACACGGCCGTACTGACCTCCGACAACCCGCGCGGCGAGGACCCCCTCGCGATCCTCGCCACGATGCTCGCGGGCGCCGCGGAAGTCCCCATTCACGAACGCGGCACGGTGCTCGTCGAAGAAGAGCGCGCCGCCGCCATCGCCGCCGCCGTCGCCCGCGCCGAGCCCGGTGACACCGTGATCGTCGCGGGCAAGGGCCACGAGCAGGGCCAGGACATCGCCGGAGTGGTCCGCCCCTTCGACGACCGCCAGGTACTGCGCGAGGCCATCGAGGCTTCCTTGAAGTCACCGCAGCCGAACCACCAGGGATGACACACCGCCATGCGCGCACAACCCCTTTACCGTCACCGCCCGCCCCGCGCCGGGGGTGACCTGTGATCTCCCTGTCGCTCGCCGAGATCGCGAGCACCGTCGGAGGGCAGCAGCACGACATACCGGACGACGGCCGCCGGGTGACCGGACCGGTCGTGGCGGACTCCCGTGCGGTGGGCCCCGGCGCGCTGTTCGTGGCCTTCGCCGGTGAACGCGTCGACGGCCATGACTTCGCGGCCGGCGCCGTCGAGGCGGGCGCGGTGGCCGTACTGGCCGCCCGTCCCCTCGGCGTCCCCGCGATCGTCGTCGACGACGTGGTCGCCGCGCTCGGCGCGCTCGCCCGCGCCGTCGTCGCACGTCTGGGCACCACCGTCGTGGGCCTCACCGGCTCGGCCGGCAAGACCAGCACCAAGGACCTGATCGCCCAGCTGCTGCAGCGCCACGGCCCGACGGTCTGGCCCGAGGGAAACCTCAACAACGAGATCGGGCTGCCGCTGACCGCGCTGCGCGCCGACGAGTCCACCCGTCATCTCGTCCTGGAGATGGGCGCCCGCGGCGTCGGCCACATCCGCTACCTCGCCGGGCTGACCCCGCCGAGGATTGGTGTGGTGCTGAACGTCGGCAGCGCGCACATCGGCGAGTTCGGCGGCCGTGAGCAGATCGCCCTGGCCAAGGGCGAACTCATCGAGGCGCTGCCCCCGGCCGAGGACGGCGGGATCGCGGTGCTCAACGCCGACGACCCGTACGTCCGCGCCATGGCTCCGCGCACCAGGGCCCGCACGATCCTCTTCGGTGAGGCCGCGGAGGCCGCCGTACGTGCCGAGAATGTCCGGCTCACGGAGCTAGGACAGCCTGCCTTCACGCTTCACACACCCTCCGGGTGCAGTGATGTGACCATGCGGCTGTACGGTGAGCACCACGTGTCGAACGCGCTCGCCGCGGCCGCCGTCGCCCATGAGTTGGGCATGCCCGTAGACGAGATCGCCACCGCGCTCTCCGAAGCCGGCACGCTCTCCCGCTGGCGTATGGAGGTCACCGAGCGCGCGGACGGTGTGCGGGTCGTCAACGACGCCTACAACGCGAACCCCGAGTCCATGCGAGCGGCGCTGCGTGCGCTGGTCGCCATGGGCGCAGCCGGCAAGGTGACGGGTGCTCGTACGTGGGCGGTGCTCGGTGAGATGGCCGAGCTCGGCGAGGAGTCACTCGCCGAACACGACGCGGTCGGGCGGCTGGCCGTCCGGCTCAACGTCAGCAAGCTCGTGGCAGTCGGCGGCAGGGAAGCGGCCTGGCTCGACATGGGCGCCAAGAACGAGGGTTCGTGGGGTGAGGAGTCGGTGCACGTGTCCGACGCGCGGGCGGCGGTCGACCTGTTGCGCAGCGAGCTGCGGCCGGGAGATGTCGTGCTGGTGAAGGCGTCCAGGTCGGTGGGGCTGGAGCGGGTCGCCGCAGCTTTGCTGGACGAGGGCATGGGGGGCGCCGCGGGCGCTGAGGGTGGAGCCGCGACCCGATGAACTCGATGAAGCAGATCCTCTTCTCCGGAATGATCGGGCTCTTCCTGACCCTGATCGGCACTCCGCTGCTGATCAAACTGCTGGCCAAAAAGGGATATGGGCAGTTCATCCGCGATGACGGCCCGCGCGATCACCACAGCAAGCGCGGTACGCCCACCATGGGTGGTATCGCCTTCATCCTGGCCACGATCATTGCTTACGCGCTGACCAAGGTCATCACGAGCAGCGACCCCACCTTCTCCGGTGTGCTGGTGCTGTTCCTGATGGCGGGCATGGGCCTGGTCGGCTTCCTCGACGACTACATCAAGATCGTCAAGCAGCGCTCGCTGGGCCTGCGGGCCAAGGCCAAGATGGCCGGCCAGCTGATCGTCGGTATCGCCTTCGCGGTGCTGTCGCTGCAGTTCGCGGACCTGCGCGGGCAGACCCCGGCGTCCGACCGGCTCTCCTTCACGCAGGACTTCGGCTGGCAGATCGGCCCGGTGATCTTCGTGATCTGGGCGCTGTTCATGATCCTGGCGATGTCCAACGGCGTGAACCTCACCGACGGCCTCGACGGCCTCGCCACCGGCGCCTCGGTGATGGTCTTCGGCGCCTACACCTTCATCGGCATCTGGCAGTACCAGGAGTCGTGCGCCAACCAGATCACCGCCGGACCCGGCTGTTACGAGGTCCGCGATCCGCTCGACCTCGCGGTCGTCGCCTCCGCCCTGATGGGTGCCTGCTTCGGCTTCCTGTGGTGGAACACCTCGCCCGCCAAGATCTTCATGGGCGACACCGGTTCGCTGGCCCTGGGCGGCGCGCTGGCCGGTCTGGCCATCTGCTCCCGTACGGAGCTGCTGCTGGCCATCCTGGGCGGTCTCTTCGTCCTGATCACCATGTCCGTGGTCATCCAGGTCGGATCGTTCCGGCTGACCGGCAAGCGGGTCTTCCGGATGGCGCCACTCCAGCACCACTTCGAACTCAAGGGGTGGTCCGAAGTCCTTGTGGTGGTCCGGTTCTGGATCATTCAGGGCATGTGCGTCATCGTGGGACTCGGCATCTTCTACGGCGGCTGGCAGGCAGCAAAGTGACCATGCAGAGCCCGGCGGACTTCGCCGGCCGGCGCATCACCGTTGCCGGCCTGGGCGTGAGCGGCGTTCCCGCCGCCCGCGCCCTGGCCGGCCTCGGCGCCCATGTCACCGTCGTCAACAGCAGCGACGGTGAGCGTGAGCGTGCGCAGGCCGCCGAGCTGGAGGAGCTGGGGGCCACCGTCCGCCTGGGCGATGGCGACACCCTCCCCGAGGGCACGGAACTGATCGTCACCACCCCGGGCTGGAAGCCGACCAGCCCGCTCTTCGCCGCGGCCGAGAAGGCCGGCGTCGAGGTGTGGGGCGATGTCGAACTGGCCTGGCGGCTGCGCGGCCCCGACTCCGCGCCCTGGCTGGCGGTCACCGGCACCAACGGCAAGACCACCACCGTCCGGATGCTGGCCTCGATCCTGCAGGCGGCGGGTCTGCGGACCGCCGCCGTCGGCAACATCGGAGTCCCGCTCGTCGATGTGGTGCTGGGCGAGGGGCAGCCGGACGGCGCCTCGTACGACGTCCTCGCCGTCGAGCTCTCCAGTTACCAGCTGCACTGGGCGCCCTCCGTACGGGCGCACTCCGCGGCCGTCCTCAACCTCGCCCCCGACCACCTGGACTGGCACGGTTCCATGGCGGCGTACGCCGCCGACAAGGGCCGCGTCTACGAGGGCAACACCGTCGCCTGCGTCTACAACGCCGCCGACCCGGTGACCGAGGAACTGGTCCGGGCGGCCGACGTCGAGGAAGGCTGCCGTGCCATCGGCTTCACCCTCGGCACCCCGGGACCCTCCCAGTTGGGCGTCGTCGAGGGCATCCTCGTCGACCGTGCCTTCGTGGCGAACCGGCAGCAGCAGGCCCAGGAGCTCGCGGAGGTCTCGGACGTCACGCCCGCGGCCCCGCACAACGTCGCCAACGCCCTCGCGGCCGCGGCGCTGGCCCGTGCCTTCGGGGTGGCTCCCGCCGCCGTACGCGACGGACTGCGCGCCTTCCACCCGGACGCCCACCGCATTCAGCACGTCGCGGACCTCGACGGCGTCAGCTACATCGACGACTCCAAGGCCACCAACACCCACGCCGCCGAGGCGTCGTTGGCGGCGTACGAGCACATCGTGTGGATCGCCGGCGGCCTCGCCAAGGGCGCGACCTTCGACGAGCTGGTGCAGAAGTCGGCGGCCCGGCTGCGCGGGGTGGTGCTGATCGGCGCCGACCGGGCGCTGATTCGGGAAGCCCTGGCGCGACACGCCCCCGATGTCCCGGTGGTCGACCTCGACCGGACCGACACTGGGGCGATGCCCGAGGCGGTCCGGGAAGCGACCCGTCTGGCCGAGCCCGGCGACACCGTCCTGCTGGCTCCGGCCTGCGCCTCGATGGACATGTTCGTCAACTACAACAAGCGGGGCGACGCCTTCGCCGAAGCGGTCGGTGAGCTGACCGCACGGGATCACTAGACCGTTTCTCCCCGCTGTCGTCGAGAGCCGGCGGCGAGCGCACCTGTGGAGGGGACGAGGATGACGGCCCGATCGGCGAAGGCGGCCACGCCGCGTCCGGCGCGCCGGCCCTCCACGGTGCGCAAGCCGCGCGGCGGCCGCACACCGGGCGGTCTCCGGGGGCTCCACACCCGGCTGAAGCGCGCCTGGGACCGCCCGCTGACCGCGTACTACCTGATCCTCGGCGGCAGCCTGCTGATCACCGTCCTGGGGCTGGTGATGGTCTACTCGGCGTCCCAGATCAAGGCGCTGCAGTCCGGTCTGGCCCCGACGTACTTCTTCCGTAAGCAGCTGCTGGCCGCCGTCCTCGGCGGCGGGCTGCTGCTGGCCGCCTCCCGTATGCCGGTGCGGCTGCACCGCGGGCTGGCCTATCCGCTGCTCGCCGTCTCGGTGTTCCTGATGTGCCTGGTACAGATTCCCGGCATAGGGGTCGCGGTCAACGGAAACCAGAACTGGATCAGCCTCGGCGGACCTTTCCAGATGCAACCGAGCGAGTTCGCCAAGCTCGCGCTGGTGCTGTGGGGCGCCGATCTGCTGGCCCGCAAACAGGACAAAAGGCTGCTGGTGCAGTGGAAGCATCTGCTGGTGCCGCTGATCCCGGTGGCGTTCCTGCTGCTCGGGCTGATCATGCTCGGTGGCGACATGGGCACCGCGATCATTCTCACCGCGATCCTCTTCGGGCTGCTGTGGCTGGCCGGGGCGCCGACCCGGCTGTTCGTGGGGGTGCTGGGCGCCGCCACGCTGATCGGGGCGCTGCTGATCAAGACCAGCGCCAACCGGATGTCCCGGCTGGCCTGCATCGGAGCGACCGATCCGGGGCCCGGTGACCAGTGCTGGCAGGCCGTGCACGGCATCTATGCGCTGGCGTCCGGCGGATTCTTCGGTTCCGGGCTCGGTGCGAGTATGGAAAAATGGGGTGAACTCCCTGAACCGCACACCGACTTCATCTTCGCCATCACCGGGGAGGAACTGGGTCTGGCGGGGACGCTGTCGGTGCTCGCCCTCTTCGCGGCTCTAGGCTATGCGGGTATCCGCGTGGCCGGACGCACGGAGGACCCCTTCGTACGGTACGCCGCGGGAGGCGTGACCACCTGGATCACGGCCCAGGCCGTGATCAACATCGGTGCGGTGCTCGGCCTGTTGCCGATCGCCGGTGTCCCGCTCCCGCTGTTCTCCTACGGAGGCTCCGCCCTGCTGCCGACGATGTTCGCCATCGGACTCTTGATCGCCTTCGCGCGTGACGAGCCCGCTGCACGGGCGGCGTTGGCCATGCGGCAGCCGGTCTTCGGCAGGAGGCAGGCTGGGGTGAGATGGAAGACGATGAGACGGCGCGTCAAGAAGCGGCCGTCCGGAGAGCGGTGAATTTCGGTGCATGTCGTACTCGCCGGTGGGGGGACCGCCGGCCACATCGAGCCCGCGCTCGCCCTCGCGGACGCACTGCGGAGGCAGGACCCCACCGTGGGGATCACGGCACTCGGTACGGAGAAGGGCCTGGAGACCCGGCTCGTCCCGGAGCGCGGCTATGAGCTGGGCCTGATCCCGGCCGTGCCGCTGCCGCGCAAGCCCACCCCCGAGCTGATCACCGTCCCCGGGCGGCTGCGCGGCACGATCAAGGCCGCCGAGCAGATCCTGGAGCGCACGAAGGCGGACTGTGTCGTCGGCTTCGGCGGCTATGTGGCGCTGCCCGGCTATCTGGCCGCCAAGCGGCTCGGGGTGCCGATCATCGTCCATGAGGCCAATGCCCGCCCCGGCCTCGCCAACAAGATCGGCTCGCGGTACGCCAAGTTCGTCGCCGTCAGCACCCCGGACAGCAAGCTGCGCGGTGCCCGCTATGTCGGGATCCCGCTGCGCCGCACCATCGCCACCCTGGACCGTGCCGCGGTCCGCCCCGAGGCGCGGGCCGCCTTCGGCCTCGACCCCAACCTGCCGACCCTGCTGGTGTCCGGTGGTTCCCAGGGTGCCCGCCGGCTGAACGAGGTCATCCAGGCCGCCGTTCCGGCCCTCCAGCGCGCCGGTATCCAGGTCCTGCACGCGGTCGGCCCGAAGAACGAACTGCCGCATGTGAACAACATGCCCGGGATGCCCCCCTATGTCCCGGTACCGTACGTGGACCGGATGGATCTCGCGTACGCCGCGGCCGACATGATGCTCTGCCGCGCGGGCGCAATGACCGTCGCCGAGTTGTCCGCTGTCGGGCTCCCGGCCGCCTTCGTCCCGCTGCCCATCGGCAACGGCGAGCAGCGGCTCAACGCCCAGCCGCTGGTCAACGCCGGTGGGGGCCTGCTGGTCGACGACGCCCAGCTGACCCCGGACTGGGTGCAGAACAGCGTGCTCCCGGTCCTGGCCGATCCGCACCGGTTGTACGAGATGTCGCGCGCGGCCTCCGAGTTCGGCCGCCGGGATGCCGATGAGCTGTTGGTCGGCATGGTGTACGAGGCGATCGCGCAGCGCAACAAGTAGCGCACGAGAGAAGGCAGGGAGCGTGGCCGGACCGACAACCGCCCGGCGAGGCGAGAAGAAGTCACTGTCCGGCCCGCCCTCCGCCGCGGCGCCACCCGGGCGAAGATTCCGGTGGGAGCGCCTTCCTCTTCGCGCGCCGAGCCGCCGTGGTCTGATCATCATCCTGGTCGTCACGGTGCTGCTCGGCGCGTTCGGCGTCTGGGCCCTCTACGCCTCGAACTGGCTTCGGGTGGAGCGCGTCAACACCACGGGCACCAAGGTTCTGACGCCGCATGAAGTCATCGCCGCGGCGGACGCCCCGATGAACGCCCCGCTGGTCTCGGTGGATACGGACGCGCTGGCCCGCCGGCTGCGCGCACGGCTGCCGCGCATCAGGACGGTGGACGTCGAGCGGTCCTGGCCGCACACAATCGGCCTCAAAGTGACCGAAAGAGTGCCGGAACTGCTGATGCGATCGGGCGGAAAGTTTGTCGAAGTGGACGCCGAGGGCGTCCGGTTCGCCACCGTCAGCACGGCTCCCCAGGGCGTTCCGCTTCTGGAAATGGCCGCATCCGACTCCCCAAGTCTGCGCCGGTTCGGAATCGACCGGTTGCGGCGCGCCGCGGTCGAGGTCGCCCAGGGGCTGCCCGCAGTCGTACACAAGGACGTACGGAAGGTCCGCGTACGGTCCTACGACGCCATCACCCTCGAACTGGCCGGCGACCGCACGGTCGCGTGGGGCAGCCGCGAACAGGGCGCCGACAAGGCAAAGGTGCTGACCGCGCTGCTGAAGGCGGCACCTGACGCGCGCCACTTCGACATCTCGGTGCCCAGTGCCCCTGCGGTGTCCGGGAGTTGACGTCCGTAGCCGCAGGCCAGCACCCTGGATGGCTACGACTATGGGTGATCACATAGGGTGAAAAGAAAAACGGGAGGTTCGGCGTGTTCGTTGAACGGGCGCGCCTTGTCGACTTAGTGTCTCGTTCCAAAGGGACTATGGAACCAAGGAACACAGGCACAGGTAACCCTAAACTTCAACGTTAGGGTTCGGGTCGGCGATACGAACCGTCCCATCGGCATCAGTCGGCGTCCACACGCACGTGCGGCGACGACACGTAACTCGAGGCGAGAGGCCTTCGACGTGGCAGCACCGCAGAACTACCTCGCAGTCATCAAGGTCGTCGGCATCGGCGGCGGTGGCGTGAACGCCATCAACCGGATGATCGAGGTCGGGCTCAAGGGCGTCGAGTTCATCGCGATCAACACCGATGCGCAGGCGCTGCTGATGAGCGACGCCGACGTCAAGCTTGACGTCGGCCGCGAAATGACCCGCGGGCTCGGCGCCGGCGCCAACCCGGATGTGGGTCGGAAGGCGGCCGAGGACCACCGCGAGGAGATCGAGGAGGTCCTCAAGGGGGCCGACATGGTCTTCGTGACCGCGGGTGAGGGCGGCGGCACCGGCACCGGCGGTGCCCCCGTCGTCGCCAACATCGCCCGCTCGCTGGGCGCCCTGACGATCGGTGTGGTCACCCGGCCGTTCACCTTCGAGGGCCGCCGTCGCGCCAACCAGGCCGAGGACGGCATCGCCCAGCTGCGCGAAGAGGTCGACACCCTCATCGTGATCCCCAACGACCGACTGCTGTCCATCTCGGACCGCCAGGTGAGCGTGCTCGACGCGTTCAAGTCCGCGGACCAGGTCCTGCTGTCGGGTGTCCAGGGCATCACCGATCTGATCACCACCCCGGGCCTGATCAACCTCGACTTCGCCGACGTCAAGTCCGTGATGTCGGAGGCCGGATCGGCCCTCATGGGGATCGGTTCGGCGCGTGGCGACGACCGCGCGGTGGCCGCCGCGGAGATGGCGATCTCCTCGCCGCTCCTGGAGGCGTCCATCGACGGCGCCCGTGGTGTGCTGCTGTCCATCTCCGGCGGCTCCGACCTCGGTCTCTTCGAGATCAACGAGGCCGCCCAGCTGGTCAGCGAGGCCGCACACCCGGAAGCCAACATCATCTTCGGTGCGGTCATCGACGACGCGCTGGGCGACGAGGTCCGGGTGACGGTCATCGCCGCGGGCTTCGACGGCGGCCAGCCGCCGGCCCGCCGGGATTCGCAGTCCTCCGCACTGTCGTCACCGAAGCGCGAGGAGCCCGCCCCGGCCCCGAGCCGTCCGGTCACTCCGCCCGAGCCGCGTTCGTCGTCCTTCGGCGGACTGGGTTCGGTGCCCGTACGGGACGAGGAGCCGGCGCCCGCCGAGTCCTCCTCCTCACTGGGCGAGGTCCCGTCGTCCCCGGCGAGCGCTCCGCAGGTTCCCCCGGCCCGTCCGTACTCGGACTCCGCGGCCGAGGAACTGGACGTCCCCGACTTCCTGAAGTGACCGAAGCACTGAAGTGATAGGGCAACAGCACCACGAGAGCGGCGCGCATTTCGCCTTCACCGACAGGTGGGGCGGGGTGAGCGCCGCTCCGTATGATCAGCTCAACCTGGGTGGTGCGGTCGGCGACGACCCGCAGGCCGTACGCACCAACCGTGCCCGCGCCGCCGTGGAACTCGGCCTCGACCCGGCCGCGGTGGTCTGGATGAACCAGGTCCACGGCCGGGATGTCGCGGTGGTCGACGGGCCCTGGCGCGGCGACGACATCCCCGGTGTGGACGCGGTGGTGACGGCTCGCCGGGGCCTTGCGCTCGCGGTCCTGACCGCTGACTGCACCCCGGTCCTGCTCGCCGACCCGGTCGCCGGGATCGCGGGGGCCGCCCACGCCGGCCGGCCCGGCCTGGTGGCCGGGGTCGTCCCGGCGGTGGTCGAGGCGATGGTGCAGCGTGGCGCGGAGCCGGCGCGGATCATCGCGTACACCGGACCGGCGATCTGCGGACGCTGTTACGAGGTGCCCGAGGCGATGCGCTCCGATGTCGCCGCGGTGGTGCCCGAGGCCCGTGCGACGACCAGTTGGGGCACTCCCGCGGTGGATGTCACCGCAGGCGTACGGGCCCAACTCGCCGCGGAGGGCGTGCTGGTGCGTGAGGATTCCCACATCTGCACCCGCGAATCCGCGGACCACTTCTCTTATCGGCGCGACCGTACGACGGGGCGGCTCGCGAGCTATGTATGGCTCGGGGGCACCCCCGGCCCGGGGCTGGGGGAGGCCACACCGTGACGGACGACCGGAAGACGCACCTGGCGCAGAACCTGGCCCAGGTGGAGGAACGTATCTCCGCTGCCTGCGCCAAGGCCGGCCGGCCGCGTGAGGAGGTGACCCTGATCGTGGTCACCAAGACCTACCCCGCGAGCGATGTCCGGCTGCTCGCGGAGCTGGGAGTACGGCAGGTCGCGGAGAACCGCGACCAGGAGGCGGCACCCAAGGCCGCCGAATGCGCCGATTTGCCCCTTACTTGGC
The DNA here is from genome assembly GCF_040650675.1 of Streptomyces sp. NPDC048637. Lineage (NCBI taxonomy): Bacteria > Bacillati > Actinomycetota > Actinomycetes > Kitasatosporales > Streptomycetaceae > Streptomyces > Streptomyces sp. NPDC048637. Next base: position 38,787 of record NZ_JBEZHQ010000045.1, read on the forward strand.
ACTTTGTTGGTCAACTGCAGACGAACAAGGTGCGGCCTGTGGCCGGTTATGCCGGAATTGTTCAGTCGGTCGACCGGGCCAGGCTCGTCACCGCGCTCTCCAAGGAGGCGGTGCGCGCCGAGCGTGAACTTGGTTGTCTGATCCAGGTGGCGCTTGACGCGGAGTCGGGTGTGCGGGGCGAGCGGGGAGGTGTGGCGCCGGACGGCGTCGCGCCGCTCGCCGAGCAGATCGCCGGGGCCCAAGGTCTGCGTCTGGACGGTGTGATGACCGTCGCGCCGCTGGCCGGGCCCTACTCCGGACGCGAACTCGCCGCCTTCGAACGGCTCATGGAAATCTCATCCGACCTGCGCGGGAACCATCCTGCTGCCAACATGGTGTCAGCAGGTATGAGCGCGGACCTCGAAGACGCCGTGGCGGCCGGGGCGACACATGTGCGCGTCGGCACTGCGGTACTCGGAGTCCGACCACGGCTCCGGTAACGTCGCCAAGCAAGTCGGACCACAGCACAAAATATGGTCATTCCCGTAAAAAGCGGGGCAGGCCGAGTGGATCCAAGGCCCCTGGTGACGGAGCCGATCCACCACAGAGCGGAGGACGCAGAGAATGGCCGGCGCGATGCGCAAGATGGCGGTCTACCTCGGCCTCGTGGAGGACGATGGGTACGACGGCCGGGGGTTCGACCCCGATGACGAGTTCGAGCCCGAGCTTGACCCGGAGCCCGATCGGGGGCGGCGTCAACAGCACCAGGTGCAGGCCGAAATTCCCCCGGAACGGGAGGAACCCGTCCGTGCCGTGACGCCTCCGGCGCAACGTGAACCGGCCCCGCTTGCCGCGGAAAACGGACGACCCGCGCGAATCGCCCCCGTGGCATCCATCACACCCGACCGTCCGAATCTGGAGAAGAACGCACCGGTGATCATGCCCAAGGTTGTGTCCGAGCGGGAGCCCTACCGCATCACCACACTCCACCCCCGGACCTACAACGAAGCCCGTACCATCGGGGAACACTTCCGTGAGGGCACTCCGGTGATCATGAATCTGACGGAGATGGACGACACCGACGCGAAGCGACTTGTCGACTTTGCGGCCGGTTTGGTGTTTGGTCTTCACGGCAGCATCGAGCGGGTGACGCAGAAGGTGTTCCTGTTGTCGCCTGCTAACGTCGATGTCACGGCGGAGGACAAGGCCCGTATCGCAGAGGGCGGGTTCTTCAACCAGAGCTGAGACGCAACACCGGGCACACCGAGGCCGTGAGGCCAACACAGGAGCAAGGCAAGGGGAGAGGGACGGCGCGAGATGAGTGTCTTTGGTCAGGTGATCTACATCGCGCTGTACTGCTTCCTGATCGTGTTGATCTTCCGGCTGGTGATGGACTATGTCTTCCAGTTCGCCCGTTCATGGCAACCCGGCAAGCCGATGGTGGTCATTCTTGAGGCCGCCTACACTGTCACTGATCCGCCACTCAAGCTTCTGCGGCGGGTCATCCCGCCGCTGCGTCTCGGGGGCGTGGCGCTCGACCTGTCCTTCTTCGTATTGATGATCATCGTGTACATCCTGATCACCGTCGTGAGGTCGGTGTTGTTGGTGTGAACGATACGGTCTTGCCGATTGCCGACGACTACGTTGAGGTGAAGTAGAGATGCCGTTGACCCCCGAGGACGTGCGGAACAAGCAGTTCACGACCGTCCGCCTCCGAGAAGGCTATGACGAGGACGAGGTCGATGCCTTCCTCGATGAGGTCGAAGCCGAACTGACCCGGCTCCTGCGGGAGAACGAGGACCTTCGCGCCAAGCTGGCCGCTGCCACCCGCGCCGCCGCGCAGAACCAGCAGCAGCAGGGCCTGCGCAAGGGACCGGACCAGCAGCAGCAGGAGCAGCAGCAGCGTCCCGGGGCTCCGGTGCCCGCCGCCATATCCGGTCCGCAGCCGGTGCCGCCGCAGCAGCAGGGGATGGGTGGACCTCCCCAACTGCCCGGTGGAGCACCGCAGCTGCCTCCTGGTCCCGGTGGCCACGGACCGCAGGGTCCGCACGGTCCCGGTCCGATGGGTCCCGGCGGCCCCATGGGTGGCCCGATGGGCGGCCCCGGCGGTCCTCAGCAGCTGCCGCAGGGCGGCCAGCAGGGTGGACCCGGTGGTGACAGCGCCGCACGCGTGCTGTCGCTGGCACAGCAGACCGCCGACCAGGCGATCGCGGAGGCCCGTTCCGAGGCCAACAAGATCGTCGGCGAGGCGCGCAGCCGTGCCGAGGGCCTGGAGCGGGACGCCCGCGCCAAGGCCGACGCGCTGGAGCGGGACGCGCAGGAGAAGCACCGCGTGGCGATGGGCTCGCTGGAGTCGGCCCGCGCGACGCTGGAGCGCAAGGTCGAGGACCTGCGCGGCTTCGAGCGCGAGTACCGCACGCGGCTGAAGTCCTACCTGGAGAGCCAGCTGCGTCAGCTGGAGAACCAGGCGGACGACTCGCTGGCTCCGCCGCGGACCCCGGCGGCCGCTTCGCTGCCGCCGTCGCCGTCGATGGCGTCGGCCGGTGCGGGCACCATGGGCGGCAACCACACCATGGGTGGCGGTCAGTCGATGGGTGGCGGCAACCACTCCATGGCCGGTCAGTCCAGCGGCGGTCCGTCCTACGGCGGTCAGCAGCAGATGTCGCCGGCGATGACCCAGCCGATGGCTCCGGTGCGTCCGCAGAGCCCGCAGCCGATGCAGCAGACGCCGTCGCCGATGCGCGGCTTCCTGATCGACGAGGACGACAACTGACGTCCGCGTAGCGCGCACCGTCGGCAATCAGGGCCGGGCCCCGAGGGAACACTCCTTCGGGGCCCGGCCCTTTTGTGTGGACTTGTGCGCGCGGTGCCGGTCGGTCAGCGGGGACGGAAGAGCCCCCCGGCGCGGTGGCGCCGGGGGGCTCGGTGTGTGTCGCGGTGCACCGCGACCGCGGTTACGCCTTGCGCAGCTGGAACGTGAGGGCCAGGCTCTCGTCGGTGAACGCGGAGCCGTAGGAACCGTCCGCCTCGCCGGGGGCGAAGTCGGTGGCGAGCACTTCGTCGGAGATCAGGCCGGCGTGGTCGGCCAGCGCCGTGCGCACCTCCTCGTCGGTGGACTGCCAGCGCAGCGCGATCCGGTCGGCGACGTCGAGGCCGCTGTTCTTACGGGCCTCCTGGATCAGCCGGATCGCGTCACGGGCCAGGCCCGCCCGGCGCAGCTCCGGGGTGATCTCCAGGTCGAGGGCGACCGTGGCGCCCGCGTCGGAGGCCACCGACCAGCCCTCGCGCGGGGTCTCGGTGATGATGACCTCGTCGGGGGCGAGCGAGACGGTTTCGCCGTCGACTTCGACGCTCGCCGTGCCCTCGCGCAGCGCGAGCGAGAGGGCCGCGGCATCCGCGGCGGCGACGGCCTTGGCGACCGCCTGGACGCCCTTGCCGAACCGCTTGCCCAGGGCACGGAAGTTCGCCTTGGCGGTGGTGTCGACCAGGGATCCGCCCACCTCCGACAGTGAGGCCAATGAGCTGACGTTGAGCTCCTCGGCGATCTGTGCGCGCAGGTCCTCGGACAGACCGGCGAACCCGTGGGCCGCGACCAGCGCACGGGACAGCGGCTGGCGGGTCTTCACCCCCGACTCGGCGCGGGTCGCCCGGCCCAGCTCGACCAGCCGGCGCACCAGCTGCATCTGGCCGGACAGCGCCGGGTCGATGAGCGACCGGTCGGCGGCCGGCCAGCCGGTGAGGTGGACGGAGTCCGGGGCGTCCGGGGTGACCGGGACGACCAGGTCCTGCCAGACCCGCTCGGTGATGAACGGGGTGAGGGGCGCCATGAGACGGGTGACGGTCTCGATGACCTCGTGGAGCGTGCGCAGCGCAGCCGCGTCGCCCTGCCAGAAGCGGCGGCGGGAGCGGCGTACGTACCAGTTGGAGAGGTCGTCGACGAAGGACGACAACACCTTGCCGGCGCGCTGGGTGTCGAAGGACTCCAGCGACTCGGTGACCTGCTCGACCAGGGTGTTCAGCTCACCGAGCAGCCAGCGGTCCAGCAGCGGGCGGTCGGCGGGGGCCGGGTCGGCCGCGGAAGGCGCCCAGCCGGACGTGCGGGCGTACAGCGCCTGGAAGGCGACGGTGTTCCAGTACGTCAGCAGCGTCTTGCGGACGACTTCCTGGATGGTGCCGTGGCCCACCCGGCGGGCGGCCCAGGGAGAGCCGCCGGCGGCCATGAACCAGCGGACCGCGTCGGCGCCGTGCTGGTCCATGAGCGGGATCGGCTGGAGGGTGTTGCCCAGGTGCTTGGACATCTTCCGGCCGTCCTCGGCGAGGATGTGACCGAGGCAGACCACGTTCTCGTACGAGGACTTGTCGAAGACGAGCGTGCCGACGGCCATCAGGGTGTAGAACCAGCCGCGGGTCTGGTCGATGGCCTCGGAGATGAACTGCGCCGGGTAGCGCTTCTCGAACAGCTCCTTGTTGCGGTACGGGTAGCCCCACTGCGCGAACGGCATCGAGCCCGAGTCGTACCAGGCGTCGATGACCTCCGGGACGCGGGTCGCGGTGCCCTGGCACGTCGGGCAGGCGAAGGTGACCGCGTCGATGAACGGGCGGTGCGGGTCCAGGTCGGACTGGTCGGTGCCGGTCAGCTCGGTCAGCTCGGTGAGCGAGCCGACGCAGGTGAGGTGGTTCTCCTCGCAGCGCCAGATGGGCAGCGGGGTGCCCCAGTAGCGGTTGCGGGACAGCGCCCAGTCGATGTTGTTGTTCAGCCAGTCGCCGAAGCGGCCGTGCTTGACCGAGTCGGGGAACCAGTTGGTGTGCTCGTTCTCCCGGAGCAGGGCGTCCTTGATCGCGGTGGTGCGGATGTACCACGACGGCTGGGCGTAGTAGAGCAGCGCGGTGTGGCAGCGCCAGCAGTGCGGGTAGCTGTGCTCGTACGCGACGTGCCGGAAGAGCAGGCCGCGGGCGTCCAGGTCGGCGACCAGCGTCTCGTCGGCCTTCTTGAAGAACTGGCCGCCGATCAGGGCGAGTTCTTCCTCGAAGGTGCCGTCCGGGCGGACCGGGTTGATCACCGGCAGGTCGTACGCCTTGCAGGTCTTGAGGTCGTCCTCACCGAAGGCCGGGGCCTGGTGGACGAGGCCGGTGCCGTCGTCGGTGGTGACGTACTCGGCGTTGACGACGATGTTGGCGCCTTCGAGCTCGGCGAGGCCGAAGGGGCGCTCGTAGGCCCAGCGCTCCATCTCGCGGCCGGTGAACGACTCGCCGGTGGCACTCCAGCCCTCGCCGAGGGCCTTCTCCAGCAGCGGCTCGGCGACGACCAGCTGCTCGGTGCCGTCGGTGGCGACGACATAGGTGACGTCGGGGTGCGCGGCGACGGCGGTGTTGGAGACCAGGGTCCAGGGGGTGGTCGTCCAGATGAGCAGCGCGGCCCGGCCGGCCAGCGGGCCGGACGTCAGCGGGAGGCGGACGAAGACCGAGGGATCGACGACGTTCTCATAGCCCTGCGCCAGCTCGTGGTCCGACAGGCCGGTGCCGCAGCGCGGGCACCAGGGGGCGACGCGGTGGTCCTGGACCAGCAGGCCCTTGCCGAAGATCTCCTTCAGTGACCACCACACCGACTCGATGTAGTCGGGGTCCATCGTGCGGTACGGGGCATCCAGGTCGGTCCAGTAGCCCATACGGGTCGTGAGCTCGGCGAAGGCGTCGGTGTGGCGGGTCACCGACTCCCGGCACTTGGCGTTGAACTCGGCGATGCCGTACGCCTCGATGTCCTTCTTGCCGTTGAAGCCCAGCTCCTTTTCCACGGCCAGCTCGACCGGGAGGCCATGGCAGTCCCAGCCGGCCTTGCGGTCGACGTGGTAGCCCTGCATCGTGCGGAACCGGGGGAAGACGTCCTTGAAGACGCGCGCCTCGATGTGGTGCGCGCCGGGCATGCCATTGGCGGTCGGGGGGCCCTCGTAGAAGACCCACTCCGGCCGTCCCTCGGACTGCTGGAGGGTGCGGGCGAAGACCTTCTGCTCCTGCCAGAACTCAAGCACGGCGTGCTCAAGGGCGGGGAGGTCTACCTGGGCGGGTACCTGGCGGTACTGGGGCTGCGGACTCATCGGGGGCTTCCTCCGGGCGGACACCTGCTGCGTTCTCCGTCCGGAGGGACGAGAACCTGGGCTCCCGCGGTACCACCCTCCTTGGCGGTGCTGCTGCACCGCCCCCTCATTGGGGTCGCGCTGCCGGTTCTACTCGCCCTGCGGGGGACCCGCGGGCTTTCTTCCGGCGGCTCCGGGGTGATCTTCACGTCGTGCACGCCCCCGGGCTCCCACCGTCCCCGGGTCGCTGCTGGCTGCGTACGGCGCTACTCGTCCCGTCAATGCCTCTCGCTGGGGCCAGTGTACGGGGCGGCGCCGACAGCGGCCGACCGGATTTCGGCGGCCGGGGGCGGGGCCCGGCGCGGGCCGCGCTACGGGGGTGGTCCGGGCCTTCGCCGCGGCGCGCCCGCGGGCCCGGGCGATGACCCGAATGGCCAGCGGTCCGCTGCCCCTCCTCCGGGCGGATTCGCCGGGCGGGGAGCGGGCACAACCGAGGCGGACCGCCCTTCCGGGCCGGGTGGCGGGAGGCGAAGGGCGGTGCGTCCCGTTGCCGCGTGGCCTGCGGCGATTTATCGTTCCCGTCACGATTCGCGAACAATGTCACATATGTGAAGGGGTCGCGGCCATGGTGGCGAAAAAGACCGCCGCGGAGAAGAGCACGACGCCTGCCGACGAGGCCGTCGCGAAGCAGTCTGCAGCGAAGAGGACAGCTCCGAAGAAGGCCGCGGCCAAGAAGACGGCGGCCGGCACGACCACGCCGGAGAAGGCGACGGCCAAGAAGGCGGCGCCGAAGCGGGCTGCCGCGAAGAAGACGGCGGCGAAGAAGACGGTGGTGAAGAAGACGGCGGCGAAGAAGGCCGCGAAGAAGGCTCCGGCCAAGACGGCCGCGGTGCCCGCTAAGAAGACGGGAGCCAAGACGGTGGTGGCGAAGAAGACTGCGGCCGCATCGGCCACGGCGCACGGCGATGACTCCGCGGTGCCCATGGCCCGGGTGGCCGCGGCGCCGGGCGAGCTCGCCGTACGGCCCGGCGAGGACCCCTGGACGCCCGCGGAGGTCGCCGCGGCACGGACCGAACTGATGGAGGAGACGGCACGGCTGCGGGCGGAGATCGTCTCGGCCGAGGACGCCATCGCCGGGCTGATGCGTGACTCCGGGGACGGCGCGGGTGACGACGAGGCCGACACCGGCAGCAAGAACATCACCCGCGAACACGAGCTGGCGCTCGCCTCCAACGCCCGCGAGATGCTCCACCAGACCGAACGCGCCCTCGGCCGGCTGGACGCGGGCACCTACGGGCTGTGCGAGAACTGCGGCAACCCCATCGGCAAGGCGCGGATGCAGGCCTTCCCGCGCGCGACGCTGTGCGTGGAGTGCAAGCAGCAACAGGAGCGCCGCTGAGGTGGCAACCGGTGGCGCGTACGGCACCCGTACCGCCCGCTGCCGTACGCGTGTGCCGTACTCTCGTGGTTCAGCCGGGCACGTCCCGGCCGGGGACACAACGGGCTGAGGGACTCACACGTGGCAGAGGCGGAACGCATCACCGGTACGCCGGAACCCGAGCCGGGTACCGGAGCGGATCCCACGACGGGGTCCGAAGGGGGAGGTCCGGTGCAGCCGGAGCAGGGCAAGGGCCGCGGTAAGCGGCGGATCGTCGCGCTGCTGCTGGTCGCGCTCCTCGTCTACCTGCTCGACCTGGGCAGCAAGCTCCTCGTGGTCGCGAAGCTGGAGCATCACGCGCCCATCGAGGTGATCGGGACGCTGCTGCGGTTCACGGTGATCCGTAACCGCGGCGCCGCGTTCGGCATGGGCGAGGCGCTGACGATCTTCCTCACCATCATCGCGGCGGCCGTGATCCTGGTGATCGCCCGGATCGCCCGCAAGCTCTACAGCCTGCCCTGGGCGATCGCGCTCGGGCTGCTGCTCGGTGGCGCCTTCGGCAATCTCACCGACCGGATCTTCCGTGCGCCGGGCGTCTTCGAGGGTGCGGTGGTCGACTTCATCGCACCGGCGCACTTCGCGGTCTTCAACCTCGCCGACTCCGCGATCGTCTGCGGTGGCGTGCTGATCGTGATCCTTTCCTTCCGGGGGCTGGACCCCGACGGGACCGTGCACAAGGACTGACCGGCCCCTCCGGAGCCGTCCGCCCGTCCCGGCCCCGGCCGCCGGGCAGGACACCATGGTGGGACTGCCATACTCGTGGGGTGAGCACCATTCCCGAGATCCGCACCCTGCCCGTACCGGACGGCCTGGAGGGCGAGCGCGTAGACGCCGCGCTTGCCCGGATGTTCGGCTTCTCCCGTACGAAGGCGGCCGAACTCGCCGCCGCCGGAAAGGTCCGGGTCGACGGATCCGAGGTGATGAAGTCGGAGCGGGTGCACGGCGGCGCGTGGCTGGAGGTCGAGATGCCGCAGGCCGCGCCGCCCGTCGAGATCGTCGCCGAGCCCGTCGAGGGCATGGAGATCGTCCATGATGACGACGACATCGTCGTGATCATGAAGCCGGTCGGGGTTGCCGCCCACCCGAGCCCCGGCTGGAGCGGAACGACCGTCATCGGCGGTCTGGCCGCGGCCGGCTACCGCATCTCCACCTCCGGCGCCGCCGAGCGCCAGGGCATCGTGCACCGCCTGGACGTCGGCACCTCGGGCCTGATGACCGTCGCCAAGTCCGAGCGCGCCTACACGCTGCTCAAGCAGCAGTTCCGCGAGCGTACGGTCGACAAGCGCTACCACGCCCTGGTCCAGGGCCACCCGGACCCGATGAGCGGCACCATCGACGCCCCCATCGGCCGCCACCCCCAGCACGACTACAAGTGGGCGGTCACCGCCGAGGGCAAGCCGTCCGTCACCCACTACGACCTCATCGAGGCGTTCCGGGCGGCCAGCCTGCTCGACATCAAGCTGGAGACCGGCCGCACCCACCAGATCCGGGTGCACATGGCCGCGCACCGCCACCCCTGCGTCGGCGATCTGACCTATGGCGCGGACCCCACGCTCGCCAAGCGGCTGGGCGTCGGCCGGCAGTGGCTGCACGCGGTCCGGCTGGGCTTCGAGCACCCCTCGGACGGCCGCTGGGTCGAGTTCGAGAGCTCTTACCCGGACGATCTGCAGCACGCGCTCGACACCGTCCGGGACGAGAGCAGCTGACGCAGCGGCTTTCCCGGTGCCGACACGGCGGGCAACCGGCAGCTTCGTGGCAGGCTGGGGGCGGAAATTGACCGGATCCGACCCCGGAGCGTAGCCACCGTGGACCAGCTGGCTCTGATGTTCGTCCTGCTGCTCGGAGCCGTGGTCATGGTTCCGGTCGGTGACCGGCTGGGGCTCCCGTCACCGGTGCTGATGACCCTCGCCGGTGCCGTCCTGGCACTGCTGCCCTTCGTGCCCAACGTCGAGGTGCCGCCCGAGTTCATCCTGCCGGTGGTGCTGCCGCCGCTGCTCTACGCGGCCGTACAGCGCACCTCCTGGCGGCAGTTCACCGCCAATCTCCGGCCGATCTTCCTGCTCGCCGTGGCGCTGGTCTTCGCCACCACCGCCGCGGTCGCCGCGGTCGCCCAGGCGGTGGTGCCCGGGATGCCGGTGGCCGCGGCGGTGGTGCTCGGTGCGCTGGTCGCACCGCCCGACCCGGTCGCTGCGACCGCCGTCGCCGGCAAGCTCGGGCTGCCCCGCCGGCTGGTCTCCATCCTGGAAGGCGAGGGGCTGTTCAACGACGTCACCGCGATCGTGCTCTACCACGTGGCCCTCGCCGCGGCCATCAGCGGCACCTTCTCGCTGCCCGCCGCGGTCGGCTCGCTGGTGCTGTCCGCGGTGGTGGCCATAGCGGTCGGCCTGGCGCTCGGCTGGGTCACCAACAAGCTGATGGGGCTGCTCGGGGACCCGACGCTGCAGATCGGTCTGACGCTGCTGGTGCCGTTCGTCGCCTATGTCCTGGCCGAGGAGTTCCGCGGGTCAGGTGTGCTCGCGGTGCTGACCTGCGCGCTCTTCCTGGCCGAGTACGCCGTCGACGCGGACGATGTGATGGGCCGGCTGGCCGGCTACACCTTCTGGGAGGTCGTCGACACCCTCGTCACCGGCGTCGCCTTCGGGCTGATCGGGCTGGAGCTGCACAACATCTTCGGCGCCGCGTCGCAGCGCTGGGGGCAGCTGCTCGGGGCCGGCGCCGCCGTCGTCGGGGTGGTCGTCGGCGTCCGGCTGCTGTGGCTGCTGCCCGCCGCCTGGCTGGCCAAGCGGATGCACAAGCTCCGCGACTACGACGAGGAGATCCCGATGAGCTGGCGGGAGACGCTCATCATGTGGTGGTCGGGGATGCGCGGGGTGGCGTCCGTGGCGCTGGCGCTGGCCATTCCCTACAGCATCGACGGCAGCGACGGCTTCCCGGTCCGCGACGACATCCTCTTCATCGCCTTCGCGGTGGTGCTCAGCACCCTCCTCGTCCAGGGCCTCACCCTGCCCTGGCTGGTGCGCAGGCTACGGGTGCGGGCCGACACCGATGCCGTCGACGCACTGGAGCGGGAGCTGGCGATCCGGGTGATCAAGGCGTCCAAGCGGCGGCTGAAGGAGATCCTGGAGGTCGAGGAGCTGCCGGACGAGGTCAGCGACCAGCTGTCGCGCCGGGCGTACGACATGGGCGCCCGGATCGCGCCGGACATCGTCGACGACGAGCGGCGCGAGCTCTTCGAGAAGCGCATCCACCGGATGAAGAAGGTGCAGCGCATCCAGGGCGAGATGCTCTCGGCCGCCCGGCACGAGGTGCTGGCCGCGCGCAGTGAGCCGGGTGCGGACCCGGAGATCGTCGACCGGGTGCTGCGGCATCTGGACATGCGCAGTCTGCGGCACACCCCGTGACGCCGGGGTGCGGGCGGGCGGCCGCGCCCCTCAGTCCTTCGACAGTCGCCGGGCGTCCGGCGACTCGCCGTGGCGGGCCTCCGGGACCCCGGGCGGGGCGGGCGCGGTGCTGATCCGCGGCAGCGCATAGGCGTGCTCGGTCCGCAGCCACTCCAGCATCCGCTCCCGGACCTCGCAGCGCACGGTCCAGAGGGTGTCCGCGTCCCGGGCGGTGACCAGCGCCCGCACCACGATCGTGGACGGGGTGGTGTCGGTGACCACCAGGTTCCAGGACCTGCCGTCCCAGTCCGGGCACTCCTGGAGGATTTCGAGCAGCTGCTGGCGCATCTTCTCCACCGGCGCGCTGTGGTCGAGATGGAAGAGGACCGTGCCGGTCATCTGCGCCCCGCCGCGCGACCAGTTCTCGAACGGCTTGCCGGTGAAGTACGACACCGGCATGGTGATCCGGCGCTCGTCCCAGGTCCGTACGGTCAGCGAGGTCAGTGTGATCTCCTCGACGGTGCCCCACTCGCCGTCCACGACGACGGTGTCCCCGATGCGCACCATGTCACCGAACGCGATCTGCAGCCCCGCGAAGAGGTTGCCGAGGGTGGACTGGGCGGCTATACCGGCGACGATGCCGAGCAGCCCGGCCGACGCCAGCATGGACGTGCCGACCGCCCGCATCTCCGGGAACGTCAGCAGCATCGAGGCGGCCGCGACGACGATCACCACGGCGGTCACCACCCGCTGGATCAGCGTCACCTGGGTCCGCACCCGCCGCACCCGCGCCGCGTCCCGGCCGCTGGCCGCATAGCGCGAGTACGACGACTCGACGATCGCCGCCGCGGCCCGGACCACCAGCCAGGCGGTGGCCGCGATCAGGACCAGGGTCAGCGCCCGGGCGATGCCCGCCTCATGGTTCTCGGCGATCTTCAGCCGGGTCTCGTCGTACGAGCCGCGCAACAGGGCCGTGCACAGTGCCACTTGCAGCGGTATCCGGCAGCGGCGCAGCAGCCCCCACAAGGGCGTCTCCGGGTGGGCGGCGTCGATCCGGCGCAGGGCGCGGTCGGTGAGCCAGACCAGGATGAGGGTGAGGACGATCGAGCCGCCGACGACGACGATCGGACGCAGCACGGCCTCCAGGGACACGGTGTTCCTCCTCGCTGTGGTGCGTGCGGTGTGCTCCTGCCGGTCCTGTCGACCGTAGCTGGCACGATGGGGCAGTGCGATCCAACTCCAGGGAAGTGATGTCAGTGCCGGCCTCCACCGAGTCCTCGACCAGCGGACTTTCGACGATTGTGCTGTTTCATTCGGTGTGCGGGCTGCGACCCGCGGTGCATGCCGCGGCCGACCGGCTGCGGGCCGCCGGACACGAGGTGATCGTCCCCGATCTGTTCGACGGCCGGACCGCCGACTCGGTACCGGACGGCATTCTCATCAAGGACGAGATCGGCAAGGAGGAGCTGCTCAAGCGGGCCATCACGGCCGTGGCGCCGTACTCCGACCGCGGGCTGGTCTACGCCGGCTTCTCCTTCGGCGGCTCGGTCGCCCAGAACCTCGCACTGGGCGATGAGAAGACCCGCGGGCTGCTCCTGCTGCACGGCACCTCGGACATCGCGGAGGACACTGTCGCCGACGAGCTGCCGGTGCAGCTGCATGTCGCCGACCCGGACCCGTACGAGCCGCACGACTGGCTGAACGCCTGGTATCTCCAGATGCGCCGGGCCGGCGCGGACGTAGAGGTCTTCCGCTACGCCGGCGCCGGCCACCTCTTCACCGATCCCGAGCTGCCCGACTACGACGCAGAGGCCGCGGAGCGCGCCTGGAAGGTGGCGCTGGGCTTCCTCGCCGGCCTGTGATCCGGGAAGCCGGCGAGGCCCGGGACATGCTCGGCTAGCCGGCCGGCTGGTCCGCCCGCTCCATCTGCTGGGTGCCGGACCGGGTGCGGTACGAGCGCAGCAGCGCGCTGGTGGCCTGCGGATCGGTCTTGTCGGAGATCCCGAAGTAGTCCATCTGCGTACGCTCGGCGCTGACGTCCAGGACCCCGTAGCCGTGGGAGTCCATGTCCAGCCACTTCACGTGCCGGTTGGCGGCCTTCAGGGCGGCGACACCGGCCAGCGAGATCGTGTGCGGGGCGACATGCAGGAAGTCGTCCACGTTGTCGGAGGTGACGGAGGTGACCACGAACTCCGTCGCCACCGCGCGGTCGGCGGGGTACGTCGCCGCCTGCAGCGGCACCTCGTTGGCCCAGGCCATGTGGATGTCACCGGTCAGGAAGACGGTGTTGTCGATACCGCGGTCGCTGAGGTGGCTCAGCAGCTCGCGCCGGTCATCGGTGTAGCCGTCCCACTGGTCGGTGTTGATCGCCAGACCCTCCTTGGGTATCCCGAGGATCTCGGCGAGCGGGCCGAGCAGCTTCGCGGGGACGGCGCCGAAGGCGACCTGCGACATCATCACCGAGGTGCCGACCAGCCGCCAGGCGGTGTCGGAGCGTTCGAGGCCGGCCTTGAGCCAGTCCAGCTGGGCCCGCCCGGTGAGCGTACGGCTCGGGTCGTCGACCGCGCCGCTGCCCGGCTTGGCCTGCTCGTCGCGGAACGACCGCAGATCCAGCAGGTGCAGATCGGCGAGGGTGCCGAAGCGCAGCCTGCGGTAGGTGGTGCCGGCGATCGAGGGGCGCACCGGCATCCACTCGAAGTACGCCTGCTTCGCGGCGGCCATCCGCGCGGACCAGGAGCCCTCGCTGTCCGGCGTGTGGTTCGTGGCACCGCCCTTCCAGGCGTTGTCGGCGAACTCGTGGTCGTCCCAGATGGCGATGACCGGGTGCGTGGCGTGCATGGCCAGCGCGTCCGGGTCGGTCTTGTGGACGCCGTGCCGGATGCGGTAATCGGCGAGCGTCAGCAGCTCGTGGGCGGGGGAGTGCGGGCGGACGACGTACTTGAACTCCGGGTACTCGCCGGACTTGTACTCGTAGAGGTAGTCGCCGAGATGCAGCACCGCGTCCAGGTCGGTACGGGCGGCCAGGTGCCGGTACGGGGAGAAGTAGCCGGACTCCCAGTTGGCGCAGGAGACCACGCCGAAGCGGACGTTGCCGGCGGTGGTGTCGTGGGCCGGGGTGGTGCGGGTCCGGCCGACGGGGGAGTGCTGCCCGTCGACGGTGAAGCGGTAGTAGTAGGGGGTGGCGGGCTGCAGGCCGCGGACGTCCGCCTTGACGGTGTGGTCGGCGGCGGCCGAGGCGGTCAGGCTCCCCCGGGCGACGACGGACGCGAAGTCCTTGTCGGCCGCCACCTGCCAGCTCACCTTGGTGGCCGGCCCCCGGCCGGAGCCGGGGGTGGCCGCCGGGGTCGGCGTGACCCTGGTCCACAGCAGGACACCGTCCGGGAGCGGGTCACCGGAGGCGACTCCGTGCTGGAAGAACCGGGCCTGGTCCGGGGACTCTTGGGCGTGCGCCGTGGCGGCGCCGGCGAACGGCAGAAGTGCGGCGGTGGCGGCTACGGCCGTGACGGCAGTGCGGCGCGAGATCTGGTCATGATCGGTCACGGCCGCTCACCCTACTGGTCGGTAAGTGGCCCCGGGAGGGCAAATTCACGGGAACTCCGAGAATTCGCCCACCCGTTGTCCGAAAGGTACTCAGCGAGTGCCCGAGGGGTCCTTTTCGCCCTCGCGAATGCCGTTCGAACCGTCTTCGTCCTTACTGCCGTCCTTGCCCGGGTCCGGCTTCCCGGATCCCTTCGCCGGGCCGAACTCCTGGTCGATCATCTTCTTGAAGTTGGTCTGCGCGAGCTGGTTGTACTGCTGCTGCGTCATCTGCTGCTGAGGGACCTGGGGAATCGTCAGCTTCTTGTCGCCGTGCATGAAGGTGGGCGTGCCCCGGACGCCCTTACGGCCGAACAGTGCGGTCATGTCCATCGCCCAGCGGTCGTAGGTGCCCTTCTTCACCGCCGTCTCGAACGCCTTGTTGTTCTTCAGCTCCGGCACCGCGGAGGCGACCTTGAGCAGCTCGGCGTCCTTGCCGTAGGTGTCCACCTGCTCTTCGGGGTGGTACTTGGTGGAGTACAGCGCCGTCTTGTACTTCAAGAACGCCTCCGGGCTGACGTTCAGGGCCGCGCCGAGCGCGCTCAGCGCGTTCTTCGAGCCCTCGCCGCCGGCCGGAGAGTCGTCGATGAAGGTGTACATGGTGAAGCGGACCTGGTAGCGGCCGTCCTTGATGTCCTTGAGCAGCGCCTCGCCGGTGCTCTGCTCGAAGGACGCGCACGACGGGCAGCGGATGTCCTCGAAGACCTCCAGGGTCTCCTTGGCGTTCTTGTCACCTATCAGGATCTCGGTGCCGTTCTTGCCCTGGGTGTTCGCGGGCGCGACGGGCTTGGCCTCCTTGGCGGCCTCCCAGCCCTTGGGCTCGTTGGCCTTCATCACCAGGAAGCCGGCGCCGCCGGCCACCACCAGGACTCCGGCGAGGGCCCCGGCCACGACGAGTTGACGGCGCAGCTTCTCCTTCTTCTTCTGGCGCTCGCGCTCGGCCCGGATGCGTTCGCGGGCCGCGGCCTTGTTGGCCTGGTTGTTGCGGTTGCTCATGGGGGGTTCCGTCCCTCAGGGGTGTCGTGACTGCTGCGGACTGGTCAGGCGGCGGCCGGCCGGGGAGGGCCGCGGCGCCGAACGCAGTGCACGAGGAGGGGGAGCGGACGGGCCGGCGGCAGCGGGTGCAGCGGGCGGATCTGCCGGCGGGGCGGGGCGAAGACGGTGGTGACCACCGCGACCGCGGTCAGCAGCGGGCGGCAGGCGCCGGCCGCGGCGGCCCGCAGCAGGGCGTCCAGGGCGGCGTCACCGCGGTGCAGCCAGCCGGCGGCGAGCAGGCCGACGGCGACATGGGCGGCGAGCAGCAGCCAGGGCGCTGCCGTCGGCACCGGCGGCAGCGGGGTGCCCGTATGGGCCGCGATTCTGGCGAGCGGAGTGCCCAACTCGCCGCCCCCGCACAGCAGATCGACGCCGACCGAGCGCAGAGGGCCGGTGACCGGGCCGCCGGCCCCGCCGTAACAGGTGTGCTGTCCGGCGGTGAAGACGGTGTCGGCGGCCAGCTCCAGCGGCACCAGCAGCGCCGCGATCCGGCCGTAGCCACGCTCCCGTCCGGTCAGCGCATAGGCCGCGGCGAAGACGCCGGCGCAGATCGCGACGACCGACGCGGGCGGCAGCGGGGCCTGGGAGAGCAGGACATGGGAGCCCGCGGACAAGGTGGTGCACAGCGCGGTGAACAACGCCGCCCGCACCGCCCTGAGCTGGACCCCCGGCGCGGCCGCCGGGCGGGTCCCGGGACGTCCTCCCGTCGCCTGCACGGTCGGGAGTCTGCCATGTGCGCGGCACCGGGGCGGGTCAAGATTTGGCATCGGCCGGCGTGCACGGAGCACGCCGGCCGAAGAAGGCAGCACGGAGGCCGGCCTTCGCCTACATCACTTCTTCAGTTCCTTGTTCACCAGGGAGTTGAAGGCGGCCGGGCTGGACGGTGCCGCCTTGCCCTGTGGGCCGTCCGTGCCCAGCACCGTGCCGTTCAGCTTGATCGTCGGGGTGCTCTTGACGTCCTTGACGGAGTTGAAGGCCTCGGACACCTCCAGCGCCCAGCGGTCGTACGTGCCCGACTTGACGGCCTTCTGGAAGGCGGCGTTCCCCTTGAGTGCGGGGACAGTGTCGGCGACCTTGATCAGGTAGCTGTCGTCGGCGAACTTGTCCGGCCCGGTCTCCTCCGGGTGGAACTCCTTCGAGAACAGCGCGTACTTGTACTTCAGGAAGGCGTCCGGGCTGACGTTGAGGGAAGCGCCCAGCGCGTTCAGCGCGTTCTTGGAACCGGTGCCCTGGAGGTTGCCGTCGAGGAACGTGCCCAGGTGGTAGGACGCCTTGTACTTGCCGTCCTTGATGTCCTTCTCGACCGTGGCGCCGACGGCCTGCTCGAAGGAGGCGCAGCCGGGGCAGCGCGGGTCCTCGAAGAGGTCCAGGGTGTTCTTGGCCTCGGGCTTGCCGACGACGATCGTGGTGCCCTTGGCGCCGCTGGTGTTGGCGGGCTTGACCAGCGGGCCGTCCCCGTCGTCGCCCATGTTGGCGACGGCCACCGCGATACCGCCGGCTATCGCCAGGACGCCGACGATCGCGCCGCCGACGATCAGCTGCCGGCGGAGCCGGTCCTTCTTCGCCTGCCGCTCGCGCTCGGCGCGCAGCCGCTCGCGGGCTGCCTGCTTGTTGGCCTGGTTGTTGCGGTTGCTCATGACTGTTCCTGCTCCGGGAGGATCCGTGGGACGGGTGTGTGTGCTGTGGCCTACGCGGCGAGCGCGCAGGGCGGCCCACGGCGCACGACACAGTGCACGAGCAGGGGCACGGTGCGGGCGGGATGCCCGGACCGTACGGGAGCGGGCGCCGGGCGGCGCGGGGCGGTGGCGCCGATGACCGCGACGGCGAGGAGCAGCGGGCGGAAGGCGAAGCCGGCCACCGCGCCCAGCAGCCGGCCCAGCGCGGCCTCACCGCGGCGCAGCCAGCCCGCGGCCAGCAGCCCGATGGCCAGATGCACCGCGAGCAGGACGAGCCAGCTGCTCACCGGCCCGGCCTGGTCCTGGGGCAGCCGGGTCAGCGGTGCACCGACCGGGTCGCCGCCGCACAGCAGATCCACGCCGAGCGAGCGCAGCGGGCCGGCGACCGGGCCGCCGGCCGCCCCGTAACAGGTGTGCTGACCGAGGCTGAAGACCAGATCGGCGGTGAGCTCCAGGGGGACCAGCAGCGCGGCGATGCGCCAGTAGCCGCGCTCCCGGCCGGCCAGCGCATAGGCGAGGGCGAACACGGTGGCGCTGAGCACGGCGACGGTGGTCAGCGGCAGCGGCATACGGGACAGCAGCACATGGGACGCCGAGGACAGCGTGACGCACAGCGCTGTGAAGAGCGCCGCGCGCAGTGCCCGCAGGTGTGCTGCCGAAATGTCCATCGCAGCCGAGTGTGCCATGGGCGGGGATAAGCGGCGGCTAAGGGGGCCCGAAGCCGTACGCACCGGACGATACGGGGCGTACGGCACGCCTCGGGTCCGTGGCCTCTACAGGCCGGGGATCCGGCCGTTGCGGAAGAGGTCCACGAAGACCTGGTGGTCGGCGCGGGCGCGGGCGCCGTAGGAGTGCGCGAAGTCCACCAGCAGCGACGCGAAGCCCTCCTCGTCGGCCGCGATGGCCGCGTCGATGGCGCGCTCCGTCGAGAACGGGACCAGGGAGTGGCCGCTCTCGTCGTCCGCGGCGGCGTGCATGGTCGCGGTGGCCCGGCCCAGGTCGGCCACCACCGCCGCGATCTCCTCCGGGTCGTCGATGTCGGACCAGTCCAGGTCGACCGCGTACGGCGAGATCTCGGCGACCAGCTGGCCGGCGCCGTCGAGTTCGGTCCAGCCCAGCCACGGGTCGGCGTGGTCCTGCAGGGCGCGCTGCGAGATCACCGTGCGGTGGCCCTCGTGCTGGAAATAGCCGCGGACCTCGGGGTCGGTGATGTGCCGGGAGACGGCCGGGGTCTGCGCCTGCTTCATGTAGATCACGACATCGTTCTCCAGGGCGTCGCTGTTGCCCTCGAGCAGGATGTTGTACGACGGCAGACCGGCCGAGCCGATGCCGATGCCGCGCCGGCCCACCACGTCCTTGACGCGGTAGGAGTCCGGGCGGTCCAGGCTCGACTCCGGCAGCGTCTCCAGATAGCCGTCGAAGGCGGCGAGGACCTTGTAGCGGGTCGCCGCGTCCAGCTCGACGCTGCCGCCGCCCGCCGCGAAGCGCCGCTCGAAGTCGCGGATCTCCGTCATCGAGTCCAGCAGCCCGAACCGGGTCAGCGAGCGGGCGTCGCGCAGCGCGTCCAGCAGCGGGCCCTCGGCGGTGTCCAGCGAGAAGGGCGGCAGCTCGTCCCGGTCGGAGCCCTTCGTCCCGGAGGCCAGCGCGTGGATACGCTCCCGGTAGGCGGCCGCGTAGGTGCGCACCAGGTCGGTGATCTGCTTGTCACTGAGCGCCTTGGCGTAGCCGATCAGCGCGACCGAGGCGGCGAAGCGCTTGAGGTCCCAGGTGAACGGGCCGACGTACGCCTCGTCGAAGTCGTTGACGTTGAAGATCAGCCGGCCCGTGGCGTCCATGTACGTGCCGAAATTCTCGGCGTGCAGATCGCCGTGGATCCACACCCGGGCGGTCCGCTCGTCCAGATACGGGCCGCTGTCCTTGCCGTCGCCGTCCTGTGCGGCGTACGCCTCCAGGTCCCGGTAGAACAGACAGGCCGTGCCCCGGTAGAAGGCGAACGCGGAGGCGGCCATCTTCCGGAATTTCACACGGAAGGCTGCGGGGTCGGCGGCGAGCAGCTCCCCGAAGGCGGTGTCGAAAACGGCGAGGATCTCCTCGCCGCGCTGCGCGGCGTCCTGCGCCGGGGCGTGCTGGGACGGCATCGCTGGGTGCCTCCTGAGGTGCGGAACGGTACGGGTATCCGTGACAGATCCCCCGGCGGTGGCCGGGAGCGGATCTGTCACTGACAACGCGCGAGGCTACTCGTCGGTGCCCGCCGATTGTCAGTGGGGAGCCGTAGACTTCGAGACCACCATCCGCCCCTCCCGGCCCTCGCTGGGGAGGCGCCCCCACCGACCGTTTTCCCGGAGGTCCTCCGCCGTGGCAGCCCCGTCCAGGCCCCCCTTCACGCACCTGCATGTCCACACCCAGTACTCACTGCTGGACGGTGCGGCGCGGCTGTCGGACATGTTCAAGGCGTGCAACGAGATGGACATGACGCATATCGCCATGTCCGACCACGGCAACCTCCACGGCGCCTACGACTTCTTCCACTCGGCGAAGAAGGCCGGGGTGACGCCGATCATCGGCATCGAGGCCTATGTGGCGCCGGAGTCGCGGCGCAACAAGCGCAAGATCCAGTGGGGCCAGCCGCACCAGAAGCGCGATGACGTCTCCGGTTCCGGTGGTTATACGCACAAGACGATCTGGGCGGCGAACAAGACCGGTCTGCACAACCTCTTCCGGCTGTCCTCGGACGCGTACGCCGAGGGCTGGCTGACGAAGTGGCCGCGGATGGACAAGGAGACCATCGCCCAGTGGTCCGAGGGCCTGATCGCCTCGACCGGCTGCCCCTCCGGTGAGCTGCAGACGCGCCTGCGGCTCGGCCAGTTCGACGAGGCGCTGAAGGCCGCGTCCGAGTACCAGGACATCTTCGGCAAGGACCGGTATTTTCTGGAGCTGATGGACCACGGCATCGAGATCGAACGCCGGGTCCGCGACGGCCTGCTGGAGGTCGGCAAGAAGCTCGGTATCCCGCCGCTGGTCACCAACGACTCGCACTACACCTACGCTCACGAGTCCACGGCCCACGACGCCCTGCTGTGCATCCAGACCGGCAAGAACCTCTCCGACCCGGACCGCTTCCGCTTCGACGGCACCGGCTACTACCTCAAGTCCACGGACGAGATGTACGCCATCGACTCCTCGGACGCCTGGCAGGAGGGCTGCGCCAACACCTTCCTGGTGGCCGAGCAGATCGACACCGACGGGATGTTCGAGAAGCGCGACCTGATGCCGAAGTTCGACATCCCGGAGGGCTTCACGGAGGTCACCTGGTTCCAGGAGGAGGTCCGGGTCGGCATGCAGCGCCGTTTCCCGGGCGGGGTCCCCGAGGACCGGCAGAAGCAGGCCGAGTACGAGATGGACATCATCATCCAGATGGGGTTCCCCGGCTACTTCCTCGTCGTCGCCGACTTCATCATGTGGGCCAAGAACAACGGCATCGCGGTCGGCCCCGGCCGAGGCTCCGCGGCCGGTTCGATCGTGGCGTACGCCATGGGCATCACCGACCTCGACCCGATCACGCACGGACTGATCTTCGAGCGGTTCCTCAACCCCGAGCGTGTCTCCATGCCCGATGTCGACATCGACTTCGACGAGCGCAGGCGCGTCGAAGTCATCCGGTATGTCACGGAAAAGTACGGCGCCGACAAGGTCGCCATGATCGGCACCTACGGCAAGATCAAGGCCAAGAACGCCATCAAGGACTCCGCGCGGGTCCTTGGCTATCCGTACGCCATGGGCGACCGCCTCACCAAGGCGATGCCCGCGGACGTCCTCGGCAAGGGCATCGACCTCAGCGGCATCACCGACCCCAAGCACCCGCGCTACAGCGAGGCGGGCGAGATCCGGGGGATGTACGAGAGCGAACCGGACGTGAAGAAGGTCATCGACACCGCCAAGGGCGTCGAGGGCCTGGTCCGGCAGATGGGTGTGCACGCGGCCGGCGTGATCATGTCCAGCGAGCCCATCGTCGACCACGCCCCGGTCTGGGTCCGGCACACCGACAACGTCACCATCACGCAGTGGGACTACCCCCAGTGCGAGTCGCTCGGCCTGCTGAAGATGGACTTCCTGGGCCTGCGCAACCTCACCATCATGGACGACGCCGTCAAGATGGTGCGGAAGAACAAGGGCGTCGAGCTGGAGATGCTCACCGTCCCGCTGGACGACCCCAAGACCTACGAGATGCTCTGCCGCGGTGACACGCTCGGTGTCTTCCAGTTCGACGGCGGCCCGATGCGCTCGCTGCTGCGGCTGATGAAGCCCGACAACTTCGAGGACATTTCCGCCGTCTCGGCCCTGTACCGTCCCGGCCCGATGGGCATGGACTCGCACACCAACTACGCGCTGCGCAAGAACGGCCTCCAGGAGATCACCCCGATCCACCCGGAGCTGGAGGAGCCCCTCAAGGAGGTCCTCGGCCTCACCCACGGCCTCATCGTGTACCAGGAGCAGGTGCAGAAGGCCGCCCAGATCATCGCCGGGTACTCCCTCGGCGAGGCCGACATCCTCCGCCGCGTCATGGGCAAGAAGAAGCCCGAGGAGCTGGCGAAGAACTTCGTGCTCTTCCAGGAGGGCGCAAAGAAGAAGGGCTTCTCCGACCAGGCCATCCAGGCGCTGTGGGACGTCCTGGTCCCGTTCGCCGGCTACGCCTTCAACAAGGCGCACTCCTCCGCGTACGGCCTGGTCACCTACTGGACCGCCTACCTCAAGGCCAACTACCCCGCCGAGTACATGTCCGCGCTGCTGACCTCCGTGCGCGACGACAAGGACAAGTCGGCGGTCTATCTGAACGAGTGCCGGCGCATGGGCATCAAGGTGCTGCCGCCCAACGTCAACGAGTCGGAGGCGAACTTCGCCGCCCAGGGCGACGATGTGATCCTCTTCGGCCTCACGGCGGTCCGTAACGTCGGCCAGAACGTCGTCGATTCGATCATCCGCTGCCGCAAGGCGAAGGGGAAGTACTCCTCTTTCCCCGACTACCTCGACAAGGTCGACGCGGTCGTCTGCAACAAGCGCACCACCGAATCACTGATCAAGGCCGGCGCCTTCGACGAGATGGGCCACACCCGCAAGGGGCTGACGGCCCACTATGAGCCGATGATCGACAACGTCGTCCAGGTCAAGCGCAAGGAGGCCGAGGGGCAGTTCGACCTCTTCGGCGGGATGGGCGACGACAGCGCCGACGAGGGGCCGGGCTTCGGGCTGGACATCGAGTTCTCCGACGTCGAGTGGGACAAGACCTATCTCCTCGCCCAGGAGCGCGAGATGCTCGGTCTCTACGTCTCCGACCACCCGCTCTTCGGTCTGGAACACGTGCTGTCCGACAAGGCCGACGCCGCCATCGCCCAGCTGACCGGTGGCGACTACTCGGACGGGTCGATCGTCACCATCGGCGGCATCATCTCCGGCCTGCAGCGCAAGATGACCAAGCAGGGCAACGCCTGGGCCATCGCCACCGTCGAGGACCTGGCCGGCTCCATCGACTGCATGTTCTTCCCGGCCACCTACCAGCTGGTGTCCACCCAACTCGTTGAGGACACCGTGGTCTTCGTCAAGGGCCGCCTCGACAAGCGGGAGGACATCCCGCGGCTGGTGGCCATGGAGATGATGGTCCCCGACCTCTCGGAGGCCGGCACCAACGCCCCCGTGACGATCACCATTCCGACGGTCAAGGTCACCCCGCCGATGGTCGAGAAGCTCGGCGAGGTGCTCAGCAGTCACCGCGGCTCCACGGAGGTGCGGATCAAGCTGCAGGGGGCGCGCAAGACGACCGTGCTCCGGCTGGACCGGCACCGGGTCACGCCCGACCCGTCGCTGTTCGGCGATCTGAAGGTGCTGCTCGGCCCGTCCTGTCTGGCGGGCTGAGCGGCCGGCCCCGGAGGGGCCGCGGTTACCCCGAGGGGCGCGCCCGTTGTGGACGCGCCCCTCAACTTCCGTGCGGCATAGATCAGTTGTGACCGAAGCGCCGCTGGTGCTTACGTGCAACATCCGCCGGGCTGCCCTGCGCCTGTGACCGCGCCTGGGACTGTGCCTCCAAGCTCGCCTTCTGGGCCTCCTGCTGGCCGCGCTCGGCCGGGGAGGCCTTCTGCTGCTGACTGCGGTCCTGCTTCTTGTCCTTGGCCATGATCTTGCCTCCTGAAGGGGGAATCCGGGATCTGGGCCGGAACCAGACTTACATGGCGGACAGACGCCTGCATTTCGGGCAATTACCGTGCGTTATATGGTTGATCACGCACCGTGCTCGACGTCCCCGCTGAATCCGCCACGCCGATGATCGAGTTCGGGCAGATAACGCCCGCACGGTCGGGCAGACTCGAAGGAAAGCCGAAGAAACTCGTGCCATGGGCCGAGCCGGGGGGCGACCGGACTTTCAGCACCTCAGGGAAGAGGGTGGAACGTGGATCGCTGCGTCGTCCTGGTGGACGCCGGGTATTTGCTCGGTGCCGCCGCGAGTCTGCTCGCCGGAGAGCCCGCACGTTCCCGGATCACCGTCGACCATGCCGCCCTGATCCAGGGGATGCGCCAGCGCGCCGAGGCGGAGACCGAACGCCCGCTGCTGCGGATCTACTGGTTCGACGGCGCCCCCGACCGCGTCCCGCAGCCCGAGCACCGCAGGCTGCGGGTGATGCCCCGGGTCACCGTCCGGCTGGGTGCCCTGACCCGCAGTGACGGCCGCTGGGCGCAGAAGGGCGTGGACGCCGCCATGCACGCCGAGCTGACCGAACTCGCCCGTAACCGCGCCTGCTCCGACATCGTGCTGGTCACCGGTGACGGCGATCTGCTGCCCGGTCTGATGTCGGCGAAGGAGCACGGTGTCGCCGTCCACCTGTGGGCCGTCCAGGCCGCGGACGGCGACTACAACCAGTCCGAGGACCTGGTCGCCGAGGCCGATGAGCGGCGGGTGCTGGACCGCAGCTGGATCACCCGCGCGGTACGCGCCAAGGAACTCGGCGGCCCCTGCGCCCCGCCGCCCGTACCCCGCCCCGAGATCGCCGCGATCCTCTCCGCGCCGCTGCCCGAGTCCGCGGTAGCGGCCGCGGCCGCCGCGGCGGCAGCAGCGGCCGGACCGGAGTCCGCCGAGCACACCCATGACCACAACGGCGCCAATGGCGTCTCCCGACCGGCGGCCGGCACCGAGAGCGGGACGGCCGCCGGCGGCGAGCCCGGCGCCGCCGGCTCCAAGGTCGTGCCCACCCCCAAGGACCTGGCCGGACTCGGCCGGGCCCACGCCGCGGGCCAGCAGCCCGCCGGTACGGGCGGGCCGGCACCCGCGGCGGGCGCCACCCTGCGCTGGTCCTCCGACAAAGGATGGGTCGAGCGCGGCGGACCGGCCGGTGAGCCGGACGGGACCGCCGCCCTGCCGACCCTCGCCCAGCTCACCAGCGCCGAGCAGCGCTGGGCCGACCGCGAGGAGGACATCACCGCCGTCAGCGGCGACCCCTTCGAGGTCGGCCAGGTCTTCGCCCGCCGCTGGACCGACCGGCTCTCCGAGGCCGCGCATCTCCAGCAGCTGTCCACCGAGTACCCGCGCATCCCGCACCGGATCGACGGTGAACTGCTGCGCTACGCCGCCCGCTTCGGGCTGCTCGCCCACAAGGACGACCAGATCGACGAGCACGACCGCTATGCGATCCGGGCCGGTTTCTGGCGCGAGGTCGATCTGCGGACGGCCGCCGAGCACGCCCCGGCAGGGGACTGACGTCCCGGAATGCCCCGGTTCCGGCTCGCCCGCCGGAGCCCCGCGGGCCGGAGGCGGGCCGGGGACGCGTACCCTCATAGCTCGTGAGGACGGGCGCAAAACAGGTGGAGCGCGGAGTGCCGGTGTGCGCCGTGCGGGACCTGGTCAAGACATACCCCGCGATGCGCGGGCGCCGCGGGGCGGCGCAGGCGCCCGCCGTACGGGCCAACGACGGCATCACCCTGGATGTGCACCGCGGAGAGATCTTCGGGCTGCTCGGCCCCAACGGCGCCGGCAAGTCCACCCTGGTGCGCCAGCTCACCGGACTGCTGCGCCCCGACTCCGGCGGTATCTCCGTACTGGGCCATGACCTGGTGCGCCACCCGGAGCGGGCCGCCCGGCTGCTCGGCTACCTGGGACAGGAGTCCACCGCCCTGGACGAGATGACCGTCGCGCTGGCCGTGGAGACCACCGGCCGGCTGCGCGGCCTCGGTGCCCGCGAGGCGCGCGCCGAGCGGGACGCGGTGATCGACGAGCTGGGCCTCGCGGACCTCACCGGACGGGCGCTGAAGAAGCTGTCCGGCGGACAGCGCCGGCTGGCCTGCTTCGCCACCGCGCTGATCGGCGAGCGGCCGCTGCTGGTGCTGGACGAGCCCACCACCGGTATGGACCCGGTCGCGCGGCGCGCCGTATGGGCCGCGGTGGACCGGCGCCGGGCCGAGCGCGGTGTCACGGTGGTGCTGGTGACCCACAACGTCCTGGAGGCCGAGAGCGTGCTCGACCGGGTCGCGGTGATCGACCGCGGCCGGGTCATCGCCTGTGACACGCCCGGCGGGCTGAAGGAAATGGTGAGCGACGAGGTGCGGCTGGAGCTGGTGTGGCGCGACCGCCCGCCGCTGGACGTGCCGGAGGTCGCCGCCCTCGAAGCCGCCGCACACGCCTCCGGCCGCCGCTGGACCCTCCGCCTCCCCGCCGACCGGGCCCGCTCCGCCGTCGCCGCCGTCACCGCGGGCCCCGCCTTCGCCGCCCTCGACGACTTCACCCTCGCCACGCCGAGCCTGGAAGATGTGTACCTGGCCCTTGGCGGCCGGGCCGAGGGGTTGGTCAAGGCGTGAACGGGGACCGCTCCGGCGGACGTATGAACTACCACGGGGGCAGCGAGGAAGGCGTGATGACAGCGTGAGTGTGGTTCCCGTGCAGGCGGTGGCCGGGGCGGCCCCGGCCACCGGGGCGCGAGACGAGGAGGCCGCTCCGCTGGCGCCGCGCGCCCGTCTGGTGCCCGCGCTGGTCGCCGTCTACCGTGCCCAGCTGTCCCGGGCCCGGGTCGCTCGGATCCCGCTGCTGTTCGTCGCGACCTTCCAGTCCATCGGGATCATGGTCCTGCTGCGCGGTGTGGTCGACGGCGGCGAACCGGCGCGGTCGGTGGTGTCCGGCTCCAGCGTGCTGGTCGTCGCCTTCGTGGCGCTCAACCTTCTCGCCCAGTACTTCGGCCAGCTGCGGGCCGGCGGCGGGCTCGACCACTACGCGACGCTGCCGGTACCGCCGGCCGCCGTGGTGCTCGGCGCCGCCGCCGCGTACGCCTCGTTCACCGTGCCGGGGACGGTGGTCACCGCGGTCACCGGCTGTGTGCTCTTCCAGCTGCCGATGACCCATCTGTGGGTGCTGGCCGCGGTGCTCCCGCTCGCCGGGGCGGCGCTGGCCGGCCTCGGCGCGGCCCTCGGCCTGCTCGCCCCGCGCCAGGAACTCGCCACGCTCTGCGGACAGTTGGGGATGTCGGCGGCGCTGCTGCTGGGCGTCCTGCCGGCCGAGCGGATGCCCGGGGTGATCGGCTGGGCCCGTGATCTGCTGCCCTCGACCTATGGCGTGGAGGCGCTGGCGCGCAGCTTCGACCCGCACCCGGACTGGGTCGCGGTCGGCGCCGACCTGGGCGTCTGCGCGGCCGTCGGGGTGCTCTCGCTGGCCGTCGCCACCTGGGCCTACCGCCGGGCGGCGACCCGATGAGCGGTCCCACCACACCGAACGGGCGTCCTGCTTCCGGTCCCACCAGCCCCACCTGGCACGATGACGGTGTGACCGCACCGCTGACGCCCCGCGACAACCAACCGCCCGAAGAGCCCCGGAACCCCGAGGCCGCGCCCGCAGCCGATCACGGCGGTC
Source organism: Streptomyces sp. NPDC048637 (assembly GCF_040650675.1). NCBI lineage: Bacteria > Bacillati > Actinomycetota > Actinomycetes > Kitasatosporales > Streptomycetaceae > Streptomyces > Streptomyces sp. NPDC048637. Next base: position 65,819 of record NZ_JBEZHQ010000045.1, read on the forward strand.
CCGTCGGCCCCGAGCTGGCCCGTGAGCTGCGCGAGGGCGCGCTGATCGCGCTCCTGGTCGCGGTGACCGGTGTGCTGCTCGGCCTGCTGTGGAACTGGCTCGCGCCGCATGTCCCGCTGATCGCGGACACCCGCAACGTCTACCTCAAGAACACCGAGGGCGAGGAGTCCATCGGCGCGGACGGCACCTTCCTCCTGCTGGCCTTCGGCTTCGGTGTGCTCACCACCGCCGCGGTCTTCCTCTTCCGCCGGCGGGGCGGGATGCCGCTGGTCGTGGCGCTGGTCGTGGGCGGGCTGCTCGGTGCGGCGCTGGGCTGGCTGACCGGAATGTGGCTGGGCCCCTCGCCGGACGTGGCCGCGCACGCCAGGGACGTCGGCCCCGGCGTGGCCTTCGACGGCCCGCTGCGGCTGCAGGCCAAGGGCGCCCTGCTGGCCTGGCCGATCGGGGCGATGCTCACCCAGCTGGTGCTGTCCGCGCTGTTCGGGCCGCCCGACCCGGAGCCGGAGGTGCCGTACTGGCTCCAGGGGCAGCAGGAACAGCAGGAACAGCAGCCGGAGGTGCCGCAGTGGCTCCGGGAGAACCACGAGCAGCGGCCGCCCTCCGAGGGCTGAGCCACCCGGACCTTCGGGGCGGCCGGCCCACCGGCCGCCCCGCCGTACGTTCAGCCGCGGGCGATCGGCGCGAGGTGCGCCCCCGTGAGCGCCACCAGATCCTCGGGCGACAGCTCGACCTCCAGCCCGCGCCGCCCCGCCGAGACACAGACCGTCGGCCGGCCCTCGGCCGAGGCGTCCACGACGGTGCGCAGCCGCTTGCGCTGTCCCAGCGGTGAGATGCCGCCCCGGACGTAGCCCGTGCTGCGCTCGGCCGCCGCCGGATCGGCCATGGTGGCCCGCTTGCCGCCCACCGCGGCCGCCAGCGCCTTGAGGTCCAGGGACCCCGACACCGGGACCACGGCGACCGTCAGGGCGCCGTCGACCTCCGCCAGCAGGGTCTTGAACACCTGGTCGGGCGCGACACCGAGGGCCTCGGCGGCCTCCTCGCCGTACGACGGGGCGGCCGGGTCGTGCTCGTAGGAGTGCGTGGTGAACGGGACGCCGGCCGCGGTGAGGGCGACCGTCGCAGGGGTGCCGACGGACTTCTTGGACTTCTTCGCCAACGTCTTCGCGCCTCGGGTCGGTGGGGGCCGGTCGTTCAGTTGGGGCTGGTCGGCTGCCGGGTCAGATCCACGGCCGGCAGCGACGGGAGCTTACCGAGCAGCGCCGACTCCTGGCGAAGCAGTTTCAGCTCCTGCGCCAGCCGGGCCGCGGTGTCCGGCGCCTCCAGCAGCCGCTGCTTGGCGGGCACGTCCAGCACGGCCGCGGCGGCGACGAGGTACGACAGCACGGACGGGTCGGCCGGCAGGTCCTGCCCGCTCGACAGGGTCCGCTCGTTCGCCCAGGCCAGCCGCTTCTGATAGGTACGGAACGCCCGCACGACGCCGGAGGCGAGCGCGCCGGCGCCCTCTCCCTCGCCGTCCTCCAGCTCCTCCAGCTCACCGGTCAGATACGGCCCCGAGGCATCCACGGACAGCAGCCGGAAGCGGGTCGTGCCGGTGGCGAGGACCTCGTAGCCGGTGTCGTCGTCGGACGACTTCTCCCGGATGGTGGCCGCGTCGGCGATACAGCCCACGGCGTGGAACGCCTGCATCGGGTCGTCGCCGAAGCCCGCCGCGGGACCGTCCGAGGCCGGCACGGTGTTGTCCGGCATGCCCTGCGCGGTGGCGGCGACCTCCCGGCCGTCCCGGATCGCGATCACCGCGAAGCGGCGGTCGTCCTCGGGCACTGCACTCAGGTCCCGCATCATGGCCCGGTACCGCGCCTCGAAGACGTTCAGCGGGAGCACGAGTCCCGGGAACAGCACCGAGTTCAGCGGGAAGAGCGGTAGGCGCACGGAGGTCACAGCCCGTAAGCCTAGACGCTGCGCTCGGCTGTGCTCCCACGTGGTCGGGAATCCCCGTCGTGGTGGTTGTGTTTCCGTCGCGGGGCTTCCTGTGCGTTGTCGGCTTTCCCGCCGTGGGGTTGTTCGCTGTTGCTCCCCCACTGTCTGAAGGGCGTGGGAGGTACCCCCACGCGGCGGGCGGGGTCCGCTGCGCGGGGCTGTCGGGGTGCGGTGACGGGCCGGAGGGGCAGGGGTGCGGGACTGCTTCGCTTTACGTCCCGCACCCCTGCC
>NZ_JBEZHQ010000046.1:0-65983 GCF_040650675.1 Streptomyces sp. NPDC048637
ACTGCAGGGGGGACCCTGTGGGAGAGTAGGACGCCGCCGAACAATTTTTCAGCTCCGGTCCCTGAACCTTTGGTTCAGGGACCGGAGCTTTTTTGCGTTCCCGGACGAATGGCAATCAAGAAGCGCTTGCCCGGTGGGATGTTGATTGTTGGTATGCCCTGCCGGATGCCGGATGCCGGATGCCGGATGCCGGATGCCGGATGCCGGGAGCGAGCCTTGCGTACGGCCGTTCCCGGCGGCCTGGTCTCCCTGCACCGAATTCTTCCCAGTGCCTGCACTGGGTCTTGAGGAGTTGGTTGCCCAGCAGCGTCGTCGCCCCAAGCGTGTGACGGCCTCGGCCTCCCCTTGCAGTGACGTGTCTGGCGGAGGGGCTGCGGACGCCCGTCTGGGCGAGGGGCAAGGGGGGAGGGGTGAGGAAAGGGCGGTCTTACAGGCGACCGGTGGACTTCAGGGTGAGGTAGGCGTCGGCCAGGTCGGGGGCCAGATGGGCCGGGGTGGAGTCGATGACGGTGATGCCGTGGTGGCGGAGGCGGTCTGCGGTGCGGAGGCGGGCGGCGCGGGTCTGTTCCGCGGCGGCGGCTGCGTAGACGGCCTGGGGCGTATGGCGGCCGGCGGCCAGTTCCTCGATGCGGGGGTCGGCCACGGCCGCGACGATGAGTTCGTTGCGTTGGGTGAGGCTGGGGAGGACGGGTAGGAGAGCTTCTTCCACGGGGGCCGTGTCCAGGCCGGTGAAGAGCACGATCAGGGACCGGCGTGGGGTACGGCGGTGGATTGTGGCGGCCAGGCCGCGGGCGTCCGCCTCGACCAGTTCGGATTCGAGGGGAGCCAGGGCGTCGGTCAAGGCCGGGAGGAGATCGCGAGCCGTGCGGCCTTGGACTGAAGCGCGTACGCGGCGGTCGTAGGCGAGCAGATCCACACGGTCTCCGGCGCGGGCGGCAAGGGCTCCGAGCAGCAGAGCGGCGTCCATGGAGGTGTCGAGGCGGGGAATGTCGCCGACGCGGCCCGCCGAGGTACGGCCGGTCTCCAGGACGAGCAGGATGCGGCGGTCGCGTTCAGGGCGCCAGGTGCGGACTGCGAGGCCCTGCCGGCGGGCGGTGGCGCGCCAGTCGACGGAGCGGGTGTCGTCACCGGGCGTGTAGTCGCGGAGGCTGTCGAACTCCGTTCCCTCGCCGCGGGTCAGGATGCTGGTGCGGCCGTCGAGTTCGCGGAGCCGGGCGAGCTTGGCGGGGAGGTGTTTGCGGCTGGTGAAGGGCGGAAGGACGCGAAGCGTCCATGGGACGTGATGGCTTCCTTGGCGGGCCGCCAGGCCCAGCGGGCCGAAGGAACGGACGGTGACGCGGACCGCGTGGTGGTCACCGCGGCGGGTGGGGTGGAGCGTGGTGGTGAGGCGGCGGCGTTCGGCGGCGGGGATGCGCACGGTGTGGCGGGACGCGGGGATGTCCGCGCCGGGCTGGAAGGAGCTCGGGGGCCAGGCGTCACGGATCTGGGCGCGCAGGGTGCGGCGGCTCGGATTGGTGAGGGTGAGGTGCGTGTGGGCTTCGCTTGCTAGTCGAACGGTTGTTTCACCGGTTCGGGTGAAATGGAGCTTTCGCACTGGCGCGGCGAGCGCGAGATCGCACAAAATTGCTATCAGCAGGGCGAGTTGGACGGTGAGGATGCCGAGCCAGCTGGGCAGCACGAAGCCCACGAAGAGGGCTCCGCATGCGGAGATGAGGGCGGTGCGTCCGGTGAGGGCCACGGTGTCGTCTCAGCGGGGGACGGGGAGATGAGCGAGTACGGCGTTGATCACGGAGTCTGCGGTGACTCCCTCCATCTCCGCTTCGGGGCGGAGCTGGACGCGATGTCGGAGCGTCGGAAGAGCAAGGGCCTTGACGTCGTCGGGGGTGACATAGTCGCGGCCGGTGAGCCAGGCCCAGGCTCGTGACGTGGAGAGCAGGGCGGTGGCGCCTCGGGGGGAGACGCCGAGAGAGAGCGAGGGGGATTCGCGGGTGGCACGGCAGATATCGACGATATAGCCGGTGACTTCGGGGGAGACGGCAGTCTTCGCGACCGCGGCTCGCGCAGCGTCGAGGTCAGCGGTGGAGGCGACAGGGCGCAGCCCTGCGGCGCCGAGGTCGCGGGGGCTGAAGCCGGCCGCGTGCCGGGTGAGGATGTCTATCTCGTCGTGGCGGGCGGGGAGCGGCACCGTCAGCTTCAGCAGGAACCGGTCGAGCTGGGCCTCGGGGAGCGGGTAAGTGCCCTCGAATTCCACGGGGTTCTGTGTGGCGGCTACCAGGAATGGCTCGGGGAGGGGACGGGCTGTGCCGTCGACGGTCACCTGGCGCTCTTCCATCGCTTCGAGCAGGGACGCCTGGGTTTTGGGAGGCGTGCGGTTGATCTCGTCGGCGAGCAGGAGGTTGGTGAAGACGGGACCCGGCTGGAAAGAGAACTCGGCGCTGCGGGCGTCGTAGACCAGGGAGCCGGTGACATCGCTCGGCATCAGGTCGGGGGTGAACTGGACGCGCTTGGTGTCGAGTTCGAGAGCGGCCGACAGGGCGCGAACGAGCAGGGTTTTGGCGACGCCGGGGGCGCCTTCGAGGAGCACGTGACCGCGGCAGAGGAGTGCGACGACCAAGCCGGTGACGGCGGGGTCCTGGCCTACAACGGCCTTGGCTATCTCGGTGCGCAGGTCCTCCAGGGAGGCTCGGGCGCTGTCAGCGGTCGGGGTGCTCACGGGGGGCGTGCCTCTCTTGGGAAACGATCGAGGATTCGAGTGCGTCGAGTTGGTCGGCCAGGTGGACCAAGGCCTTGTCGTCCGCGGGGGCCGGGCCGAAGAGCAGGACATGGAGGGCTGTGTCGACGCCGGGGGCGGTGGTCAAGTGGGTGTGAATGGCCGGGAGAAGGATGTCGGGTGTGTGGGCGTGTGTCGGGGACACGCCGATGAGGGGGGCGAGTCGTATGCGGGTCGCTGAGCGCAGTACGGCCGAAGCCCGGTCCCGGGCGTTGGCCTGCTCGTAGAGGCGGGCGTGGCCCTCGGTGGTTTCGGCGGCCGGGACGGTGACAGGGAGCTTTTCCGGCACCAGCGGGCCGAGGCGACGGGCGCGCCACAGGGCCGCGACGGCGGCGGCAAAGGTGAGTTGGAGCAGGGCCCAGTACCAGCCGGAAGGGATGAGATCGAGAAAGCCGCGCTGGTTGTCCTGAGCGGAGGACGGGTCGCTCAAGGAGGGGAGGTACCAGACCAGATGTTTGTGCGTACCAAGGAGTTGAAGGGCCAGCGAGGCGTTGCCGTGCTCGGCGAGGTGGTGGTTGTAGAGGAAATCGGGGGAGCCGAGGAGGACGGTGTCGCGGCCGGTGCGGGGGGCCGGCAGACGCAGGAGGGTGGGCCGTTCGCCGCTGAGGTAGCAGCGGTCGGTGGCGCCGACGGCAGTGGTGTAACTGCGGCCACCCAGAAGGGCGCTACCCGCACGTCGGGCCTCTGGCAGGGAACAGGCGGGTTCGCGAGCCGAGATGCCGGACGGGGAAGCGATCCGGACGCCCGGGGCGAAGGTTTCGAGGGACGAGGCGTCGGGGGCGAGGAGGACGGTGCGGCCGGGCATGTGGGCGGTCGCGGTGTGCAGGCCCGACAGCTGATCTTGTGTCAGCACGTCGGGGTTGGTGACGAGAAGTGTGGTGTGGGGGCCGGCCGCGGCGGCGGCTTCCTCGGAGGTGGTCACGACCTGGGTGGAGACGTTGTGAGAGGCCAGGAGTTGGGCGATGGCCCGGCTTCCGGTCCGGTCGGCGGATCGGGGGTCGAGCCGCCCGTGCTGTTCGCCCGACTGCAGGGTCGCGATCACCACACCGCTGATGACGAGCAGAAGCAGGGCGAGCAGCGGTCCGCGGGAGCGGGTCCACAGGCTGCGAATGGTGGGAGAGAGCGCGGAGATGTCCGGGGCGGCCGTGGTCATCCGCGGCTCCTGGTCGGGGTCGTGGCCAGGTCGGGCTTGGCGTGTTGCAGGTCGGTGTCGAGGACGGTCAGGAGGGCGTACGCCTGTTCCGTGCCGGGTCGGCCGCCATATGTGACGTCGTCGAAGGTGCGTGCCGCGGCACGCAGCCGGTCGGCGTACGCGGGGAGTGCCCAACCCGCTTCGGTGGCCGCCTCGTCGGCGGTGCGGCCCGGACCGGGGGTGAGGAGCGTCCGTTCTTCGAGGGCGAGGACGATGGCGCGCATGCGGTCCTGGATCGCCTGGTTCCAGTGGCCCTCGGCGGCGTGCCGGTCGGCGGCTGCACGGTGTTCGGCAGCGGTGCGGGGGGTGTCGGCGAAGAGCGCGCCGCTCGTGGTCGGAGTGCGGCGCACCGCCCCGAGCCGCAGCCGGAGGGCGCCCACGAGCAGCAGGACGAATACGGCGACGGCGAGAAGCCCGATCCAGCCACCCGGTGTGGCGTGGGCGGCCGCGTTGAAGAGTTCGTTGACGCGCTCCCAGAGCCAATCCAGGGCACGCTGGATCGGGTTGGGGTCGTGCTGGTGGTACCGAGGATCGGACAGCTCGCGCTCGGCCGCCTCCCGGGCGGGGACGCGTGGAGTCCGCACCGGTATGTCGTCGTCGGGGCGCGCCATGAGTCGTCGGAGCGCGGCCCCGTTCCCCCCTGTGGTCACCGCATCAGCTTCCCGGTGCGGCGTTGTCCGGGTCGTGCCCGGTGCCGTCGGCGGGGGTGGCCTTGGCCGGGGCATCCGTGGCGGCCGTGGGCGCGGTGCCCGTCTCTGTGGTGTCCGCGCTGGTGCCGCCGGTCGCGGAGCCGTCTGCCCCGGTGCGGTCCGTGGCGGAGTTGCCGGCCGGCGTCCCATCTGCCGGTGTGGCAGCGGCGGTCGGTGCGGCCGCTGGTGGTGCGTGGCCCTCGGCCGGGCCCGTGGCTGCGGGAGCGGGGCTCGACGGGTGCGCGGTGGGGGCGTCGGCGCCGTAGCCGGGGAGGCCTGCGGCGCGGGCGAGTTCGAGGTCGAGTGCCTCGCGGCGGATGCGCTGGTCCATGTACAGCAGCGCGGTGACGCTGGCGCTGATCGGGAAGGTGATGGTGGAGCTGATGACGGCTCCGACACCCAGCACGGTCAGGAACGACCAGCCGGTGGAGCTGCTGGTGCCGTTTGCCCAGTCCATGAGGTTCTCGCCACCGATGAGGAAGGCGGCGAGGGTGGCCGGGATCTGGATGATGAACTCGACGATGCCGATCAGGAGGTAGGTGAGGAGCTGTGCGCCCAGCACTCGCCACCAAGCGCCCCGTACGAGCTTCGCGGAGCGGCGCATCGCGGCGATGACGCCCTGCTTCTCCAGCATCAGCGCGGGAGAGGCGAGGCTGTAGCGGACCCAGAGCCAGATGGTCACGAGGGTGGCGGCCAGTCCGCCGAACAGGGTGAGGAGCAGGCCTGCCTCCGGCGTGCCCGTGGCCACGAGGAGGAGGCCGGGCGCCACACCGACCGCGACGATGGCCGTGATGAGCAGGGGGAGCAGTACGAGCAGGCCGAGCAGGCGCGGGAGCTGGGGACGCGCGTCGCGCCAGGCTTCCCCGGCGGTCACCGAGCGGCCCAGGACGGCCCGGCTCACGACCATGGTGAGCAGCCCCGTGGCGATGATGGTGGCGAGCAGCCCGATCCCCGAGGTGATGCCGGTGGCGGCGAGCGAATTGCCCAGGTCACGCATGGTTTCGCGGAGCGGCGGGATGTTTTCGGTCGTCAGCGAGGGCTCGCGGCCGGCGTCCTGGAACCACAGGCCGGTGACCACGGTGACGGCGGTCTGCGAGACCACCGCGACGATCAGCGAGATGCCGAGGACGGTGCGCCAGTGGGCGCGCATGGTGGCGACCGCGCCGTCGAGTATCTCGCCGACGGCGAGCGGGCGCAGCGGGATGACGCCGGGCTTGGCGGCCTGTGGCGTCGGGGCCCAGGCGCTGCCCCAGGGGGGCTGATTGCCGGGGCCAGGAGGGCTGACCCAGCCGGGCCCGCCGTAGCCGGGCGACGCGGCACGGGCGCGGTCGCCGGAAGCGCTCGGGTCAGGCCGTCCGTGCGGGCCGCTCTGAGAGGGGATACCGGCGGGGGCCGACCACTGGCCGGCGGGTGGCTGTTCCTTGGACCAGTTCGGTGGGGACGACTGCCCGGCGGGGCCGGTCCGGTCTTCCCGGGTGGGCTGCTCCTGTGCGCCGCGGGCCGGCTCGTCGGAGGGAGTGGATCCGGGCGAGGCCCAGCCCGGAGAGTTGTTCATCGTCGCTCCTTCTTGCTGCCCGTCCGCCGGGGCGGCCGGGGTCCGGGGTCCGCGGTGGCAGTCATCGTGTCATGGCCACCGGCGTTGTGTACCGGAGCCTGGAGGACGAGGGGACCTTATGTTCGAGGGGCGGTCGGCGGCAGACTGAATGAATGGGCGATCAGTACGAGGTATCCGAGGCGGGCGCCGGGGCGCTCACGATTCCGTCGTTGCGTTGGGAGGAGCCGCCCGAGGGGCCCGTTGTGGTCCTCCTTGATCAGACGCGGCTGCCGGCGGAGGAGGTCGAGCTGGTCTGCACGGACGTTCCGGCGCTGGTGCAGGCGATCCGGACGCTGGCCGTGCGCGGGGCGCCGCTGCTGGGCATCGCTGGTGCGTATGGAGTTGCGCTGGCCGCGGCACGCGGCTTTGACGTGGAGGAGGCGGTGGAGACGCTGGCGCAGGCGCGGCCCACCGCGGTCAATCTGGGGTACGGCGTGCGGCGGGCGGCTGCCGCCTATCGAGCGGCGTTCGGCGAGGACGATGCTCAGGCTGCCGCGGCCGCGGCGCTGGCCGAGGCGCGGGCCGTGCACGCCGAGGACGCCGAGGCCAGCGCACGGATGGCGGAGCACGGGCTGGCGCTGCTGGGCGAGCTGCTGCCGGGCGGCGGCCACCGGATTCTCACGCACTGCAATACGGGTGCCCTGGTGTCCGGGGGCGAGGGCACCGCCCTGGCGGTGGCGCTCGCGGCGCACCGGGCCGGTGAGCTGCGCCGGCTGTGGGTGGACGAGACACGGCCGCTGTTGCAGGGGGCGCGGCTGACCGCCTACGAGGCGGCGCGGGCGGGTATGGCGTACACGGTGCTCTCGGACGGGGCGGCAGGCTCGCTGTTCGCCGGGGGTGAGGTGGACGCGGTGCTGATCGGCGCGGACCGGATCGCGGCGGACGGTTCGGTGGCCAACAAGGTCGGCAGCTATCCGCTGGCGGTGCTGGCGCGCTACCACCACGTTCCGTTCGTGGTGGTAGCACCGACCAGCACGGTGGATCTGGAGACCGAGGAGGGGGCGGATATCGAAGTGGAGCAGCGTTCGGGCCGGGAAGTGACGGAGTTCTCGTTGCCGTTTGTGCAGGGGCCCGGGGCGGAGGCCGGCACCGGCATACCGGTAGCGCCGCTGGGCGCACAGGCCTATAACCCGGCCTTCGACGTCACTCCACCGGAGCTGGTGACGGCGATCGTCACGGAGGCCGGAGTGGTGTCTCCGGTGACCCGGGACGGGCTGGCAGAGGTGTGTTCCACGTCACGATGGAGTAAGTCACGATCAGGTAATGGGATGATGGCCGAATGAAGGGACGCGTCCTGGTCGTCGACGACGACACCGCACTGGCAGAGATGCTCGGCATCGTGCTGCGTGGCGAAGGTTTTGAACCGTCGTTCGTGTCGGACGGTGACAAGGCCCTTGCGGCCTTCCGCGAGACGAAGCCCGATCTTGTGCTGCTCGACCTGATGCTCCCCGGACGGGACGGTATCGAGGTCTGCCGGCTGATCCGGGCCGAGTCCGGGGTGCCGATCGTCATGCTGACCGCCAAGAGCGACACGGTGGATGTGGTGGTCGGGCTCGAATCGGGCGCGGACGACTACATCGTCAAGCCGTTCAAGCCCAAGGAGCTGGTGGCCCGGATCCGGGCGCGGCTGCGGCGTTCGGAAGAGCCCACGCCCGAGCAGCTGGCGATCGGTGACCTGGTCATCGATGTGGCGGGCCACTCGGTGAAGCGGGACGGGCAGTCGATCGCACTGACCCCGCTGGAGTTCGATCTGCTGGTGGCGCTGGCGCGTAAGCCGTGGCAGGTGTTCACGCGTGAGGTGCTGCTCGAGCAGGTCTGGGGCTATCGGCACGCCGCCGACACCCGGCTGGTCAATGTCCATGTGCAGCGGCTGCGCTCCAAGGTCGAGAGGGACCCGGAGCGGCCGGAGATCGTGGTGACCGTGCGCGGGGTCGGCTACAAGGCCGGGCCCAGCTGAGATGACCCGGGACGGTTCGGCCCCGGAGGGAAAGCGGGGGCGCACCGTCGACCCGGCGGGTGATATGTCCTTTTCGGCCAGGCTGTCTGCCTGGTTGCTGCGCGGTGGGCAGTTGCTGCCCGACGGCGCGGTGAGCGGGCCGGTCCACCCCCTGCTGCGGCTCTTCAGCCGCTGGGTGCGGCGGCCGCTGCTGCCCGCCCTGCGGCTGTGGCGGCGCAATATCCAGCTGCGCGTGGTGGCGACCACGCTGCTGATGTCGCTCGCCGTGGTGCTGCTGCTCGGTGTCGTGGTCGTCGGGCAGGTCCGTGCCGGCCTGCTCACGGCCAAGGAGCAGGCCGCGCAGAGTCAGGCCGTGGGCGGCTTCAGCGTCGCCCAGAAGATGGCCGACGACACGCGGCCCGACGGAGGCGTCCGCATCGGGAGCCGCGGCACCCAGGACTCCGCGACCTGGCTGACCGGCCTGGTCGAACAGCTCGCCAGTGGTGGGCAGGGTGTCTTCTCGGTCGTGGCACTCAGCTCCGATTCCGACGAACCGTTCGGTGACTCCAGCCCCGGTACCCGCGGGCCGCGCGCCTCCGGCGATGTCGATCCCGAGCGGAGCGTGCCCCCTGAGCTGCGGCGGAAGCTGGAGACCAAATCCGGGACGTTCAGCCAGTACACCGAGATCAAGCGCATCGGGTCGGACGACGGCGTACCGGCGTTGATCATCGGCAAGCGGCTCAACGATGTGAACAGCAACCAGTACCAGCTCTACTACCTCTTCCCGTCCAGCCAGGAGGAGGAGTCGCTCAAGCTGGTGACGGGGACGCTGGCGACGGCCGGGGTGTTCGTCGTGATCTTGCTCGGCGCGATCGCCTGGCTGGTGGTGCGGCAGGTCGTCACACCCGTACGGATGGCCGCGGGGATCTCCGAGCGGCTGGCTGCCGGCCTGCTCCAGGAGCGGATGAAGGTCACCGGTGAGGACGACATCGCCCGGCTCGGTGAGTCCTTCAACAAGATGGCGCAGAACCTCCAGGCCAAGATCCAGCAGCTGGAGGAGCTGTCCCGGATGCAGCGCCGCTTCGTCTCCGACGTCTCGCACGAGCTGCGTACGCCGCTGACGACCGTACGGATGGCGGCCGACGTCATCCATGAGGTGCGGGACGAGTTCGACCCCGCCACCGCGCGCTCCGCCGAGCTGCTGCGCGGCCAGCTCGACCGCTTTGAATCACTGCTCGCGGAGTTGCTGGAGATCAGCCGGTTCGACGCCGGCGCGGCCGCGCTGGAGGCCGAGCCGGTCGATCTGCGCGACGTGGTGCACCGCGTCATCGAGGGGGCCGAGCCGCTCGCCGAGCGCAAGGGCACCCGCATCGTGGTGCGCGGCGCCGAGCAGCCCGTGATCGCCGAGGCCGACCCGCGCCGGGTGGAGCGGGTGCTGCGCAATCTCGTCGTCAACGCCGTCGAGCACGGCGAGGGCCGCGATGTGGTCGTGCGGCTGGCGTCTGCGGGCAGCCGGAGCGACGGTGCGGTGGCCGTCGCGGTGCGTGACTACGGCGTCGGCCTCAAGCCCGGCGAGGCCACCCGAGTCTTCAACCGTTTCTGGCGCGCGGACCCGGCCCGGGCCCGTACGACCGGCGGTACCGGACTCGGCCTGTCCATCGCCGTCGAGGACGCCCGGCTGCACGGCGGCTGGCTGCAGGCCTGGGGCGAGCCGGGCGGCGGCTCGCAGTTCCGGCTGACGCTGCCCCGTACGGCCGGCGAGACGCTGCGCGGATCCCCGATACCCCTGGAGCCGGAAGACTCGCGGCGCCACCGCGGACTGGACGAGACGGGGCAGCCGCGTGCCGGATCGGGCGGCAAGGCGTCCACTATCCCGGTGCAGGCGCGTGCCGCACAGACGGGTGACGCGGCGTCCCCCGTGCCGGAGCCGAAGGTGGCCCGCCCGGAGGCCGATCCGACGGCGCTGCCCGGCAGTGGTGCCCGTGTGGTGCCGCAGAGCGGGGGCGTACGGAGCGAGGCGGCAGCGCGGGGTGAAAGCGCGCGCACCGACGAGCCGGTCCGCGAGGGCGGGGCCGAGCAGGAAGCCGGACAGGGCGTGGAGCGGGAAGGCGGGCTGCGTGGACACTGAGCGCGGAGGCGAGCGCGGGGAGGGGACCGGGTCCCGTCCACGTGCCCGCAGGGGAGCCCGGCCGGCGCGGAAGTTTCTGCTGCTCGGCTGTGCGGCGGCACTGCTGGCGGGGTGTGCGTCGATGCCGGACGGCGGGGATGTCACGTCGGTCGACCAGTCGCCGCGCTCCGAAGGGGAGTCGCAGGTGCGGGTCTACGGCGTGCCCCCGCAGGACGGTGCGCAGCCCACCAACATCGTGCGCAGCTTCCTCGACGCGACGACCAGCGACGAGGCGGATTTCCGTACGGCCATCCAGTATCTGGCCAAGTCGGCGAAGCGGACCTGGCGGCCGTTCCAGGTCACCAATGTGCTCCAGGAGCGTCCGAAGCCCGAGCCGAAGGCGCAGCCCAACCGTGAGGACGGCAACGGCTACACGGTCACGCTCTCCGGCAGCCAGGTGGCGACGGTGGACGACAGCCACGCCTACGCCCCGGAGGAGAAGCGGTACCGCCGGTCGATCCACCTCATCAAGGAGGGGGGACAGTGGCGTATCGACCGGCTGCCCAACGGACTGGTGCTCGGGCTGTCCGACTTCCAGCGCATCTATCGCTCGGTCAACAAGTACTACTTTGCGTCCTACAACTCGGAGTCGCAGGAGCCGAAGGCGAACCGGAACGCGCTCGTCGCGGACCCGGTCTATCTGCGGCAGCGGATAAAGCCGATCACGGCCAGTGTGAAGGCCCTGCTGTCCGGGCCCACCGACTGGCTGAACCAGGTGACGACTTCGGCGTTCCCGTCCGGCACAAAGCTCGCCGCAAGTGATCTGGCCCTGGACGACTCCAACGAGCTGCACGTCAAGCTCAGCAAGGAGGCGGTGAGTACGGACCGCGCCCAGTGCGAGCGGATGGCGGCGCAGCTCTTCTTCACCGTCCAGGACATGACAAAGGCTTCGAAGGTCAGCAAGGTGGAGCTCCGGGACAACAGTGACAACTCCCTGTGTGCGCTGACCCAGGAGCAGGCCAAGCGCGACTTCGCCCCGTCCCCGGGCGCCGGGCGCGCCGCCAGGGAGTACTTCATCGCTGCCGGCGACAAGGTCGTCTCCATGTCGGACTCCGCGACCGAACCGGCGCCGGTGCGTGGGCCGTTCGGAACCGGCCACACCGCGCTGCGTTCGATCGCCATCTCGCACGGTGAGGACACCGCGGCGGGGGTGTCGAAGGACGGCCGGTCGCTGTATGTGGCCGGTATGGAGGACGACATCAAACGGGGCGAGCCGCTGCTGACCAGCACCGGCCCGGCCAAGGATGCCGACAGCGGGCTGACCGCGCCGAGCTGGGACGGCCTGGGCGATCTGTGGATCGCGGACCGCGATGCGCACGGTTCGCGGCTGCTGCGCATGCGCGAGGGCAAGGGCGACCCCGAAGAGGTGGCAGTGCCCGGCCTGGGCGGGCGGCGGATCAAGGCGATCAAGGTGGCCGCGGACGGGATCCGGATTGCGGTCCTGGTGGAGGACAAGGGGCGTACGACGCTCCAGCTCGGCCGGGTCGAGCGGGGCGGCAGTTCGGCGGATCCGGTGCTGTCGGTGCAGGAACTGCGGCCGATCGCACCGCAGTTGGAGGACGTGGTGGCCGCGTCCTGGGCGGGCGGCAGCCGGCTGGTGGTGGTCGGACGGGAGTCCGGCGGGGTGCAGCAGATGCAGTTCATGGAGACCGACGGTTCGGCGTCGGACGCGCAGACGCTGCCCGGCGTCAACGGCGTCAAGGCGGTGGCCGCCTCGGAGGACGACACCAGGCCACTGATCGCCGACGCCACGGAGGGCATTGTGCGGCTGCCTCTGGACGCGAATTGGAAGACCGTGGCGGACGGGACGGCGCCGGTCTATCCCGGGTGACGCGGATGGCGAGGGCATCGGCACGGCGCTGATGACGTGCGCGCTCTGCCCGGGGCCGGGGAGGCGGCGGGCCGGCCTGCCGCGAGGTCCCGTGCGGTTGATCCGTCTGTCCGCGACCGCGGTTATCCACAGGGGTGGTGGCCGGGCGGGAACGGCGGGACAGTGGAGTCATGCAGGGGGTGTGGCGCGAACTGGCCGGGCTCGTGCTGCCGGTCGATTGTGCGGGCTGTGGTCGGCCGCGTACGGAGCTGTGTGCCGAATGCCGCCGGGTGCTGGCGCGGGACGGGCGCGGGGCGCGGCGGGTGCGGCCGTGGCCGCAACCCGTGGGACTGCCCCGGGTCTGGGCGGGAGCGCCGTATGCCGATGAGGTGCGGGCGGTGCTGCTGGCCCACAAGGAACGGGGTGCCCTGCGGCTGGCCGGGCCGCTGGGGGCGGTGCTGGCCGGGGCCGTGCGGGGACTGCGGGCCGGCGGCGGGCCGCTGCTGCTGGTGCCCGTGCCGTCGGCACGAAGATCGGTGGCGGGGCGCGGGCATGATCCGGTACGCAGGATCGCGCTGGCGGCGGCCGGGGAGCTGCGGCGGGCCGGGCCGGGCGCCCGGGTGCTCGCGGTGCTGCGGCAGCGTCGTGCGGTGGCCGACCAGGCGGGGCTGAGCGCCCGGCAGCGGCTGGCGAATGTCACCGGTGCACTGGAGGTGCGGGCCGGGGCCGGGAGGCTGCTGGCGGGCCGGTCAGCGGTGCTGGTGGACGACTTGGTGACGACGGGGGCCACGCTCGCCGAGGCGGCCCGGGCGGTCACGGAGGCCGGCGGACGGGTGGCCGGAGCCGCGGTGGTGGCGGCAGCGCCGGGCCGTGCTTTCGAGGTCGATGGGGCGCGAACCGAGGCATTACCACGTCGCAAGTAGGGGAGGAGGAAAAGTCACCCAAATGGAGCCGACGGCTCCGAGGGGGTGCCGACATCCGTCCGGGAGAGCTATGTTCGGTTGTGAGGACTTGGCGGGTGTTTTGCCTCGAATGTCGCGATGAATGCGTTCAGGGGCGTTTGCAGCGACCCTGAAAACGGGGGGAGTGGAGAGCTTGTCGTCGGGGGAGGAGGAGGTGAAAGTCGCCAAGTCCGAGGCTTCGGCAACCACCGGAGCCTGGTGCAAGAAGGAATTGCTCCGCTTGATGAGCGGAGCGATCCGGGAACGGAGTTCTGCGTGGACATCGTCGTCAAGGGCCGCAAGACCGAGGTGCCCGAGCGGTTCCGCAAGCACGTGGCCGAGAAGCTGAAGCTGGACAAAGTCCAGAAGCTCGACGCCAAGGTGATCAGCCTGGACGTCGAGGTGTCCAAGGAGCCCAACCCGCGGCAGGCCGACCGTTCCGACCGAGTGGAGATCACCCTCCGCTCCCGCGGCCCGGTGGTCCGGGCCGAGGCGGCCGCAGCCGACCCGTACGCCGCGCTGGATCTGGCCACCGCCAAGCTCGAAGCGCGTCTGCGGAAGCAGCACGACAAGCGCTACTCGCGTCGCGGCAACGGCCGCATTCCGGCGAGTGAAGTCGCTGTCACCGTGCCCGACGCCGCAAGCCTGAACACCAACGGCGAACTCGCCGCCGAGGCCGACCAGAAGGTGCCGACCACCAGGATGGGGTCGATCGATGTCCAGGGTGAAGGACCCCTGATCGTCCGCGAGAAGACCCACTCGGCCGCGCCGATGCTGCTCGACCAGGCGCTCAACGAGATGGAATTGGTCGGACACGACTTCTATCTCTTCGTCGACGCCGACACCAAGCTTCCGAGTGTCGTCTACCGGCGGCACGCATACGACTACGGAGTCATCCACTTGAACCCCGACTTGTTCGGGGAGGAGGAGCCCGGCGGCGCAGGCGGCGCGCTGGGCGGCTGAACCCCACCCGCTCGGTGCCCCCGGCGCACGCCGGGGGCACCATCGTGCCCGGAGAAAACAGGAGTTGAAGCCGTATAGTGTTTGTGCCGACCAGGGAGTATGTGGACACGAAACGGCGACGAGCCGGGGAGACGGTCGTATGGCATTGATCGGGCCGGCCGCAGGGGGCTGTTGTCAACCAGCCTTATTTCCAAGCTCCGGCCTCTCGGCCGAGTAGTTGACGGGGAGGATCAATGGGGGACAGTTTCGGGCCCGTGCGCGACGACGCGGATGATGACCACAGCGGTGCCGGCAGCGATGACGGGGCCGGCCGGGCCGTAAGCGTGCCGCGCAAGGAGCCGATCCGGGTCCTGGTCGTGGATGATCACGCGCTCTTCCGGCGCGGCCTGGAGATCGTCCTGGCCCAGGAGGAGGACATCCAGGTCATCGGCGAAGCGGGGGACGGCGCGGAGGCGGTCGACAAGGCCGCGGATCTGCTGCCCGACATCGTGCTGATGGATGTACGGATGCCCAAGCGCGGTGGAATCGAGGCGTGCACCTCCATCAAGGAGGTGGCCCCCAGCGCAAAGATCATCATGCTCACGATCAGTGACGAAGAGGCCGATCTCTACGACGCGATCAAGGCCGGCGCCACCGGTTACCTCCTCAAGGAGATCTCCACCGACGAGGTGGCGACCGCGATCCGCGCGGTGGCGGACGGCCAGTCGCAGATCAGCCCGTCGATGGCGTCCAAGCTCCTGACGGAGTTCAAGTCGATGATCCAGCGTTCGGACGAGCGCAGGCTGGTGCCCGCGCCCCGGCTCACCGATCGTGAGCTGGAGGTCCTCAAGCTGGTCGCCACGGGCATGAACAACCGCGATATCGCCAAGGAACTCTTCATCTCCGAGAACACGGTGAAGAACCACGTCCGCAACATCCTGGAGAAGCTGCAGCTGCACTCCCGGATGGAGGCGGTGGTGTACGCGATGCGGGAGAAGATCCTCGAGATCCGGTGAGCGGGCCGGCAGGGGTGAGCGATCCGGCACCGGTGGCCGGCCGTCCGGTGTGCCGGGTGGCCGGGGGCGGTGTGCGCCCCCGGAGCCGTCGGCCGACGGATCTACTCACTCATGTGGGTGAGTTCTGAGCGCAGGGCGTCGGCCAGTTTCCGGTCGTCGCAGCGGTCGACGCGTACGGAGTCGCAGCCGACCCAGGTCGCGGCTTCCCGGAGGGCCGAGGCCATCGGGGCGACGGCCTTGGGGCCCTGCATCGAGACCTGGCGGGCGACGAGGGTGGTGTCCTCGCGCGCCGGGTCCACCCTGCCCACCAGCCGGCCGCCCGCCAGCAGGGGCATCGCGAAATAGCCGTGTATCCGCTTGGGGCGCGGGACGTATGCCTCCAGCCGGTGGGTGAATCCGAAGATCCGTTCCGTGCGCGGCCGGTCCCAGATCAGGGAGTCGAAGGGCGAGAGCAGGGTCGTGCGGTGCCGGCCGCGGGGCGGGGCGGCCAGCGCGGCGGGGTCGGCCCAGGCGGGCTTTCCCCAGCCCTCGACCTCGACCGGGACCAGACCGGAGTCCGCGACCACGGCATCGACCTGCTCGGCCTTGAGGCGGTGGTAGTCCGCCAGGTCGGCGCGGGTGGCGACGCCCATGGCGGCCCCGGCCTGGGCGACCAGGCGGCGGAGGCACTCGGCGTCGGCCAGGTCGTCATGGAGCAGGGAATCCGGGACGGCGCGCTCGGCGAGGTCGTAGACGCGCTTCCAGGCGCGGCGTTGGGTACAGACCACCTGGCCGGTGTCGAGCAGCCACTCCACCGCGATCTTGGTCTCGGACCAGTCCCACCACTCCCCTCCGTTCCGCCCGCCGCCCAGTTCGGAGGTGGTCAGCGGGCCATCGGCCGTCAGGCGGTCCAGGACGGCGGCGCAGGAGCGCTCGGAGTCCTCCATCACGTGCCAGCGGTGGCCCTTGGCCCGCCGGGCACGGCGGCGGAAGGCGAAGTGCGGCCACTCCTCGATGGGCAGGATGCAGGCGGCGTGCGACCAGTACTCGAAGCTGTGCGGCCGGGCCGCGGGCGCGCCGGAAGGGGCCGTGGCCCAGTAGGCGGCCTCGACGGCGGGGCGGCCCACGGCGCCGAGCCGGGCATACGGCACCAGCTCATGGGAGCGGGCCAGCACCGAGATCGTGTCGAGCTGCACCGCGCCCAGATGCCGCAGCACCCCGCGCACCCCCGCCCGGCGGTCGGGGGCGCCGAGCAGGCCCTGGGCCCGCAGCGCGATACGCCGGGCATCGTCGCGGGACAGGCCGGTCACGGGTGGTGGCAGAGCTGCTGGCTGCGTCACGGCGGTCATGCGGGAAAGGGTAGGGGCGGGCACTGACAACGGCCCCGGGCCCGGAAGGACCGCAGGTGGTGACGGTGGCCGGGCCCGGTCACCGAGCGGGAGCGGCGGGGTGTGGTGGGCGCGGCCCGTGCGGCGGTGCTCAGCCGGGGTACGGCAGATAGGGCGTCGCGTCCGGGACGGCCGGGCCGCCGGAGCCGGACGGGCCGGGCTCCGCGGCCAGGTCGGACGGGAGCAGGGAGCCGATCCAGACGTCCCGGCGGGTGCCCTCGCGCACCCGCTTGGCGCGCAGGGTCCCCTCCATCCGGAAGCCGACCTTGCGGGCCACGGCCCGGGAGCCCTGGTTGCCGGCCTCCGCCTGCCACTCCATGCGCTCCACACCCAGATCGCGGAAGGCCCAGCGCAGCGCCGCGCGGGCCGCCTCGGCGGTGTACCCCCGGCCGCGGTGCTCCTTGGCGGTCCAATAGCCCAGCTCGGCCTGCCGCTCGGGGGTGTGCAGCCGGGCCAGGCGTACCAGACCCATCGCGCCGACCAGGGTGCCGTCCGCCCGGGTGACGACGGCGAAGTGGTAGGCGGTGTCGTCGCGCCAGCCGTCGGGGACGACCGTGCCGACGAACTGCTCCGCGTCCGCTACCCCGTAGGGTGAGGGGACGCCCGTCCAGCGCGGGATGTCGGGCTCCTGGCACGCGGCGTGCACCGCGGGCGCGTCAGAGGGTTCGAAAGGGCGCAGCACGAGGTGCTCGGTGGTGAGGATGACGGGCTTCATGACGTGAGTCTGCAAGCTGGTGAAATCCGTGGCGAAGGGTTTTCGGCGCGATTCCGGTGCCCTGCCCGGCACCTTCTCGCGGCGTCGTGCGTTCACGTGAGGAGGGGACAGCGGGGTTCGCTGCGGCGTACCTCCCGGCCCGGCAGCGTCCTCCTTTACGATGGCCGTTGCGGCGGGGCCTGCCCCCTTGGAAAAATGCCGCGCCCGCGCACTCGACCGTGCAGGCCCGACCGGCAAGGAGACCAGCCCAAGTGTCCGTCTTGACGAAGATCATGCGTGCAGGCGAAGGAAAAATCCTGCGCAAACTGCACCGCATCGCGGGCCAGGTCAACTCCATCGAGGAGGATTTCGCGGCCCTCTCCGACGCTGAGCTGCGGGCGCTCACCGACGAGTACAAGCAGCGCTACGCCGACGGTGAGAGCCTCGACGACCTGCTGCCCGAGGCATTCGCCACGGTCCGTGAGGCCGCCAAGCGCGTGCTCGGCCAGCGGCACTACGACGTCCAGCTGATGGGTGGCGCGGCCCTTCACATGGGCTACGTCGCCGAGATGAAGACCGGTGAGGGCAAGACCCTGGTCGGTACCCTCCCGACGTATCTGAACGCGCTGTCCGGCAAGGGCGTCCACCTGATCACGGTCAACGACTACCTGGCCGAGCGCGACTCCGAGATGATGGGCCGGGTCCACAAGTTCCTGGGCCTGACCGTCGGTTGCATCCTCGCCGACATGACGCCGGCCCAGCGCCGCGAGCAGTACAACTGCGACATCACCTACGGCACGAACAACGAGTTCGGCTTCGACTACCTGCGCGACAACATGGCCTGGTCGCAGGACGAACTCGTCCAGCGGGGCCACAACTTCGCGGTGGTCGACGAGGTCGACTCGATCCTCGTCGACGAGGCCCGTACGCCGCTGATCATCTCCGGCCCGGCGGACTCGGCCACCAAGTGGTACGGCGACTTCGCCAAGTTGGTGCAGCGTCTGAAGAGGGGCGAGGCCGCCAATCCGCAGCGCGGCATCGAGGAGACCGGCGACTACGACGTCGACGAGAAGAAGCGCACCGTCGGCATCCATGAGTCCGGTGTCAGCAAGGTCGAGGACTGGCTGGGCATCGACAACCTGTACGAGTCGGTGAACACCCCGCTCGTCGGTTACCTCAACAACGCGATCAAGGCCAAGGAGCTCTTCAAGAACGACAAGGACTATGTCGTCATCGACGGCGAAGTCATGATCGTTGACGAGCACACCGGCCGTATCCTCGCCGGCCGCCGCTACAACGAGGGCATGCACCAGGCCATCGAGGCGAAGGAAGGGGTGGAGATCAAGGACGAGAACCAGACGCTCGCCACGATCACCCTGCAGAACTTCTTCCGCCTCTACGACAAGCTCTCCGGCATGACCGGTACGGCCATGACCGAGGCCGCCGAGTTCCATCAGATCTACAAGCTCGGTGTCGTCCCGATCCCGACGAACCGCCCGATGGTCCGTATGGACCAGGCGGACCTGATCTACCGCACCGAGACCGCGAAGTTCGACGCGGTCGTCGAGGACATCGTCGAGAAGCACGGGAAGGGCCAGCCGATCCTGGTCGGCACGACCTCCGTGGAGAAGTCCGAGTACCTCTCCCAGCAGCTCAACAAGCGCGGCGTCGCCCATGAGGTGCTCAACGCCAAGCAGCACGACCGGGAGGCGCCGATCATCGCGCAGGCCGGCCGTAAGGGCGCGGTGACGGTCGCCACGAACATGGCCGGCCGTGGTACGGACATCAAGCTCGGC
This sequence comes from Streptomyces sp. NPDC048637, assembly GCF_040650675.1. Classification (NCBI taxonomy): domain Bacteria; kingdom Bacillati; phylum Actinomycetota; class Actinomycetes; order Kitasatosporales; family Streptomycetaceae; genus Streptomyces; species Streptomyces sp. NPDC048637. The sequence goes on from NZ_JBEZHQ010000046.1 coordinate 18,915, forward strand.
GGCAACCCCGACGACCTCGCCGAGGCCGAGCTGCGCCAGCGCGGTATGGACCCGGTCGAGCACGTCGAGGAGTGGGCGGCCGCGCTGCCCGCCGCCCTGGAGCGCGCCGAGGCCGCGGTCAAGGCGGAGTTCGAGGAGGTCAAGGAGCTCGGCGGGCTCTATGTCCTGGGCACCGAGCGGCATGAGTCGCGGCGGATCGACAACCAGCTGCGCGGCCGCTCCGGCCGTCAGGGTGACCCCGGCGAGTCGCGGTTCTACCTGTCCCTCGGTGACGACCTGATGCGGCTGTTCAAGGCGCAGATGGTCGAGCGGGTCATGGCGATGGCCAATGTCCCCGACGACGTCCCGATCGAGAACAAGATGGTGACCCGGGCGATCGCCTCCGCCCAGTCGCAGGTCGAGCAGCAGAACTTCGAGACGCGTAAGAACGTCCTGAAGTACGACGAGGTGCTCAACCGCCAGCGCGAGGTCATCTACGGCGAGCGCCGCCGCGTCCTGAAGGGCGAGGATCTGCAGGACCAGATCAAGCACTTCATGGACGACACGATCGACGCCTACATCCACGCGGAGACCGTCGAGGGCTTCGCCGAGGAGTGGGACCTGGACCGCCTGTGGGGTGCGTTCAAGCAGCTCTACCCGGTCAAGGTGACCATCGAGGAGCTGGAGGACGAGGCCGGCGACCGTGCGGGCATCACCGCCGAGTTCATCGCCGAGGCCGCCAAGGACGACATCCACGAGCAGTACGCCGCCCGTGAGGAGCAGCTCAGCTCGGATGTGATGCGTGAGCTGGAGCGCCGGGTCGTGCTGTCCGTCCTGGACCGCAAGTGGCGTGAGCACCTCTACGAGATGGACTACCTCCAGGAGGGCATCGGCCTGCGGGCGATGGCCCAGAAGGACCCCCTGGTCGAGTACCAGCGCGAGGGCTTCGACATGTTCACCGCGATGATGGAGGGCATCAAGGAGGAGTCCGTCGGCTACCTGTTCAACCTGGAGGTCCAGGTCGAGCAGCAGGTCGAGGAGGTCCCGGTGCAGGAAGCGGTGGAGCCGGCCTCGCTGGACAAGGGCGTGCACGAGGCCGTGCCCGCCGCCGCGGGACGCCCGGAGATCCACGCCAAGGGCCTGGAGGCGCCGCAGCGTCCGGACCGGCTGCACTTCACCGCCCCCAAGGTGGACGGCGACGGCAGTGTCATCGAGGGCGACTTCATCAGCGACGACGAGGCCGGCCCGGCCCGTTCCGAGTCGGACGGGCTGACCCGCGCCGAGCGGCGCAAGGCCCAGAAGAGCGCCGGGCGCCGCCGCAAGAAGTGAGTGAGCGCTGACGCGGCTCGGGCACGGGGTGCCGGGGCCGTGGCGCGGAGGGCGCCCCGGCCGGACAGCGGCCGGGGCGCCCTTGTGTGTGCCGGTCATGAGGCCGGGCACCCGAGGGCCGGGGCCGCCGGACCGATGTCGAGGGCGGCGCAGCGCCAGCGGGAGTCGGCGCCCAGCTCCAGCCGGAAGGCCAGGGCCCGCAGCCGTTCTCCCGCCGAGATCCTGGCGAAGGCCTCGATGACACCGCGGCGCGGCCGGCACAGCCCGCAGTCGCGCACGGTGGGGGCCGGGCCGCGCCGCCCGGGGCCCGTGGCAGGCCGCAGCGGCGTCTGCGGGGCGAGTTCCGCCAGCCGGTCGTAGGCGGCGGGCAGCGCATGCCCCAGCAGGGCGTGTACGGGGCGCTGCCCGCTGAGTGCGAGCACCAGCTGCTGTGCGAACCAGTGATGCGGCCGGCTCTCGTGGGCCCGGCGCTGCGCCCCGACGGTCGGCAAGGGGGCACCGGCCGCGTTGATGGGGGTGGCAGGGGCACGGGTGCGGGCCCGGCGGCTCTCGGCGGCGGCCGCCGCGGCGGGGCGGGCGAGGCGTGAAGCGGTGCGGGCGGAGTCGGTGGCACGGTCGCCTGAGCCGGTGCTACGGCCGGCCGAGCCGGGACCGCTGCCGGCCGAACCGCCACGGCCGGCCGAGCCGGGACCGCGGCCGCCCGAGCCGCTCCGGCCGGACGCCCCGGGGCCGCTGCCGGCCGGGCCGAGCGGGCGGCGGTCGGCGGGGGCGCGTCGCGGCCGGGGAACGGACGGGGCCGTGCCCGGGGCGTCGGCGGGGCGGGTGCGCGGGCCGTGGCCGGCCCCGGTGCCATCGGGCGCTGTGGGTGTGGCGGGTCGTGTGGTGCGTCCGTGGGCGGTGGGTGTGGTGTGTGCCGTGCTGTTGTCGGTGCCGGTCATGCCGGTGATCGCCCCCGTGGTGCCGGGCCCGTGAATTACTGGGCGGTAGCTTTTTTGTGGTGGGGATCTTCTATCGGCGGGATCGGGACCGCAGCAAGGCGCGGACGGGCCGGAACCGGGGGTGCGAAGAGTTCACCCGTCCGTGTCGCGGGCCCGGGACGAGGCCCTGGGAGCGGGGTGGCGGAGGAGGCCCGGACGGGCGGCGCGGGGGACGCGGGGGCGGCACGATGGGGGACGCACGCCCGTATGCTGGCGGGACAATCGTCGAGTCGAGCGAATCGAGCGGAAGCGGCTGCCATGCGCGTCTATGTCCCCCTGACCCTTTCCGGTCTCGCAGAGGCGCACAAGAACGGTGACCTGGGCCCCGGCCCCCACGATGCCTACGCCGTCACGCCGGCGCTGCGTGAGTGGTACGTCTCGGACGACATCGAGGAGCTGGAGTACGCGGCGCTCGGCCGCGCCGCCCAGGCGTCGCTGCGGCTGCTCGCCGGGCACCCCGGGGCCGCGCGGCGCCGGGTGGTGGTGGCCGTGGACGTGGCCGACGGCGCCGCGGTGGCCGATCCGGACCGCGGGCTCGACCCCTCGGCGCTGGGCGAGGTGCGGGTCGCCGGGCCGGTGCCGTTGTCGAAGGCCGCAGCGGTCCATGTGGACGCCGCGGACGCGGAGGCGGACATCGCGGCGGCCGCGGCTGCGCTGGGCGCTGCGGACCAGGGCGATGACGACGCACAGTTCACGGTGGACGGTGCGGAGGACCACGATCTGATGTGGTTCGGGGTGCAGGAGATCCCGCAGCTGATCGGCTGAGCGGCGGGGCGACCGCCGGTCCGGCCGCGTTGTCGGTGGGTGCGGGTACTTTTTCTTCATGGGGAAGCGCACCGGCACCGATCTGGGGGACCGCATGGGAAAGCACGCGACACACATCGTCTGGGACTGGAACGGCACGCTGTTCCACGACATCGACGCCGTCATCGGCGCGACGAACTCGGCCTTCGCCGAGATCGGCCTGGAGCCGATCACCCTGGAGACGTACCGGGAGCTGTACTGCGTGCCCGTGCCGCGGTTCTACGAGCGGCTGATGGGGCGGCTGCCGACGGAGCCGGAGTGGCTGGTGATGGACGAGGCGTTCCACCGCCACTACAGCACGCACCGCCTGGGCTGTGAGCTCGCCGAGGGTGTGCATGCGCTGCTGGAGGGGTGGCAGTCGGCCGGGCGCAGTCAGTCGATCCTGAGCATGTACGGGCACGACGAGCTGATACCGATCGTGCGCGACTTCGGGATCGAGTCGCGGTTCGTGCGGGTGGACGGCAGGACCGGGCCGTCCGGGGGCACCAAGAGCGCGCACATGGTGCGGCATCTGGCGGCCATGGAGAGCGTGGATCCGGCACGTACGGTCGTGATCGGTGACGCCGTGGACGATGCGGTGGCGGCGCAGGACGCGGGTGCGTATGCGGTGCTTTACACGGGCGGATCGCACAGCCGCGGGAGCCTGGAGACCGCCGGGGTGCCGGTGGTGGACACGCTCGCCGAGGCGGTCGGGCTGGCGGGGGAAATCGCCCTCTAGGGCGGACGCGCCCCGGAGCCGTTCCGTGCCTCCTGGGCACCGCATCCCCACACGCCGCTCTTCCGCCGGTCCGCCGGGCATCCGGGCGCCGTGGCGGCACGCACACTCCACCCCGGCGTTTCGTTGTCCAGAAGGTCTAAGTTCGGGCCGAGGATTTGTTCCCCCACGGCCCATGACGGCACCCATGTGGGGAGCGATAGCCTTGCACCGTGATCAGCGCGATAACCCGCGGGGGCATCGAGGCCCCTGCCGTGCGCCCGGGGCACCACCGTGACCGGGCGGCCGCTGGTCTTTGCGGCCACCCTCCCATGTCGACATTGTCAAAGATTGTCGATAACGGCACGGCCTTCTCTCATCGCGGCATAGCGTCGACAGCGACAGGACACCCCGCGTCGCGGCGTTGTGCGGCTTCCATCACGTTCTTCCACAACGTCACGCAACGGCGCGCGACAGGAGCCAGAGGACATGCAGACCAAGCTGGACGAAGCCAAAACCGAGCTGCTCGCCAGGGCCGCCCGGGTCGTTGAAAGCAGCCCGGCCGGGGGCAAGCACCCGGTACGCGGCCTCGACCCGGACACCCTTTCGGGATACCTCCAGCGCTACTACCTGCACACCGCCCCCGAGGACCTCGCCGATCGTGACCCGGTCGATGTCGTCGGCGCCGCGCTCTCGCACTACCGCCTCGCGGAGATGCGTCCTCAGGGCACCGCGAACGTACGGGTGCACACCCCGACCGTCGAGGAGAACGGCTGGACCTGCAGCCACTCCGTCGTCGAGGTCGTCACCGACGACATGCCGTTCCTGGTCGACTCGGTCACCAATGAGCTCTCCCGGCAGGGGCGCGGCATCCATGTCGTGATCCACCCGCAGGTGATCGTCCGCCGTGATGTCGCCGGCAAGCTCATCGAGGTCTTCGACTCCAACTGCGACGCGCACGGCAGGACCGGCAAGGGCAAGGCCACGAAGCTGCCGCACGACGCGGTGACCGAGTCCTGGATCCATGTCGAGATGGACCGCGAGACCGACCGCGAGGACCTCCAGCAGATCACCACGGATCTGCGGCGGGTGCTGTCCGACGTCCGCGAGGCCGTCGAGGACTGGGAGAAGATGCGGGCCGCCGCCGGCCGCATCGCCGACGAGCTGCCCTCCGAGCCGGTCGCCGACGACCTGGGCGACCAGGAGATCGAGGAGGCCCAGGAGCTGCTGCGGTGGCTGTCCGCGGACCACTTCACCTTCCTCGGCTACCGCGAGTACGAGCTGACCACCGCGCCCGGTGAGGGCGGCGTCGACGAGGATGTGCTGACCGCCGTGCCCGGCACCGGCCTGGGCATCCTGCGCGCCGACCCGACGCACCGCGAGACCGCCGACGGCCACCCCGTCTCGCCGTCCTTCAACCGGCTGCCCGCCGACGCCCGCGCCAAGGCCCGTGAGCACAAGCTGCTCATCCTGACCAAGGCCAACAGCCGCGCCACCGTCCACCGCCCCTCCTACCTCGACTACGTCGGCGTCAAGAAGTTCGACGCCGAGGGCAATGTCGTCGGTGAGCGGCGCTTCCTGGGCCTGTTCTCCTCGGCCGCGTACACCGAGTCCGTGCGCCGGGTACCGGTCATCCGCCGCAAGGTCGCCGAGGTCCTGGAGGGCGCGGGCTTCAGCCCCGACAGCCATGACGGCCGCGATCTGCTGCAGATCCTGGAGACGTACCCGCGCGACGAGCTGTTCCAGACGCCGGTCGACGAGCTGCGGTCCATCGCCACCAGCGTCCTCTACCTGCAAGAGCGCCGCCGGCTGCGGCTCTACCTCCGTCAGGACGAGTACGGCCGCTACTACTCCGCGCTGGTCTACCTCCCGCGTGACCGTTACACCACCGGTGTGCGGCTGCGCCTGATCGACATCCTCAAGGAGGAACTGGGCGGCACCAGCGTCGACTTCACCGCCTGGAACACCGAGTCGATCCTCTCCCGGCTGCACTTCGTCATCCGGGTCGAGCCCGGCGCCAGCCTGCCGGAGCTCACCGACGCCGATGCGGACCGCCTCGAAAGCCGGCTGGTGGAGGCCGCCCGCTCCTGGGCCGACGGCTTCGCCGAAGCGCTGAACGCCGAGGTCGGCGAGGAGCGCGCCGCCGAGCTGCTGCGCCGTTACGGCCATGCCTTCCCCGAGGGGTACAAGGCCGACAACAGCCCGCGCAGCGCCGTCGCCGACGTCCAGCATCTGGAGAAGCTCACCGGTGAGCCGGGCCGCGACTTCTCGGTCAGCCTCTACGAGCCGGTCGACGCGGGCCCCGGCGAACGCCGCTTCAAGATCTACCGCAGGGGCGAGCCGGTCTCGCTGTCCCGGGTGCTGCCCGGCCTGAACCGCCTGGGCGTCGAGGTCATCGACGAGCGCCCGCACGAGCTGCGCTGCGCCGACTCCACCATCGCCTGGGTCTACGACTTCGGGCTGCGGATGCCCGAGCACATCAAGGGCGACGACGCCCGTGAGCGCTTCCAGGACGCGTTCACCGCGGTGTGGACCGGCGCGGCCGAGAGCGACGGCTTCAACACGCTGGTGCTGCGGGCCGGCCTCAACTGGCGCCAGGCGATGGTGCTGCGGGCCTACGCCAAGTACCTGCGGCAGGCCGGTTCGACCTTCAGCCAGACGTACATGGAGGACACCCTCTCCAACAACGTCCACACCACCCGGCTCCTGGTCTCCCTCTTCGAGGCACGGATGTCCCCCGACCGGCAGCGGGCCGGCACGGAGCTGACGGACGGGCTGCTGGAGGAGCTGGACGGCGCGCTCGACCAGGTCGCCTCCCTCGACGAGGACCGGATCCTGCGGTCCTTCCTCACGGTCATCAAGGCGACGCTGCGCACCAACCACTACCAGAAGAACAGCGAGGGCAGGCCGCACAGCTACCTGTCCATGAAGCTGGACCCGCAGGCCATCCCCGACCTGCCGGCGCCCCGCCCGGCGTACGAGATCTGGGTGTACTCCCCGAGGGTCGAGGGCGTCCATCTGCGGTTCGGCAAGGTCGCGCGCGGTGGTCTGCGCTGGTCGGACCGCCGGGAGGACTTCCGTACGGAGATCCTCGGCCTGGTCAAGGCGCAGATGGTCAAGAACACCGTCATCGTGCCGGTCGGCGCGAAGGGCGGCTTCGTCGGCAAGCAGCTGCCGGACCCGTCGCAGGACCGGGACGCCTGGCTGGCCGAGGGCATCGCCTGCTACAAGACCTTCATCTCCGGTCTGCTGGACATCACCGACAACCTGGTCGGCGGCGAGGTCGAGCACCCCAAGGACGTCGTACGGCACGACGAGGACGACACCTACCTCGTCGTCGCGGCCGACAAGGGCACCGCGACCTTCTCCGACATCGCCAACGAGGTGGCCGAGTCGTACGGCTTCTGGCTGGGCGACGCCTTCGCCTCCGGCGGCAGCGCCGGTTACGACCACAAGGGCATGGGCATCACCGCCCGCGGCGCCTGGGAGTCGGTCAAGCGGCACTTCCGTGAGCTGGGCGTGGACACCCAGTCCGAGGACTTCACCGTCGTCGGCGTCGGCGACATGTCCGGTGACGTCTTCGGCAACGGCATGCTGCTCAGCGAGCACATCCGGCTGGTCGCCGCCTTCGACCACCGGCACATCTTCATCGACCCGAACCCGGACGCGGCGATCTCGTACGCCGAGCGCCGACGGCTCTTCGAGCTGCCCCGTTCGTCCTGGGCGGACTACAACACCGAGCTGCTCTCGCAGGGCGGCGGCGTCTACCCGCGCTCGGCCAAGTCCATCCAGATCAACGCGCAGGTGCGGGCCGCCCTCGGCATCGAGGCCGGGGTGAAGAAGATGACGCCCGCCGATCTGATGCAGGCCATCTTCAAGGCGCCGGTCGACCTGCTGTGGAACGGCGGCATCGGGACGTATGTGAAGTCCTCGGCGGAGTCCCACGCCGATGTGGGCGACAAGTCCAACGACGCCATCCGGGTCAACGGCGAGGACCTGCGGGTCAAGGTCGTCGGCGAGGGCGGCAACCTGGGCCTGACCCAGCTGGGCCGGATCGAGTTCGCCATGGCCGGCGGGAAGATCAACACCGATGCGATCGACAACAGCGCCGGTGTGGACACCTCCGACCACGAGGTGAACATCAAGATCCTGCTCAACGCGGTGGTCGCGGACGGCGATATGACGGTCAAGCAGCGCAACAAGCTGCTGGCCGAGATGACCGACGAGGTCGGCGCGCTGGTACTGCGCAACAACTACGCGCAGAACACCGCGCTGGCACTGGCCCTCGCCCAGTCCTCCAGCATGCTCAACGCCCAGCAGCGCTTCATGCGCCGTCTGGTGCGCGACGGAGATCTCGACCGGGCGCTGGAGTTCCTGCCCACCGACCGGCAGATCCGTGAGCGGCTGAACGCCGGGCGCGGGCTGACCCAGCCCGAGACCGCGGTGCTCCTGGCGTACACCAAGATCACGGTCTCCGAGGCGCTGATCCAGACCGGGCTGCCGGACGACCCGTACCTCCAGCGGCTGCTGCACGCCTACTTCCCCTCGGCGCTGCACGACCGTTTCCCCGAGCAGGTCGACGGGCATGCGCTGCGCCGCGAGATCGTCACGACGGTGATGGTCAACGACACCGTCAACACCGGCGGTACGAGCTTCCTGCACCGCATGCGGGAGGAGACCGGCGCCTCCCTCGAAGAGGTCGTCCGGGCGCACACCGCGGCCCGCGCGATCTTCCGGCTCAACCAGGTCTGGGACGACGTCGAGGCGCTCGACAATGTCGTCGCGGCCGATGTCCAGACCCGGATCCGGCTGCACTCGCGCCGACTGGTCGAGCGCGGCACCCGCTGGCTGCTCAACAACCGCCCGCAGCCGCTGGAACTGTCGGAGACCATCGGCTTCTTCGCGGACCGGGTCGCCCAGGTGTGGTCGGAGCTGCCCAAGCTGCTGCAGGGCGGCGACCTGGAATGGTTCCAGGCGATCCTGGAGGAGCTGACCGACGCGGGGGTGCCCGAGCAGCTGGCCGTCCAGGTGTCCGGCTTCTCCTCGGTCTTCCCGGCGCTGGACATCGTCGCCGTCGCGGACCGGCTGGACAAGGAGCCGCTGGATGTCGCCGAGGCCTACTACGACCTGGGCGACCGGCTGCGGATCAACCAGCTCCTCGACCGCATCCTGGAGCTGCCGCGCAACGACCGCTGGCAGTCGATGGCCCGCGCCTCGATCCGCGAGGACCTCTTCGCGGCCCATGCGGCGCTGACCGCGGACGTGCTGTCGGTGGGCAATGGCTCCTCGACGCCGGAGCAGCGGTTCAAGGCCTGGGAGCAGGCCAACGCGGCGATCCTCAGCCGCGCCCGCGCGACGCTGGACGAGATCCACGGGTCGGAGGGGTTCGATCTGGCGAACCTGTCCGTGGCCATGCGGACGATGCGTACGCTGCTGCGCACGCGTAACTGACGGAGCCGGGCCCCTGAGCGGCCCGGGTTCCGGTACGGCAGAGGGGCGCACCCATCGCGGGTGCGCCCCTCCGTCGTTTCCGGCGCAGCGTCAGCGGTGGTGCGCCTCGTACGCCTTGATGACCTCGTCCGTCGGGCCGTCCATCAGCAGCTCGCCGCGCTCCAGCCACAGGACGCGGTCGCAGGTGTCGCGGATGGACTTGTTGTTGTGGCTGACCAGGAAGACCGTGCCGGCTTCCTTGCGCAGTTCGCGGATGCGGGCCTCGGAGCGCTTCTGGAAGCTGCGGTCACCGGTGGCCAGCGCCTCGTCGATCATCAGCACATCGTGGTCCTTGGCCGCGGCGATGGAGAACCGCAGCCGGGCCGCCATACCGGAGGAGTAGGTGCGCATCGGCAGCGAGATGAAGTCGCCCTTCTCGTTGATGCCGGAGAAGTCGACGATGCCCTCGTAGCGCTCACGGACCTGCTCACGGCTCATGCCCATCGCCAGACCGCCGAGGACGACGTTCTTCTCGCCCGTCAGATCGTTCATCAGGGCCGCGTTGACACCCAGCAGCGAGGGCTGCCCGTGCGTGTAGACCTTGCCGCGCTCCGCGGGCAGCAGGCCGGCGACCGCCTTGAGCAGCGTCGACTTGCCCGAGCCGTTGGAACCGATCAGCCCGATCGACTCGCCCCGGTAGGCGGTGAAGGACACGCCCTTGACCGCGTGCACCTCACGCACCCCCGAGGAGGGCTTGCGGCGCACGATGCGGTTCAGGGCCGCGGTGGCGCCGCCCTTGCCCGCACCCGTGCCGTAGACCCGGTAGACGATGTGCAGATCGTCCGCGATCACCGTCGGGATCCGTTCCTGGGCCGCCTCGGTCGGCTGGACGCCGTTGTTCTGCTCAGCCACGTCCGTACCGCTCCTCAGCCTTCCAGAAGTACACAAAGCCCACGACGCCCATCAGCAGTGCCCAGCCCCCGGCGAGCGCCCACACATGGTGCGGCAGCATGTCGTGCGTGAAGCTGTCGATCAGCGCGAAGCGCAGCAGGTCGATGTAGACGGCGGCCGGGTTGATGTCCAGGAGGAACTGGACGGCGGCGGGCACGTTCTTGCCCGCGGTGACGGCGCTCATGCTGTACATGACGCCGGAGGCATACATCCACGTCCGCATGATGAACGGCATCAGCTGCGCCAGGTCCGGGGTCTTGGAGCCCAGCCGCGCCATCACCATCGCCAGCCCCGTGTTGAACACGAACTGCAGCGCCAGCGCCGGGACGACCAGCAGCCAGGACCAGCCCGGCAGCTGTCCGGAGGCCAGCAGGATGGCGATGAGTACGCCCATGGACATCAGCAGCTGCTGCAGCTGCATCAGGCAGAACGAGACCGGCAGACAGGCCCGCGGGAAGTGCAGCGCCCGCACCAGACCGAGATTGCCGGAGATCGCCCGCGTACCGGCCAGCACCGAGCTCTGCGTGAAGGTGAAGATGAACACGCCGGTGACCAGGAACGGGATGTAGTCGTCCACGTGGCGGTTGGTGCCGATCAGCAGGCCGAAGATCAAGTAGTAGACCAGCGCATTGAGCAGCGGGGTCACCACCTGCCACAGCTGGCCCAGTTTCGCCTGGCTGTACTGCGCGGTGAGCTTGGCGCCGGCGAAGGACGCGATGAAGCTCCGCCGTTGCCACAGCTGACGGACGTACTCGGGCAGCGAGGGGCGGGCGCCGCTCACCGTGAGGCCATGACGCTCGGCCAGCGCGCGCAGCTCGGGATCGGGGGAGGTGCCGGGGGCGGACGCCGGGGTGGGCGCCGCGGCCGGGGGAGCGAGGGTCTGGGGCATGGGGCCGCTTTCGCTTGTGGACGGGGGCGGCGGAACGGGGTGCGACGACGGGACGGGGCCGTATCGTCGCGACGCTGACACTAAAGGGAGCTCGCGTCGAAACGCAACCGTAGCGTCGTGACGATAGGGTCGTGCCATGGCACAAGACGGCAGCAGGAGCGAACCCGCGGCGGCGCGCCGGGCCCCGGCAGGCGCCGCCGTACTGCGCGAGGACAAGACCGAGGCGATCCGTGCCGCGGTCTTCGAGGAGCTGGCCGCGGCGGGCTTCGCCCGGATGTCGATCGAGGGCATCGCGCGGCGGGCGGGCGTCGGCAAGACCGCCGTCTACCGGCGGTGGCGCTCCAAGCTGCACCTCGTCCTGGACGTGGTCTCCGCGGTGGCCGTGGCGGGTATGCCCACGCCGGACACCGGGTCGCTGTCCGGCGACGTACGCATGCTGCTGGAGGTCGCGGCCCGTGCCCTGCGGCACCCGATGGCCTCGCAGATCATCCCGGACCTGCTGGCGGAGGCGGCCCGCAGCCCCGAACTGGCGCAGGCGCTGAAGGCGGCGCTGCACGACAGCCAGGAGGGTGTCGCGGCCGCGGTGGTGGCGCGGGCGGTGGAGCGCGGCGAGCTGCCGCAGGACGTGGATGCCCGTCTCGCGCTGGATCTGCTGACCGGGCCGCTGTACTGGCGGCTGCTGGTCGTCCGCGACGAACTGCCCAAGGGGTACCTCGACGCGCTGTCGGGCTCGGTGGTGGCGGCGCTCGGGGCGGCGCTCGGGCCGGAGTGAGACCAGCCACCTAGGGCAGGGGCGAACGCATCCCGTAGGGGGTGCGGGAGCCCCCTGCGAGGCCACAACGAGGAGGAGTGGGGCGGGTATTCCCGCGGGGGGCTTCCCGACTGGGCAGCTCCGCCATGTGGCAACTCCGCCCGCGCGGTAGCTACCCTGCGCGGCAGGTCCGTCACGTGGCAGCTACACCCGCCCCGCATACCGCACACCGCTGCCCCGGCCAGGATCCGGCCGGAGGCAGCGGTGTGCGGTATGCGCTGCGTGAACGGGCCGGGCGGCCGGGCGGCCAGGCGTCAGCCCGCCAGTTCGATACCCGAGATCCCCGAGTTTCCCGGAGTGCCCGAGACCCCCGGGGTGCCCGAGACCCCCAGGGTGCCCGAGGCGCCCCCCGGCGTGGTCACATCGTCGTGTGCGGCGGCCCGTGGTGACGGCAGCTTGACCAGACCGGCTGACGCGGCGGCGGTGCGCGGGGACGGGGCGACGGTGCGCTCGTCCTGGGGCAGCGGCTCCGGAGTCGTCTCCTGGCCGAGGAAGACCCGGCGGACCACGCGCTCGGCGGCGTGCCCGTCGTCCCACTGGCAGAACCGCGCACGGAACGCGGCGCGCAGCCCGGTGGCCCGCTCGTCGTCCCAGCGGCCGCTGCGGAACGCCTCGATCAGCTCGTCCTCGGTGGTGGCGATCACGCCCGGGGTGTCGCCCGGCAGGCCCGAGAGCAGGTCGAAGGTGACACCGCGGGAGCGGACGTAGGTGTCCCAGTCGTCGGCGTAGTTGATGATCGGCCGGTCGAGGTTGGCGTAGTCGAACATGATCGACGAATAGTCGGTGACCAGCGCGTCGGCGGCCAGACACAGCTCCTCGACGACCGGGTGGCCGGACACATCGATCAGCGCACCGCGCTCCTGGAGCTTCTGGAGGCCGGGGTCCCGGTCGTAGAAGTAGTGGGTGCGCACCAGCAGGACGAAGTTCTCGCCCAGTTCGCGGGAGAGCTTCGCCAGGTCGAGCCGCGGGACATAGCCGACCTGGTAGTCGCGCATCGTCGGCGCGTACAGGACGGCCGTCCGGCCGGGGGCGATGCCCAGGCGCTCGCGGATGCCGAGGACGTCCTGGGCGGTGGCCCGGTAGTAGACGTCGTTACGGGGGTAACCGGCGTCCACCGACGCGAAGTCGCAGGGGTAGACACGCTCCCACTGCTCGGTGGTGTGCTGGTTGGCGGAGAGCGAGAAGTCCCAGCGGTCGGCGCGGGCCAGCAGCTTGCGGAAGCTCATGCCCTTGGCGGCGGCCGGGTAGCGCTTCTGGTCGGTGCCCATCGACTTCAGCGGGGTGCCGTGGTGGGTCTGGAGGTGGATCTGGCCCTCGCGCTTGACCACGTTGTCGGCGAAGTTGACGTTGTTGACGAGGTACTTGGCGCGGGCCACCACCTCCCAGTAGCGCGGGGAGTTCAGCACGACGTGGTCGATGCCGGCCGGGACCGAGTCGGCGAGATGCTTCTTGACGACCCAGACGCCGTGGACGTCCGGTGCCAGCTCCTTGGCCTTCTCGTAGACCGCCAGCGGGTTGCAGGACGGCAGCCGGTTCCAGTACGCGGAGTAGACCGCGAGATTCTCGTCCAGCGGCTGCCGCAGCAGCGCCTGGTAGCGCAGGTCCATGGCCTTGCGCTTGGCCTGCCTGACCCGCTTGCCGGCGTGCTTGCGCACCGTGCGCCGCACCTTGCCGGCGACCTTCAGACCGGCCAGCGCCGGGTAGGCGTCCTTGGCGAGCAGCGCGTACTTGCCGCCGGTGATGCCGGAGGGGCGGACGAAGCCGGCCGGCAGCCGCAGGCGGTAGTCGCGGGCGGCGCGGTGGAAGAACTCGGCCCGGTCGTGGTGCGGCAGCCGGCCGGGCTTGTCCAGGACGGTCAGATAGTGGTCGACCATCTTGCGGAACATGTGCGGGCGCCAGCGCGAGAGTTCGGGGTGCGCGTCCAGGTAGGCGAAGACCCGGGCGTACTGGTCGAAGACGTCGAAGTGCTTGCGGCTGGTGGTGCGCAGGATGTTGCCGCCCTGCCGGCGCTGGCGGTAGTGCAGACAGACCCGGTCGAGGACCGCGATCCGCTGCGCGGTGATCAGCGTGCAGAACGTCCAGGGGGCGTCCTCGTAATAGCCCACCGGGAACGTGAAGCCGTGCTCCGCGACGAAGTCGCGGCGGTAGGCCTTGTTCCAGACGATCTGCAGCAGATCGAGGAGCTGGGGCCGCTCGTCGAGCGGGAAGGAGGGCGCGCCGGACTCGTCGAGCAGTGCAAAGAGGGCATTGCGCCGGGTGGAGCCGTCCCAGTAGGTCCGGGCGTAGTCGTAGATCAGGATCTCGGGGTCGCCGGTGGTGGTCAGCCGTTGGGCGAGGGCGCCGAGTGCGCCGGGCGCGAGGGTGTCGTCGCTGTCGAGGAAGAGGAGGTAGTCGCCGCGGGCCTGCGCCAGGCCGGCGTTGCGGGCGGGGCCCAGGCCGGCGTTCTCCGGGAGGTGCAGGACCTGGACGCGGTCGTCGTGCGCGGCGTACTCGTCCAGGATGGCGCCGCTGCGGTCGGGCGAGCAGTCGTCGATGGCGATGAGCTCGAAGTCGGTGAACTCCTGCGTCAGCACCGAGTCCATGCACTCGCGCAGGAAACCCTGCACTCTGAACGCGGGCACGATGACGCTGAAGCGGGGTCCGGCGTCGAGGCCAGTCTCGGACATGCGGTGCTACTCCTCGTGGCGAGCTGAGTACAGAACACAAAAAGAGCTCAAAGGGGTCTCTTGCGGTGTCAGCTTTCTGACCACTGTTCACCCGAAAAGGTTGTTGTTCGTCATCAGAAAGTTCTGTGCTGCTCATCACAGATCTTGTTAAATGGCGACTTTTCGGATGGCGGGCCTGATCCGCGCCGCCGATACTGAGGGTGTGTCAGCTCCGCACCCGCCCCGTGTCTCCCGCCGACGGCTGCTCCAGGCCACCGGCGGCGCCGTGCTCGCCGCGACGGCCGGTGCGGGCGTATGGGCCCGGCTGTCGGACGAGCTCCCCCGGTCGGCCCGGCCGGCAGGCCCCGGACGGTCCGTGGCCGACCCGGCGGACCAGTCCTTCGTGCAGGTCATCGCGCACGCCGACGACGCGCTGTACTTCATGAACCCCGACCTGGAGCAGTCCCTGCGCAGCGGGGCGCGCTCGGTCACGGTCTGTCTCACGGGCGGCGAGGCCGACGGACACAACGTCAGCCGGCACGCACCCGCCCCCGAGCGCATCCCGAAGGACCGGGCCGCGTTCTCCCGGGCACGGGCCAACGGGCTGCGCGCCGCCTGCGCCGCGATGGCCACCGGCGATCCGGCCGCCCGCTGGGACGTCGCGGCGCTCTCCCTGATCCCCGGCTTCCAGGTGGAGATCCAGACGCTGCGCGACGCCCCGCAGCATCAGCTGATCTTCCTGGAGCTGGTGGAGGCCAGAGCCGTCTGGCAGGCCCGCACGATCAGCCTGCGCGGCCTGTGGCTCGGCGCCACCGGCACCCTCCCCACGCTGCGCCCCGCCCACACCCCCGTGGAGCGGCAGTTCCACTACACCCGCGACCAGGTCACCCAGACCCTGGTGGCGGTGCTCGACCGGGCCCGGCCCACGGTCGTACGGACCCTGGACCCCAACGCGGTGCACTCCCGCAGGCGGCCGCCGGCCACCCCGGACCGCGACCCCCGGCTGGCGGGGCTGCGCTACTACGACCATCAGGACCACACCGCCTCCGCCTACTTCGCGCAGGCCGCGCTGGCCGCCTACCGCGACCGCGGCCGGCCCGCGATCGTGGAGCACTACCTCGGCTACGAGGACGGCGTGCTGCCCCATGACGTCGACCTCACCACCGCCCGCCGCAAGGCCGAGCTGCTGTCGCTCTACGGCTGGGCCGACCACCGCGCCTGCGGCGACCCGGCGGGCTGCGGCGACCGCAAGGTGGGCGGCTCCGCGTTCAGCGGCCTGTCCCGCAACTGGACCCGCAGCACCCGGCTGCGCGCACCCGGCTCCAACGCCTGGATCCGCCCGGACCGGCACGGCCGGCTCGCCGCCTTCGCGGTCCTGGGCGGTACGGCGTACTGCTGGGCGGAGACCCGCCCCGGCAGCGGGAGGTTCGGGGCGCCGGTGCCGGTCGGCGGTGCGCTGCTGCAGGGTCAGATCCATGTGGTGCGCCGCCCCGACGGTGCGCTGCAGCTGTTCGCGTCCCGCACCGTGCTGCCGGACCGGCACACCGTCCACCGCCGTGAGCTGCTGACCGCACCGCAGACCGGCACCGGCCCGGACGGGGTGCCCGCCTTCGCGCACTGGGAGGCGCTGGGCTCACCGGACGCGGACCCGGTCAGATCGCTGGAGATCGGGTTCCCGGCGGCGGTGGCCGCCCCGGACGGCACGGTGCATGTCTTTGTACGGACCTGGGACGGCAATATCGCCCACCGCAGCGGGCCGCACGGCCGGCACTGGTCGCCGTGGGAGCGGCTGGAGGGCCCGGTCGGCACACCGGTGGCGTCCCCGCGGATCGTCGACGGACTGGACGCCTGTGTGGACTCCGACGGGCTGATCCATCTGGTCGCGCCGGGCACCGGCACCGTGCAGCACTGGGTGTCCAGGGAGGCCGGAGCGGTCCCCCGGCCGGCCGCGGTCACCGGGCTGCCGCAGCCGGCCGGCCCGGTCAGCATCGTCCCGCTGGCCGACGGCGCGGTGCGGGCCGTCTTCCGCCGGCCGGTCACCGCCCAGGTGCTGATCGCCGAGCGGCAGCGGACGATCGGCGGCTGGCGGGTGGCGGCGCGGTGCGAGGCGGTCGGCGGCTACGGGCGGGTGGCGGCGGCACGGATCGGCAGCGGCGACCGGATGGTGCTCGCGGCGCGCGACGGCGCCGGTGACGTACGGATGGCGCCGGCCCAGGACGGCCCCCGGCCCTGGCAGCGGGGCAGGGTGCCGCATTCGGCGGCGGCCGGCGTCGCCCAGGACGCGACCGGGCGCGCCGTGGTGGTCGCGCTGGGCACCGACGGCCGGCTCTACACGGCTCGTCAGACGTCGGCCGGGCAGACCGCGCTGTTCGGCGGCTGGCGGGCTCAGGAGGGTGCGCCGGAGCGGACCGGGGGCGGGGCGGCCTGAGCTGACGGTCCCGCCCGGGCGGCCGGGCGCAGGATGCGCCGGGAGACCGGATAGGTGAACGGGATCGCGCACAGCGCCCCCACCAGCGGCGCCACCGCGGTGTGCATCAGCCGGCCCGGTAGCCGGCGGTGGCGGCGTCCGCATGACCGGGGGCAGGGGCAGGGGCAGGGGCCGCGGCGGGGGCGGCGGTATGGCTCTCCTTGACCAGGAAGTGCGGGCGCCGCTTGGCCTCGTAATAGATCCGTCCGATGTACTCGCCGATCAGCCCGAGCATCACCATCTGCAGCCCGCCCAGGCCCACGATGATGGCCACCAGCGTCACATAGCCCGGGGCGGTGATCCCGCCGACGAGGGCCGCGCCGGTGATCCACAGGGTGTAGACGGTGGCGAGCGCGGCCAGGCCGAGCCCGGTGTAGATGGCCAGCCGCAGCGGGCGGCAGTTGAAGGAGAGCATGCCGTCGATGCCGTAGTTGACCAGCGAGCCGAAGCGCCACTTCGTCTCGCCGGCCTCCCGGGCGGCATTGCGGTAGTCGAAGGTGACGGTGTCGAAGCCGATCCAGGCGAACAGGCCCTTGGAGAAGCGGTTGTACTCCGGCAGCGAGAGCAGTGCGTCCACGGCCTTGCGGGACAGCAGCCGGAAGTCGCCCGCACCGTCGGTGAGTTCGACATCGACCCAGGTGTTGACGGCGCGGTAGTAGAGCCTGCTCAGTGCGGTCCGCAGCCGCCGGTCGCCCTGCCGGCAGCGCTTGGCGACGACCTGGTCGTGGCCCAGCTGGTAGAGGTCGAGCATCTTCTCGATGAGCTCGGGCGGATGCTGCAGATCGGCGTCCATGATGATCACCGCGTCGCCGGTGGCCGCCCGGAGGCCGGCCAGTATGGCGGGCTCCTTGCCGAAGTTACGGCTGAAGGACAGATAGCGGGTGGTGCCGCGGTGCTGCTGGGCGAGGCTGCGCAGCCGGGCCAGGGTGCCGTCGGCGCTGCCGTCGTCGACGTAACACAGCTCGTACTCGACGGCGATCCCGGCGAGCGCCGCCCGGATCGTCGCGTCGAAGCGGCTGAGGACCGCCTCTTCGTTGTAGCAGGGGACGACGATGGAGAGCTTCATGAGCGAGCCTTTTCGCCGGGGTCGGAGGGCGGCTCAGCCACCGTCCTGCGGAAGGTGATTCCACAATCTGCGGGGAGGTCATGAGGTGAGGGGCGTGGTGGTGGGCAGGCGCCGGCGGTCACGTACGGCCCGGAACCCGGCCACCGCGGCGACCACCAGCACCGCCGCGCCGCTCGCCACCAGCCCCGCGGCCAGGCCCGGCGGGACGTAGGAACACGACAGCCGGGTGGCCCCCCGGCCCAGCGGCACGGCCAGCAGACCGCCGAACGAGTGCGGTGTGCGGCGCGGTCCGCCGTCCACCGAACAGCCCCACCCCGGGACGGCCGGCAGCGCCGCCACCGCACTGCCCGTGCTGCCCGGACGCAGCCGGGCCGTCAGCCGGTGGCCGCCGGCGGCAAGTTCCAGGGGGCCGCGGGCACGCAGCGCGCGCACCGCCGCCGCCAGCCGGCGCCGGGACAGACAGCCGAGGGCGTGCTCGGGGACATGCTGCGGGCCGTCGCCGGCGAAGTGCACCGACACCGTGCCGTCCGCGGGCACCCGGCCCAGTTCCCGCACCGGATTGGCGGTGACGTCGCGGCGGCCGAGCCCCTCGGTGCGCCGGCCCTGACCGCTGACCTGCCCGGAGAACCAGGGCGCCGCCCAGACGACGGTGCTGCCCGGGGTGCACTGCGCCGTGAAGGTGGTCCCCGCGCCGTCCGGGCCCGCCACCGGCCGCCGCGCGGCGGGCAGCAGCCAGCCGGCACGCTCGCGCACCGGGACCGCGCCCGCGGTGGGGGTCAGGGCCGGCACCTGGTAGACGGCGGCGCCCAGCACCCGCTCCTGGCGGGCGAAGACGGTCTCCCCGGCGCCGGCCGGCCGCGGCAGGCGGCTCCGTACGGTCAGCAGCGGGGCGGACCGGGCCCGTTGCGGGGTGAACCGGTTGCGGTCGTGCGGCACCGGGGACAGCGCGCTGCTGACGCCCATGACCGCCCGGCCCGCCGGGTCCTCGAAGCTGAGCGTGTGACGGCCCCTCATGTACCACCCGGCGCCCAGGCCCCGCAGCGTACGGGCGGTGGCCGCGGGCACATAGCTGCTGTAGTACGCGCCGCCCTCGCCGCCGATCAGCAGGGGGTCGTTGTCGGCGAACTCGTGCGGGCCGGGGTCGGTGCGCGAGCGCGGCCAGTCGGCGCGGGCGGCCAGCCCGTCCCGGGCCGCCAGCGAGGACCCGGTCAGCGTGATCTTGGGGCGGAACCAGGCGATCCTGTCCCGGGCCGCGGTCACCGAGTACGCCGTGTACGCCGAGCCGAGCACGACCGTGCCGGTCAGCGCGGCGGTGACGGCGGTCCGGGCACGGGCGGTGCGCAGCGTGGTCAGCGCGGCCGGCACCAGGAGCGTCACCGCGCCGCCGGCGCCCACCAGGAGCCAGGTGGCGGGACCGGCCGCGGCCTGGTCCCGGCAGAGCCAGGCGAGCAGGGCGACCAGCGCCGCGCCCGCGGCCAGTGCGCCGGGCGGCGGGCGGTGCGCCAGCGCGAGCCAGGAGATCATCACCAGGATCCCGCTCAGGACGAAGGCGGCGCGGTACGGACTGCCGTTGGGCAGCGCGAAGCCGTGCCACAACAGGATCGTCGGCTCCCGGACGAACGATGCGGCGACCACTGCCGCCAGGCCGTACCAGCCGACCCGCACCCGCAGCGGCAGGGCGCGCACGAACGGGAAGGCGGCCACCAGCAGCAGACCGGGGACCCCGATGGAGAGGTGGGGCGCCGCGACCTCTCCGTGGCCGCCCGGCAGCAGCTGCGCCACCTGGTACAGCTCCGGCGGCGGGCCGTCGTAGGACACCGCGGGGGCCGGCTGGGCGGCCCGGCCGGCCCGGAAGGTGACGGTCAGGACGGGCGCGGCGAGCAGGATGCCGGTCAGCGCCGCCGAACCGGCGCGGGCCAGCACCCGCAGCCGGTCGCGCCACGGCATCCCGGCGGCCGTCAGCAGCCGCAGCCCCAGCACCAGCGCCATCGCCAGGGTCGCCATCGCCGCCGTGTAGAAGTTGCCCGCCCAGGCGAGGGCGACCAGCAGGGTGGCGGCCACCCAGCGGATGCGGCGCAGACACCAGTCCGCGGCGATCCCGGCCATCGGCAGCGCGACCAGGCCCCACATCCACATCGGGTCGGCGAAACCGTCGTTCAGCACCCAGCCGCACAGCCCGTACCCCACCGACAGCAGCGCCCGCAGCGGCCCGGAGCCCGGCTGCAGCCGGCCGAGGAAGACGGTCATCACGGCGGCGCCCAGCCCGATGCTGAGCAGGGTGACCAGAAAGACCGGGAGGTCGGCCAGCGCGCGGGGGAAGAGCCCGACGAGCCAGGAGAACGGGTTCATCAGATAGCTGAAGAAGTCCGCGAGGAACGGAACGCCGTAGCCGCTGCTCCAGTTGAAGAACAGATCGCCGCTGGTGGTGCCGTGCATCAGGTCCCACAGATGGGCGTGGAACGGGACGAACTGATTGCCCAGGTCGTTGACGGCACGGGAGCGCGGGCCGAAGGGGTAGCTGCCGTACGCCGCGAGTGCGAGGCAGTACGCCCCCATGGACAGGGCCGCGGCGAGCCAGGGAGCCGCAAGCCGCCCGGGGTCCCCACGCGGGCGGCCGCTCCCGGGAAGGGGCCGGGCAACCTCCAGGGGCCGGACCGCCTCTTGTGGGGTGGCGGGCGTCGGAGCCACCGGCAGTCCTCCAGGATCGGCGAACGTTCACCCCACGTTATATGTCTTGATAGTCCCTTTTGCCCCGGTGGGACGCCGGGTATTTCGGGGGATTGCCGAAAGAACGGAGGGCACGGTGCCCGTCCCTGACGACCTCACGGCCGCGGCTCCCACCCGACCGGACGCCCCGAAGCCGACCGTCTCCGTGATCGTGCCGGTGCACAACACCCGGCGCTACCTCGACCGCAGCCTCGGCTCGGTCTTCGCCCAGACACTGGACCGGCGCCACATCGAAGTCATCGCGGTCGACGACGGCTCGACCGACGGCAGCGCCGAGTGGCTGGCCGGACAGGCCCGCCGCCACCCCCATCTGACGGTGCTGCGCCAGGAGGCCTCGGGCGGCGCGGGCAAACCGCGCAACGCCGGGCTGGCCCGCGCCACCGGCGACTACGTCTTCTTCCTCGACTCCGACGACCGCCTCGACACCGAGGCGCTGTTCTGGCTCACCCGGACGGCCCAGCGGCACGGCTCGGACATCGTCCACGGCCGGATCGCCGGCGCCGACGGCCGCGCGGCCCCCGTCGACCTGCGCACCACCCGCGCACACGTCTCGGTCTTCGACTCCCCGGTCTACTGGACCCTGGCCGCCTACAAACTCTTCCGCCGCTCCTTCCTCGAACACCACCGGCTGCGCTTCGTCGAGGGCCGGCTGCTGGCCGAGGACCTGCCGTTCGGCATCGCCGCCCTGCTGCGCGCCGAGGTCGTCTCCGTCTTCGCCGAACGCACCTGCTACTACCTGCACGGACGCGACGACAACAGCAACGCCAGCCGCCAGGACACCGACTGGTGCGAGTACCTCGGCTACATCGGCACCGTCCTCGACAGGGTCGCGGCCGAGGTCCCGCCCGGCGAGAACCGCGACAAACTGATGGTCCGGCACTTCCACGGCGAGATACTCATGCCCTTCGGGGCCCCCTTCCTCGCCCGCGACCCGGCCGGCCGCACCGCGATGGCACTCGCCGCCCGCCCGCTCGTCGAGCGCTACCTCACCGACCGGGTGCTGGCCGCCCTGCCGCCCCGGCTCCGGCTGCGCGCCCACTGTGTGCGCGCCGGGCTCGACGACGAGCTGACCGCCGTCGTCCGCGCCGACACCGAGACCCACCCGGACCCGCCGCACCTCGCCGGCGACGGCCGGGTCTACGCCGGCTACCCGTACTTCCGCGACCCGCGCCGCGCCCTCCCCGACACCTGCTACGACCTCACCGACCGCGTGGTGCTGCGCCAGCGGCTGATCCGGCAGCGCTGGGTGGGCGGCGTCCTCCACCTGCGGGGCACCGCCGCCCTCCCCTGGCTCGGCGGCGACACCGTCGAGATCCTGCTGCGCCGCGGCGGCGCCACCCACCGGATCCCGGCCCGCTTCGCGGACGGCGGCTGGCGGGCCGCAGTCGACCCGGCGACCGCGGCGGACGGCGGGCCACTGGCCGACGGCGTCTGGGGCCTCAAGATCGCGGTCACCGCGCACGGCACCGGCGGCGCCACGGGGCCCGCCGTCCGCCGCGAGGCCTGGCTGGTCCCGGAGGACGACAGGGCGGACGAGGACGACACCACCTTCGCGCCACGGATCGCCGGCCGGGGCCCGGCCGGCCCCGCCGTCGCCGCGCTCTTCCGCTCCCGGCCGCACGGCCATCTCCACCTCGACCTGGACCGCGACGGGACCCGCCGGCCACTCGGCGGCGACCTGCGCGGCACGGCGCACTGCACCCGCTCCGGGCGGGCCACCCTCACCGCGCGGCTCACCCTCCCCGGCTGCCCCGCGGACGCCGAACTGCGGCTGATCCTCCACGACGCGACCCGCACGGTGGCGCTGCGCACCACGGCCGAGCGGACCGCCGGCGACCACTACACCGTGCGCTCCCTGCTGCGCAGCGGCCCCCCGGGCACCTGGCGGGTGGCCCTGCGGGTGACCGCGGGCCCGCTCCGCCGCGAACTGCCGGTCCGGACGGCCGGCCGCGGCGCCGACGGGACGACTCCGCTCACCCTCACCGTGCCGGGCGGCTCCGCGGCGGGCCTGCTGCGCCGGGCGCGCCGCTGACCCCGTCCGCACGCCCCCGGGTCCGCCCGGGGCCCGCGGCACCCGGCCCGGCGAGCCCCTTTCGGCAGGAGCCGAATGCCGTTGCCCGACCCTCCCCCGCTGACCCAGGCTGACCCACTGTCAGGCACCGGCAGCGGTGCACCCGCGGGAGCTGACCCCGCGGGGCCGAAGGACAGGGGGAACACATATGTCCGTACGGAAGCGAGTGGGCATGACGGCCATGGCCGTCGCGGCACTGGTCGTCCCGGCAGGCGCGGTCGTCGGGACCGCCGGACCCGCCGCGGCGAAGGCCGCCACCACCCAGGGATGCCCTTACGGCGCGGTCTGCATCTACCCGCAGAACGCCGGCTGGAACGGCGGCCACCCGTCGCACTTCTACTACAGCTACGGGGCGCACAACCTCAGCAACATGGTCGGGGTGCACCGCATCTACAACAACCAGTCCGGGGGCGCGACCATGCGGACCTGCACCGGTGACAACGGCACCGGCTGCCAGGGCTACCTGCCGGCCAACAACTACCTCGACAAGGACATGACGCCGATCAACTCGATCACCCTCCAGCGGTAGGCGTTGCGGCACCGCTGAGAGCGCCGGGGCCGGGCCTCCTTCCGGGAGGTCCGGCCCCGGCACACCGTGCGGCGGAGAGCAAGCGGGCGCACGCTGGTAGCAGCGGCTCCGGAGGTGATCGTCATGTTGCAGACCGCTGTCGGATGGCATGTCGAGCTGGAATTCGAGGAGGACAACCACCGCACTCGCGCCGCCGCCCTGGTACGGCTCTCCGACGGGACCGAGGTGCGGTCCCACGGATACGCCAGCCGCCACCCCGTCGACTCCAACCAGCCCCGGGTCGGCGAAGAGGTGGCGGGAGCCAGAGCGCTCAACGAACTGGCGATGAAGTTGCTGACCAAGGCACACGACGAGATCGACGAGGCGTCCGGCCGGACATCGCACCCGCTGACCTGACCGGCGTCCCCGGCGACGCTGCCGAGCGCTGCCGCGAGGCACCCGCGGCCCACGCCGCGGGACCGGGCCGTGCCCGCCGGGTTCGCCGACGTCGCACGGGCCGCGGCCGCCGCACACCCCCGATCGACGGCGCCGGCGGCCATGCGCGTGGTGCGCGCCCGCGGTCAGGCCTGCGGGTGGTGGTGCTGCCAGCCCGCCCAGGCCGAAGTGATCATGTCGCGGACATCGTGACGGGCCTTCCAGCCCAGCTCGCCGGTGATCCGGTCGGCGGCCGCGACCACCCGGGCCGGGTCGCCCGCCCGGCGCGGGGTGACCTCGGCGGTGACGCCCTGATGCCCGGTGATCCCGGCGATCAGATCGACCATCTCCCGCACCGACACCCCCTCGCCGCGCCCGATGTTCAGCGTCAGATCACGCACCGGACCCGGCTCGGCGAGCTTGCGGGCGGCCGACACATGGGCCTCGGCGAGGTCGGCGACATGGATGTAGTCGCGGATGCAGGTGCCGTCTGGAGTGTCGTAGTCATCGCCGAAGATGCGCGGTGCGGCGCCCGCGGTGAGCCGTTCGAAGACCATCGGGACGATGTTGAAGACACCGGTGTCGGCCAGCTCGGGAGCGGCCGCCCCGGCGACGTTGAAGTAGCGCAGACAGGCGGTGCTGATGCCGTGGGCCCGCCCGGCCGCCCGGACCATCCACTCGCCGACGAGCTTCGTCTCGCCGTACGGGTTGATCGGGGTGCAGGGGGTGTCCTCGGTGACCAGGTCCACATCCGGCATGCCGTAGACGGCCGCCGAGGAGGAGAAGACCAGCCGGCCCACCCCGCCCGCGGCCATCGCCTCCAGCAGCGTCTGGAGACCGTGCACGTTCTCGCGGTAGTAGTGCAGCGGCATCTCGACGGACTCGCCGACCTGCTTCTTGGCGGCCAGGTGGATGACCTCGGTGATGCCGTGCTCGGCGAGGGTGGTGTCGAGCAGCTCACGGTTCAGCGTGGAGCCGACCACCAGCGGGACGTCCTCGGGAAGCCGGGCGGCCACGCCCGTCGTCAGGTCGTCCAGCACCACGACCGTCTCGCCCGCCTGGCGCAGGGCCCGTACGACATGGGCGCCGATGTAGCCGGCACCACCCGTGATCAAGTAAGACATAGCGCCAATCCTAGGCTCGGGAACACAGAGTGCGGGAAAAAAGGTCCGTGGCGGTCAGCGGCGCAGCCGCCGGGCGGCGATCCGCCATACGCTGCGCAGACCCGAGGCGACCCGCAGTGACAGGGCGCCGCCGGTCGTCGCATACGGCTGCACCAGCAGCAGGACATGGCGCCGGCTGGGCAGCACCCGGCGGCGCAGCCCCGGCCCGATGGCCCGCAGCGCGGCCCGGAAACCGGCCCCGTCCGCGCAGCTGACCTGCGCCATCAGGTCCCATGGCTCGGGATCGGCACGGTGCCGGCCGCCCCGTTCGACCAGCGCGCCGAGATCCAGCACGATCTCCGCGGTCCAGCAGGCCCCCGAACCGCCGCCGGCCGGGGCCGGGGTCAGGGCAGCGGTATGGACCGGGCCGCGCCGGTCGTCCCGGCGGCGCCGCAGCTCGATGTCGATGCTCTCCGGCCCGGCCGCGGCCAGCCGCCCGTACAGATCGTGCACCCGCAGCCGCAGCACACCGGGGCTGCTGACGGCCGGCTCGGCGTCTATGGTCACCGGCAGCCGGTGCATCGGCTTGGTGCCGAGCGCGTCCAGCTCCACCTCGGGCAGGTCCTGCGACCACACCGCGTGACCGCCGGCCTCCGCGTACGGCGGCAGCAGCCGGCCGGGCCGGGCCGCCAGCTGGGTCAGCCGCCCCAGGTCCCGCGGAACCGGCGAGGCCAGCACCACCCGGGCCAGCCAGCGGGCCGGGGCCCGGGCCGCGCGCAGATCGGCCTCGTCGAAACCGGCCAGATAGTCCCGGGTCAGCCGCCACCATTCGCCGCGGTAGTCGGCGCCGCGGGTGTGCAGCTCGCGGACGTACATCCGCAGATCGTGGTCGAGGAACTTGGTGCCCGCGGCGTGCGCCAGCGCCTTGTGCCCGGCCTCCTGGAAGATCTGCACACTGGCCCGGTGCGCCGCGATCCGCGCCTGCCAGTTGGCGACGTCGTTGCGGTCCAGCGAGATCGACTGCCGGGCGGCCGAACGGCGCACATGCCACACATAGACATGCTCGGGGATCGTGGCGATCCGCGGGGCGGCGGCCAGCACCCGCGCGGTGAAGACGAAGTCCTCATAGGTGAAGCGGCCCTCGGGGAAAGTGATGGCGTGCTTGTCGAGGAACGCCCGCTCGTAGAGCTTGTTGACGCACAGGGTGTCCCGGACCAGCTGCGGGCCGGCCTCGGGGGAGCTGTACACCGCCGGCTCGCGGTAGAGGCCGGGCTGCCAGGGCACGTCGCGGTGCGCGGGCAGCTCACGGCGGACACAGGCCCCGGCCACGACCGGGGCGTCATGCTCCAGCGCGGCCGCCAGCAGCGCCCCGGCCGCGCCAGCGGGCAGCACATCGTCGCTGTCGAGGAACATCACGAACCGCCCGGTGGCGGCGCGCAGCCCGTCGTTGCGCGGGGTGCCGCAGCCGCCGCTGTTCGTGTCGCGGTGGATCACCCGGAGCCGCGGCTCGGCGTGGGCGAGGGCGTCCAGGGCGGCACCGGTGCCGTCGGTGGAGGCGTCGTTCACCGCGATCACTTCGGTGACCGTTTCGCCGGGGGTGCCCTGCGCGAGTGCGGAGCGCACCGCATCGCCGACATGACCGGCATCGTTGAAAGCGATGACGACGATGCTGACCTGCGCGGATGGCGTGATGGTGGGCCCCGCCGGTGGCTCAGGGGCTTCTTTCACAGTCACTGAAATCTACATTTCGTGTCGACAGCATCTCTTGGCGCGAGCGAGAATTCCGAACCCATTTCCGATGATTCAGAGGGTGAAATCCGTCGCGCGGTTGCACCCGCCGCTCCGCTTTTCCGCCCTCTTGCCGTCTTCTTACCGGGCGGGAGCCGGGCTTGGGGTGTGCCGGGCCCGTAAGGACGCCTGCACATGCTGTAACGACGCGAGCGCCGCAGGATGCCGATCCACACACCACCATCTTGCGGCGGACCGGCTCCGTTCACCGCTCCATCAGATCCGCGACCCGGCCCGCCGCACCGCCGTCGTCCCGGTGACAGAACGTCTCCCGGAAATCCGCGTACGCATCTGCCCCCGCCGCGGCGATCGCCGTCAAGTCCCCCAGCGCATCGATCAGTTCACCGGTCGAGCTGAGCAGCGGCCCCGGCACCCGGGCCTCGAAGTCGAGGGTGAAGCCCCGCAGGGTGTCGCGGTAGTGCGGCAGATCAGGGGTCAGGAAGAGCATCGGGCGGCCGGTGTTGGCGAAGTCGGCGGCCAGCGACGAGTAGTCGGTGACCAGCACATCCGCCGCCAGCAGCAGCTCGGTCGCGTCCGGGTGGGCGGACACATCGCGCGCGAACGGCGCATGGTGGGCCGGCAGCCGGTCGGCCACCAGCGGATGGCTGCGGACCAGCAGCACATGGTCATCGCCCAGCTCCCGCCGCGCCAGCTCCAGATCGAGCGGCAGATGCAGCCGCTGGTGGCCCGCGTCGTAGGCCAGATCGTCGCGCGGTGTCGGCGCGTACAGCACGACCTTCCTGCCGGGCTCGATGCCCAGGCGCTCGCGCACCGCGGCCGCCGTCAGCTCACGGTCGGGCGCGAACAGGGCGTCGGTGCGCGGCAGTCCGGTCTCCAGCAGCCGGCCGGAGTACCCCAGCGCGGACCGCAGCACCGGCGTGCTGTGCGCGTTGGGCGACAGCAGCACACTCCACTGCCGGCTCACCCGCGGCCGCGGCGCCAGGTGGGCCAGACCCGCGCACAGCGTGCCGGCCAGGTCGGCGCCGATCCGCTTGAGCGGGGTGCCGTGCCAGGTCTGGATGATCCGCTGGCCGCCCCGGCGGGTGAACCACCGGGGCAGATGCGTGTTGGTGACCACCCAGCGGCTGTGCGCCAGCGCGCCGTGCCACTCGGCGCTGCCCACCAGCACCGCACGGGCCGTCTCCGGCACCGCGGTCTGCGCATCGCGCACCGCCCACAGATGCTCCACCTCCATGCCCCGGCGGACCAGCTCCTCGTGCACCGCGCGCGGTGAATCCCCGTACGCGCGACCACCAAAGCTGCTGTAGAGGACGGTGTCGCGCAGCGGGCGGGAACGGTGCAGCGAGTAGTGCTGTTCGCGCAGCATCCGGCGGCGGTAGGGGCCGCGGTCGGTGGCCGGCAGCGCCGGCCCCGCCACCACGAGCGCCTCGTCGTGCCGGTGCCGGTCGAGGGTGAGCGGCTTGCCGCGGACCGTACGGGAGGCCGGCAGCCCGTCGAGAGCGGACGGCGCACAGCGCACCGGGGCGTCCAGCGGGGAGCCCACCGCGCCCCGTTCCCGCAGATGCAGCGTCCAGCGGCCCTCCCGCAGCGGCAGCGTCCCGGCCAGCGAGGGCAGCGCGCCCAGCGGCAGCGTGCCGTGGAACCGGCCCTCGTCGTGCGTGGTGGCGAACGCCAGCTCGGTGGCGTGCGCCACGTGCTTGAGGACCAGCTCGGTGGCGTGCGGCGCAGCGGCCGGCAGCCCGCCCGACAGGAGCAGCGTGCCGTCCGCGCGCCACATCAGGCGGTCCAGATACGGCTGCGGGATGCGGTCGTGCAGCACGAGATGCCCGGCCGGAGTGGCGGCCACGACCAGCTCGCGGCCGTGCGGGAGCGGATACGGGACGGGCGTGAGCCCGGGCGCGCAGGCGATCGGGTCGCTACCGCCGCCGGGCAGCACCAGCTCCGCCGCCCAGCTCTCGGTGTGCGCGGGCGGGATGGCCCGCGGCGCGCCGTCCCGGGTGGGGCGTGCCGCGGCGAGCGCGTCGAGACGGACGCGGAAGGAGTGCGGCGACGGCAGGACGCCGTACGCACCGCCGGACACCTCGCCCGCTTCCCCCGGGCCCGTCTCCTCGGGCAGCCCCGTCTCCACCGGGAACGACACCACCGTGCCGGTCCCCTGATGGGTCAGCCGCAGCGCGGCGGGCGGCGGGCCGGGCGTGGTGACGGTCAGCTCCAGATCACCGGCGGCCGCGGCCCGATGGCCGGCCAGCCGCCGGGTGCGGCGGTGCACCGACAGCCGCAGCTGCCCGCCCGCGTACCAGGGCGTGATCCGTAGCCCGTCGTCCCCGGCGGCCACTTCGTGGGTGCGCGGCGCGGCGCCCGAGCCGCTGTCCGGTGCGTACAGCGCCCCGGCCCGCACCACACCCGCCGACGCCAGCAGCACCCCGACGGTCCAGTCGCCCTCCTCCCAGCGCCCGCCCTTGCGCAGCCGGGCCGGATCGAGCCGCAGCTCGAAACCCGACCAGTCGTAACAGTGCAGCTCCTGGCCGGACTCCGCGGTCGCCTCCGGCATCGCCACCGGACGCAGCGGCAGCAGGATGCGCCGCCGCCCGCACGACAGCACGGCCGTCCTGAGGTAGCGGTGCCGCGCCGCGGCGTCCAGATTGCGGAGATAGGCATGGCCGCGCAGCACCAGCACACCGCCCCGCCACACCGCTTCCCTGACCCGGGCCACGACGGGGAAGTCGGCACGGTCCAGCCGCGTCACGCCCGGCGGCAGCTCCAGCGGCGGGGTCAGCGGCAGCACCGCACGCTTGCGCAGCGGCGGCCCGGCGACGGTGAACCCCGCCGGATTGCGGGCCTCGTGGGTGAGCAGCGCCAGCAGATCGGCCAGCCGCCCGGCACGGATCAGATACCAGCGCATCCGCAGCTCCACGGGGAGCGTGGGGAACAGCCGCGGATCCACCCCGGACAGGAAGCCGCGGGCGCAGTCCAGGAACGCGGTCCGGCACTCCGGCGAGGCCCCCGGCAGCGCCTCCACCAGGTCGAGCAGCCCCTCGGTGAGCTGCGCATGGTCGTAGTCGCGCCGGTGCCCGCTCAGCCGGTCACGCGCCGGGTCGGCGAGGAAGCGCCGGATACCGGCCACCGCCGCGAACCGGTCCCGTACGCCCCGGGCATCCAGCCGCCGGTGACGGCCGGGCCCCTCCGGCAGCCGCCGGTAACAGACGTGCTCGTGCAGCACATCGACCGCCTCGGCGAGAAAGAACGCGGGCAGCGTCACCGCCGCGTCATGGCACCACTCGCCCTCGGGGAAGGCGAAGGCGTGCCGGTCCCAGAAGGAACGGCGGAAGACCTTGTTGCGGGCGACATGGTCGGACAGCAGCGAGAGGTCGTCGCCGAGGCGGGTGCGCAGCGCCGTCTCGCGGCCCGCCGGATGGTGCGCGGACTGACTGCGGCCCGCCGCGCCGAGCCGGTAGACATTGCCGGTCGCGAGGTCCGACCCGGACCTGTCCAGCAGGCCGACGAGATCCTCGTACGCACGCGGCAGCAGCACATCCTCATCGGCGTCGAGGAAAGCCAGATAGTCGGTGTGCGGATAGGCATGCCGGGCGCCGGTGTTGCGGACCGCACCACAGCCGGGGACCGGACCGTCCCCGGGATGGTGGACGATCCGGAACCGCGGATCACGGGCGGCGAAACGCCGGGCGAGCGCGGCGGGGGCGGACTCCGCGGCGGTGGCGTCATCGCGCCCCGCCGCGGGTGGACCGTCCACCATCACCACATCCAGATCGGTCAGCGTCTGGGCCGCGACCGACTCCAGGCACTCCTCCACATTCCGCTCGGACCCCTCGATGCGATGGACCGGGACGACGACGGTGAGCCGTGGCTTCATACGCGGACCAAGCCTTTCCGGACTGGCGATGCACAAGACCGGTCCGTTCAACTCGCCCGCGGCGGCACGGTCACCGGATCTGCGCTGAAAGGGTGAGACCCATCATCGACAGTTTGCATTCACACGATTACGCTCAGTGTGCGAAATCGGCGCGCCGTAGCGCCGGGCCGCGTCCGATGCCGTAGACCCGTTGCACAGCTTTTCGGCGCCCCGCGCGCCGTGTTCCCCCAGGGAAGGTGACCGCGTCCCGATGCCCGGCCGAACCGACAGCTCCGCCGCCACCGACAGCCCCGACGCCGGGCCGCCCGGCAGCGACGTCCGGACCGCCCGGCCCGCGTCCCCCGCGGGCACCGCCCCGTCCGCCTCCACCGCGCGGCTGCCGGCCGAACACCGGCGCGGCGGACCGGCACGGCTGCTGCCCACCCGGTCCCCGTTCCGCAGCCAGCTGCGGCGGATCGGCAGCGGCCGGGTGCTGGAGATCGGCTGCGGCACCGGCGACACCCTCGCCGACTGTGCGCCCGGCAGCGTCGGCGTGGACCACGATCCGCAGTCCGTGGCCCACTGCCGCCAGCGCGGACTGACCGCCTACACGGCCGACACCTTCCTCGCGAGCCCGCACGCCCGGCCCGGCACCTTCGACGCGCTGCTGACCGCACACGTCCTGGAGCACCTGGACGACGAGCAGGTCGAAGGTCTGCTGCGGGCGTATGTGCCGTACGTACGGCCGGGCGGCGGCGTGCTGCTGATCACCGCGCAGGAGGCCGGACACCGGGCCGGCCCCGCCCCGGTGCGCTTCACCGACTTCCCGCTGCTGCGCGCCTTCGCCGAATACGCGGGACTGGCGGTACGGCGGACGTACTCCCACCCGCTGCCGCGCCCGGCCGGCATGCTGCTGCGCGCCAATGTGTTCGTCCTGCTGGGGCAGGTGCCGCGATAGGCCTGCCGGTGCCCGGGGCAGGTGCCGGCCGGCCTGCCGGTGCGCGGGACCGCGGCGGACCCGGGCCGCCCGGCCCCGCGCGGTGCGGTCAGTGGGTACGGGGCCGCCGACGGGCGTTCACGATCGCCCGGGTGACGACCGGCGGCAGCACGTCCAGGGCGACCCGGCGCAGAGTGCTGCGGGCCGGGGCCGACGGGCGCGGCCCCGGACGGGCCGCGGAGGCCTTCGGCGCCTGAGTCGCCGGCCGCTGCGCACCGCGGGCACCCGAGGACACGTACCGCGAGACCGGCTGGGCGGGCTCCTTGGCGCCCTTGGCGCTCAGCCGGACCAGCGGGGCGTCGTTGACGAACTGCACCTCGTGCCAGATGTCGCCGCGCGCCGTGATCCATTCCACCAGCGCCTTCTGGAGCGGCTCGGGATCGCCCCAGGTCCCGTAGAACTTGGTGCCGGTGATGCAGATGGGGCGCAGCCCCTCGTTCGCGACGGCCTGCCAGGTGGCGGCGGCCACCCCCGGACAGTGCTCGGCGCGGTAGTCGTCCATCACCACGACGCCGTCGTCGGTGAGCAGCTTGCGCACCGCCAGGATGTCGCCGTGCACATGCTCGTACAGATGCGAGGCGTCGATATGGGCGAAGCGCACCGAGTCCTCGTCGACATGGTCGCCGACGATCGAACTGAGGCCCTGGACGATGGTCGGCAACTCCTCATGGAACGCCAGGTAGTTCGCCTCGAAGGCACGGCGCGTCAGCGTCGCGTACGACTTCTTCATCTCCTGGGAGTTGGAGGCGTCCTCGGCGGGCGAGTCGAAGAGATCGCAGACCGTGAAGCGCTCACCGGCGCGCCGCCGCGCCCCGAGGAAGATGGCGCTCTTGCCCATGTACGCACCCAGTTCGAGCAGATCACCAGGCTCCGCACGGTCCTGCTGGCGCTTCAGGAACCAGTCGAAGAGCAGCTGATCAGCGGTGAAGAACCAGCCTTTGACCTCGGACAGCCGGGTGGGGCGCGGGAGTTGTTCGGCACTCTGGTCTGCGATGGGGGCAGTCATGTGCGGTCCGTCTCCAGACGGTCGGGAACGTAGGGCGTAAGACGACACGTGCGTGGGGGAGGTGCGGTATGTGCCGGCGCTGTCTGCCGTGGATGTACGGGGGTGCAGGGTTTCCGTGGATTCCACGGATTCCACGGATTCCACGGAGCCTGTGGAATCCACGGGCTCCCTGGATTCCGACGATTCCCTGGAGTCCGTCGATTCCGTGGAGTCCGCCGAATCCCTTTAGTCCGTCGATTCCGTGGAAATGTCTGCTGTCCACTGTCTGCTGTTGTGCATCTGTGCAGTTATGGGCGCGCCCGGCGCCACGACCGCGACGCAGGGGCGGCCCGGCAGGGGCCGGGGCACCACGCCCCGGTCCACGAGACGTGCGGGCGCCGCTCAGGCAGTCGCCATGGCGAAGCCCGGTCGCACCATGCGCGGCACGGCAGTGACGGCATCGTAGGCGGAGGAAAGTGAACGGGAGATGGCGTGGAGCCCGGCGGCACCGGGCCGCGGGGAGATCACTTCACCGCACCGGCCATCACACCGGAGACGAACTGGCGCTGGAAGGCGAAGAAGACGATCAATGGCACCACCATCGACAGAAAGGCGCCGGGCGCCAGCACATCGATGTTGTTGCCGAATTGGCGCACCTCCTGCTGCAGGGCGACGGTGACCGGCGGATTGCCGCTGTCCGCGAAGATCAGCGCGATCAGCATGTCGTTCCACACCCACAGGAATTGGAAGATCCCCAGTGAGGCGATCGCCGGACCGCCCAGCGGCAGCACGACCCGGGTGAACAGCCGCAGCTCGCCCGCCCCGTCCAGCCGCGCCGCCTCCAGCAGCTCGCGTGGGATCTCGGCGAAGAAGTTCCGCAGCAGGAACACCGCGAACGGCAGCCCGAACGCCGTATGGAAAAGGACCACCCCGGCCGTCGTCTCGAAGAGCCCCACCGCCCCGAACAGCTTGGCCACCGGGATCAGCGCCACCTGCACGGGCACCACCAGCAGCCCGACGACGCCCAGGAACCACCCGTCCCGGCCGGGGAAGTCCATCCAGGCGAACGCATAGCCGGCCAGCGAACCCACGACGACGACCAGTACCGTCGCCGGCACCGTGATCGCCGCCGTGGTCAGCAGCGAGCCCAGCACCTTGTCGTTCGACAGCAGCCGGCTGTAGTTGTCCCAGGTGATCTGGGCCGGCTCACTGAAGACCTGCCACCAGCCGGACCCGGCGATCTGCTGCGGGCTGCGCAGCGAGGACAGCAACAGCCCCACCGAGGGCATCAGCCAGAACAGCGCGACGAGGACCAGGAAGACCCGCATCGCGCCGCCACCGGTCCGCGCCGCGATCCGCGCGGCGAGCGGCCGCCGGGCCCGTACGCCACCGGCGGCACCGGCGGCACCCGGGCGCCCCGCCGGTACGACACGCTCCACGGTCGTCATCGGCGACGCTCCTTCCGTAGGCGCCGGAGATTGACGTACATCACCGGCAGCACGAGCAGCAGCAGGAACACGGCGATCGCGCTGCCCAGGCCCTCGTCGACATCCGTGCCGAACGACGACTGGAAGAGCTGGAGCGCCAGCACATTCGCGGACCGGATGCTGGAGCCCGGCGCGATGATGTAGACCAGATCGAAGATCTTCAGCACATTGATCATGAGGGTCACCAGCACGACAACCAGCACCGGCGCCAGCAGCGGCACCGTGATCCGGCGGAAGACCTGCCACTCGCCCGCGCCGTCCACCCGCGCGGCCTCCAGCAGCTCCCGCGGAACCCCCGCCAGACCCGCCGCGATCAGCACCATCGCGAAACCGGCCCACATCCAGACGTAGGAGCCGATGATGGCCGGGGTGACCAGCGCCGGGCCGAGCCAGTCGACGCCGCGGTAGGCCTCGGCGAAATTCGCCGCGGGCAGCCGCAGCCGGGCACCGTCGGCCCGGCCCGCGGGCAGCGCAAAGCTGCCGTCGGCCGCCGTCGTGGCCGAGGCGACCACGCTGCCGCCCCTGACCGCCTCGATCCGCAGACCGGCCAGCGCCTTCTCGTTGCCGTCGATGACGTGGGGCCGGCCCCCGCCGCCCCGGGTGAAGTCCAGCCATACGGTGCCGGTGACCCTGCCCGGCTGCGGCCGGGCCGCGGCGGCCGGCCGCGCCCCGCGCAGATCGCCCGGCTGGACGGCGACCAGCGGCAGCAGCACGGGCGACCCCGCCCGGACGGCCGACCCGGTGGTGAAGGCGCCGCCCCCGGACGGCTTCAGGGCGCCGCGCGGCCGCGGCTTGGCGCCGGGGAACGGTGCCGGATCGGCGAAGGTGTCATGGACGCCCACCCACACCGCGTTGGCGACCCCGCGCTCCGGGGCTTGGTCGTAGACCAGCCGGAAGATGATCCCGGCCGCCAGCATCGAGATCGCCATCGGCATGAACACGATCAGCTTGAAGGCGGTGCCCCAGCGGATCCGCTCGGTCAGCACCGCAAAGATCAGCCCCAGCGCGGTCGAGACCGCCGGCGCCACCACGACCCAGATGACGTTGTTCCGCAGCGCCGTGCGGATACCGTCGTCCGAGAACAGCGCACCGTAGTTGTCCAGCCCCACGAAGCCGTCGCCGGACGCGTCGAACAGACTGCGGTACACGGAGAAGACGATCGGGTAGACGACCAGCGCACCGAGCAGCAGCAGCGCCGGCAGCAGGAACACCGCGGCGAGCCAGGAACGGGTCCCCAGAACACGCCCGCGGCCCGCGCCGCCGCCTCCGGTCCTCCCTCGGCCCGCGCCGCCGCCTCCGGTCCTCCCGCGGCGCCCCGCGCCGGCCCTGCTGACCTGTACGTCGCTCATGGTGACGGCCCCCGGTCCCGGTCGAGGCGGTCGGCGTCAGCGCCCGAGCGACGCGGCCGCGTCCTTCTCCAGCTGCGCCTGCGTACCCGCGATGTCCTTGGGGTTCTTCAGAAAGTCCTGCAGGTCCTTCCACTCGCCCTGGCCCGGCTTGCCGCCGAAGGAGGCGGGCGCCTGGTCGGACATGTCGAAGCGGAAGCCGTCGCCCGCCGCGACCAGCGCCCCGGCGATCTCGCGCATCACCCCGTCGGCGTACGCCGCCCGGTCGAGCTCCTTGTTGGGCGAGATGAACCCGCCGGCCTGCGCCCAGATCTTGGCGGCGTCCGTCGACGCCAGGAACGTCAGCAGCGCCTGCGCGGCCTTGGTGTCCTTGAGGGCCACCGCCACATCGCCGCCCGTCACCACCGGGGACCGCGCGCCCACCGCCGGGAACGGGAAGACCTTGGCGTCCGTGCCGACCTTCGCCTTGGTCTGGGCGATGGTGGCGGCGGCGAAGTCGGCCGAGGAGACCATCGCGGCCTTGGGGGTGTCACCGCCGCTGAAGGTCTGGGTCACCGACGCCGGGAAGTCCGTCTGCAGCGCACCGGAGTTGCCGCCCGCGAGCAGATCCTTTCGGCCGAAGAGCTGCCCGAGTGTGTTGAGCGCCTGCTTGACCGTCGGGTCGGTCCACTTGATCTTGTGCTGCGCCAGCTGGTCGTACTTCTCCGGGCCCGCCTGCGAGAGATAGATGTTCTCGAACCAGTCGGTCAGCGTCCAGCCGTCCGCACCGCCCACCGAGACCGGCTCGACACCCGACTCGGCGATGATCTCCGCCGCCTTGACGAAGTCCGGCCAGGTCTTCGGCTCCTTGGCACCGGCGTTGTCGAACGCCCGGGCGTTGTACCAGACCAACGACTTGTTGCTGGCCTTGAAGTACACGCCGTACGGGGTGCCCTTGTGGGCGCCGAGATCCCGCCAGCCCTTCGCGTAGTTCTTGGTGAGCTGCGCCTTGGCGCTCGCACCGAGCGGCTTGAGCCAGCCCTTCTGGGCGAACTCGTTGAGCACGCCGACCTGTTGGAGCATCGCGATGTCCGGCGGGCCGCCACCGGCGATCTTGGAGCCGATGAAGCCGGCCATGTCGTCGCCACTGGGCACGAAGTCGACGGTGGCGCCGGTGCGCTTCTCGAACTCATCCAGCACCTTCACGAAGTTCTCCCGCTCAGGCCCCGTCCACACGGCGGTGACCTGCAGCTTCTGGCCCTTGAGCGAGGGGAGTTGCACCGTGGGGGCGGTGCTGCCGCCCGTGCCCCCGCCGCCTCCCTCGTCCTTCGTGCCGCCGCCGCAGGCGGCCAGCGCCAGGGCGAGTGCCGCGGTCGCCGCCACCGCGGTCGTGGCGCGTCCAGCCGTACGGTCGAGTCGTCTGCGCATCCCCGTAGCCCCTTATCGCTGCGCCTGCCGTGCCGGGTGCGAAGGAAGCCGTCTCACGTCGTACCGCGGCGTCCCTGCCGTGCCGTTCGTGCCGTGCCGTTCGTGCCCTGCTGGGCGGTGGTGCTGGGCGGTGCTGCTGGGCGGTGGTGCTGAGCCGTGGTGCTGGGCGGTGGTGCTGGGCGGTGCTGCTGGGCGGTGGTGCTGAGCCGTGGTGCTGGGCGGTGGTGCTGAGCGGTGGTGCTGAGCGGTGGTGCTGAGCCGTGGTGCTGAGCCGTGGTGCCGCCGCGCGCTGCGCGCTGCGGCGTGCCGAGGGGCGGTGCCGCTGCGTGCTGCCTCGTGCCGAGTGGTGCTGCCGCCGCGTGGTGCGCTGCGGTGCGCGGCGCGAGTGCGTCGCGGGTGCGGCGCTTCGCGGTGTGGCGTTCGATGCGCTGCGGCGCATCGCAGTGCGGTGTTCCGTGAGCGGTGCGGCGTCCTGCGCCCTGCAGTGGCGCAATGGTGCGGCGACGCAGTGGTGCGGCGACGCAGTGGTGCGGCGGTGCGGTGGCGCAGTGGTGCGGCGACGCAATGGTGCCGTGTGCGACAGTCCTACGCCCTGCCCACGGGGTCCGCAATACCGCCTTCCCCGTCAACCGGCCTTTCGTGACGGGGCTGTTATGGGCGTGACAGGGCTGTTATGGGCGCCGGATGCGGCTCACAGCAGGGGTGGGGCGGCCGCCGCACCCGAGGACTGCGCGGCCCGCTGCAGCGCGCTGGCGAGCAGGGCCAGATCCGTCGGGCCGTTGCCCAGCTCGCGCAGCGGGCGCCGGGCCGGCGGGTCGCCCATCCGCTGCCACTCCAGCGGGACGACGGTCGGCCGGAGGGTGGATGTACGGGGTATCCGGCCCGTGACCCGGCCCGCCTGGAACGGTGTCGACGAGCCGTCCGCGGCGCGGTGCAGCCGCCCGCGGCCCGTGGGTACCGGCTCGGACGCATCGGTGGCCGCGCCCAACTGGACGCGCAGACCGGCCCGTTCGCTGGTCGCGGTCTCCGCCGTACGGTCCGGATGGCCGGTCGCGGCTATCAGGTGCACGCCGAGCGCCACCCCGTCCCGGGCCACCGCCTCCAGGGCGCGCACCACGGACCCGGCGGACGGCCGGCCCGTGCTGCCCAGTGCCGGCGCCACCAGCGCGTCGAAGTCGTCGACCAGCACGAACAGCCGCGGCATCGGCACCGCGGGCTGCTGTGCGGTGTCCTCGGCGGGTGCCCCGCTGCGGGCGCGGAGGCGGAGGGTGCCGGTCGTTGACGGGTCTGCCGGAGTGCCGCCTCCCTCCTCCTTGTTCCGGCAACGATTACGGAGAGTGATTGGTTCCTGCTCTCCGTCACCGCCCTCGGCCGAACGCCGCGGTGCGGCTATCCGCGGCGCCGGCAGATGCTTGCTGCGCCATTCGGCGAACGGGGTGCCGGCGAGTATCTCCGCCCGGCGCTTCAGTTCCGAGGACAGCGCCTGGGCGAACTCCCGCATCCGGACCGGGTCCGAGGCGCCGAGATACGTCGTGACATGCGGCAGGTCCGTACACACCCGCAGCCCCTCGCCGCGCTCGCTGCCACCGCCGTCCACCAGCACCAGCGACAGCAGATCCGGGCGGTCGGCGGCGGCCAGCGAGGCGGCCAGCGAACGCAGCAGCTCGGTCTTGCCGGTGGCCGCGGCGCCCTCCAGGAGGAGATGCGAGCCGTCGGCGGCGAGGTCGGCGCACAGCGGGCCGTGCGGTCCGGCGCCGAGCACCGCGGCGGCGCCGGGCCGGTCGGTGTCCAGGGCGGCGGCCCAACGGGCCATCAGGGACGCCGGGGTGGCGCGGGCCAGCCCCAACTCGTCCAGCAGCCGCGCCGCATCGGGCAGCGGGACGGCCGTCCGCATCGCCGCGCCACCGCCGGCCGTGGCCGTCGCATCGGTCTCGCGCAGCGGCGCGAGCGCCCGGGCGAACCGCTCGGCCCAGGCGCCGGAGACCGCGTCCACCGTCGCGACCGTGCCGTTGGGCCCCGAGCCCGGCTGGACGACGCGCAGTGCCGTGGCGACATCGCCGCTGAGCACCGCGACCGCCCCGCACTCCCCGAAAGCGGGCGACGCCGTCCGGGCCGCTTCGTACGTCGCGGCCAGGGGGAAGGCGGGGGAGGCGGCCGGGGTCTCGGCCAGGCACAGCAGATGGATACCGGCCGCCGAACCGGCCGAGGCCAGCCGGGCGGTGGTCTCGCGCAGCGCGGAGGTGCCGGGGTCGCCGTCCACGATCACGAGGGTGTA
Source organism: Streptomyces sp. NPDC048637 (assembly GCF_040650675.1). Taxonomy (NCBI): domain Bacteria; kingdom Bacillati; phylum Actinomycetota; class Actinomycetes; order Kitasatosporales; family Streptomycetaceae; genus Streptomyces; species Streptomyces sp. NPDC048637. Next base: position 57,897 of record NZ_JBEZHQ010000046.1, read on the forward strand.
CGGGCCCTGGTGGCGGGCCGCGGCGGCGGCGATCTCCGCCCGTTCGGCGTCGGCCCAGCCGGGGCCCAGCGGGCCGTCGTCGAGCCGGCGCACCAGCTCGGACGTACGTGCCGCGGCCTGATCCTTGTCGTACGCGAGCAGCAGCCGGCAGTCCTGGCCGCGGTCCGGACGGACCTGCGGAAGCCAGCCGAGCCAGGACCAGTCCGCCACCCGCTCCTCGGCAGGACGCGCCCGGTCCGTGCTGATCAGCACGATGTCGAGGGTGCCGGGGGAGTGCAGGGCGGCGAGCTGGGCGAGGGCGCAGCGGGCCAGCCCGGTCAGCCGCGCCCGCGGCCCGGCGAGGCCGAGGGAGCCTGCCCGGCGCAGCGCGACGGTGACCGGCAGCGCGGTCCGGCCGCCGCTGCGGGCGGCCGTCCCCAGCCGGACGGTCAGTGCGTCGGGGTGGTCCGGGCCGCGCTCCCAGAGGCGCGGCCCCGGGCCGAGCGCGGTGAGCAGGATCGCGGCGGCATCCGGCCAGCGTTCCTCCGCGGCGGGCCCGGCGGGCGTCTCCGCGCTCCGGGCGCCGTCGGGGGCGTCCGCGCGGGCCGCCGCGGGGGCACCGGCGGGTTCGTACTCCACCGCGAAGGCCTCGTCCGGCCGCTCCACGGCGGGCCGGCCGCCGGCCAGCCGCCGCGCCCAGGCGCCGATACCGCCCCGCCGACCGCCCTTACGGGGTGCCTCGTCGGCCGGGGCCAGCGCCTGCTGTCCGCCGTGTGTCCGCTGCTGCGCGGTGTCCGGGAAGCCGTCGGCCGGCTCCCGGACGCCGGGGCCCCAACCGGCTGACGGGGTGCCGCCGTCGGTGGTGCGGTCGTAGACATGGCCGGTGGAGGCGTCCGGGAAGGGCAGGCCGGCGGCGCGCGGTGAGCCGTGGCCGGGGGCCGGTGCGTCGTACTCGGTCGGGGTGCCGCGCAGGGGGGTGTCCCGGCGCCCGGTCGCGGCCGGTGCCTGCGCGGGCGGGGAAGCGGTCAGGGGAGCGGCCAGGGGAGCGGCCGCGCCGCCGGCCATCTGGGCGTACGCCCCGGCTCCGGCTCCGGTATAGGCCCCGGCGGCGGCGACGGTGGCCCCGTACGGACCCGTCGCCCCGTCTCCCCTGTACTCCTCCCGGTACTCCTCCGTCCGTCCCGCCGCGACGCTGTCCGCGGTCCCCGGGGTGATCCGCAGATGCCCCTCGCCGTCCGGTGCGGTGGGCAGGGCGGGGTCCGGGGCGCCGGGCGCGGACTGCAGACGCAGGGTGGACTCGCCGATGCGCAGCAGGGTGCCGGGCCGCAGGGGCGCGGGCCGTTCGTCGAGGTCGGTGCCGTCCACGGCGGTGCCGTTCGTGGAGCGCAGGTCGGCGACGTGCACGGAGCCGTCCGGTTCGACCGTCACGGCGCAGTGCAGCCGCGAGACATCGGGGTCGTCGAGGGGGACGTCCGCGTCGGCGGAGCGGCCGATGCGGATCTGGCCGCCGTGCAGCAGATGCACCCCGCCGGCATCGGGTCCCGAGATGACGCGCAGCCGCGCGGAGCCGTGCGGCAGGCCGTGGGCCGGGGCGGGGCCCGGGCTCTGGAGGGAGAGCACCGCGCCGTCGATCAGCGGGGGCTCGCCGATCGCCGCGCGCTGTGGATCGAGCCGCTCGGACCCGGCGTACAGCACGACGGGGCCGCTGCCGCCGCCCGCACCGCCGACATCCGCACCCGAGCCCGCCACGGAGGCGGCGAGCGAGCCGGCCACCGCCGCCAGCGCGGTCCCGGCAGGGGCCGTCACCAGCACATCGCAGGCCCGTGTGGTGTGGCCGCTGCGCGGCCCGAGGACGGTCAGCCGGATCTGCATCGCCGTCAACGGTCCCTTCTGCCGGGATCCGGCAGGGGGCCCGCTCGCTCCCCCCACCACACCCGAGCACGTCGGCACGTACAAGTCCCAAGTGCACGTTGCGACAAGGACCGCGCGCCCCCACCGCATCGTGCTGGGTGCATCCTCGCACCTGCCACTGACAATGCGCCCGCCGACCGCCGTTCAGTGATCTTGATTGGTCTTCTAAGGGCGAAAAAGTGCCTGCTTGCGCGCCGTGCCCGGCCGGATTTCGACCGCCGTGGTCAGCTCGGTGGGTCTCCGGCCGGTCCGCGCGGGCCCTGTCCGCGCCGTCCGGGTGCCCAGCAGGCAACCATCCGTCCCGAACCCGCGTCTTTCCCACAAGCCCGCACTGGGCCGCCGGACCGAAAAGATTGTGCGACGGCACTACAGTGGGTCGGACGGGCCGCGCGGAGTTGATCAGCTGACCCAGCGGGCCGGGACATGGAGATCCACCACGACCAGGGAGCGCATGACGTGCGGCCGGTAGGCAGCAAGTACCTGCTCGAGGAGCCGCTGGGACGCGGTGCCACGGGCACCGTCTGGCGTGCCCGCCAGCGGGAGACGGCGGGCGCCGAGGCCGCCGTGGCCGGAGAGCCCGGTGAGACGGTCGCGATCAAGGTCCTCAAGGAGGAGCTGGCGCACGACCCGGACGTGGTGATGCGCTTCCTGCGGGAGCGCTCCGTCCTGCTGCGGCTCACCCACCCGAACATCGTCCGTACCCGCGATCTCGTCGTCGAGGGCGATCTGCTCGCCCTGGTCATGGACCTGGTCGACGGCCCGGACCTGCACCGCTATCTGCGCGACAACGGCCCCTTCAGCCCGGTGGCCGCCGCGCTGCTCACGGCCCAGATCGCCGACGCGCTGGCCGCCAGCCACGCCGACGGTGTGGTCCACCGCGACCTCAAGCCCGCCAACGTCCTGCTCGCCGGGTCGGACGGCAGCAGCGAGATGCACCCGATGCTGACCGACTTCGGCATCGCCCGGCTGGCCGACTCTCCGGGTCTGACCCGCACCCACGAATTCGTCGGCACCCCGGCCTATGTGGCGCCGGAGTCCGCCGAGGGCCGTCCGCAGACCTCCGCCGTGGACATCTACGGCGCCGGCATCCTGATGTACGAGCTGGTCACCGGCCGTCCGCCGTTCGCCGGGTCGACCGCCCTGGAGGTGCTGCACCGGCACCTCAGCGAGGAGCCGCAGCGCCCCGGCACGCTGCCCGAGCCGCTGTGGACGGTCATCGAGCACTGTCTGCGCAAGCGGCCCGAGGAGCGGCCCAGCGCCGAGAACCTCGCCCGTGCGCTGCGCACCGTCGCGGCCGGCATCGGGGTGCACGCCCGTCCCGCCGAGGCCGAAGCCGCGCTCGGCGTGGCCGCGCTGCTCGCCCCCGACCCCGCGCCCGCCACGGTCCCCGGGACGGGTGCCGACGGCGGCCAGGCCGGCGGAGGCGACGCCGACCCCACCCAGATGCTCCCGTCGGGCGCCGGTTCGTACGACCCGGGTGCGGCGACCAGCGTGCTGCCGTCCACCGGCGGCCCGGGCGGCCCCGCGGGGCAGGGCGATCCGACGCGGGCCATGCCGCCGATGCCCATGGGCGCACCGGCCGGCGGACCGCAGGAGCCCGACGGCCCCCACCCGTGGGAGTCCCAGATGCGGGCCGCCCGCGACCGCAACGAACAGACCCAGGTGCAGTACCTGGACCCCAGCGAGGACCCGCTGCGCCGCCGTCCGCAGCGCCAGGCCGCCCCCCAGCAGCCGCCGCAGCGCCCGCAGCAGCCCCAGTACCGCCAGCCGCCCGCTCCGGTGCCGTACGCGCAGCAGCAGGCTCCGGCGCCGTACGCCCAGCAGCAGCCGCAGGCGCCCCAGCGCCGCCAGGAGCCGCCGCCGCAGCGTTACGAGCCGCAGCGGCCGCCCGCCCCGGAGCCGCGGCCCCGGCGCGAGCCCCGTCAGCGCAGTGCCAACCCGATGAAGATCCCCGGTCTGGGCTGTCTCAAGGGCTGTCTGTTCACGCTGATACTTCTGTTCGTGGCGGCCTGGCTGATCTGGGAGCTGACCCCGCTCCAGGAGTGGATCGGCACGACGAAGGGCTTCTTCGCGCAGCTCGGTGAGATCTTCCACAGCGTGCAGCGCTTCGTGCAGAAACTCGGCATCTGACGCCGCCGCCCGTGTGCTCCGTGGAGCCCGCGGGCGGCCTCAGGGCCTGTCCGGCCGTCATCCGCCGGACAGGCCCTGAGGCTTACCCAGTGGATTTGTCGACTTCCGGCGGACAATTTCGCTCACAGAAGTGAAGGTTGCCACCGTCCGGGGCATTGAACCCCCTGGCATCCGCGTAGCTTTGACGCCAACCTCAGCCCCCGCAGGACGCTCGGGGGCCCGACACGTCGGAGCAGTCTTGGCACGGAAGATCGGCAGCCGGTACACCGCCCACCAGATCCTGGGGCGCGGCAGTGCCGGCACGGTATGGCTGGGCGAGGGTCCTGAAGGGGCCGTGGCCATCAAGCTGTTGCGTGAGGAGCTCGCGGCCGACCAGGAGCTCGTCGGCCGCTTCGTACAGGAGCGGGCGGCCCTGCTGGGCCTGGACCACCCCCATGTCGTCGGCGTCCGCGATCTCGTCGTCGACGGCAACGACCTGGCGCTGGTCATGGAGCTCGTACGGGGCACCGACCTGCGGACCCGTCTGGAGCGCGAACGGCGGCTGGCCCCGGAGGCCGCCGTCGCGATCGCCGCCGACGTGGCCGACGGGCTCGCCGCCGCGCACGCCGCCCGGATCGTGCACCGCGACGTCAAGCCCGAGAACGTCCTGCTGGACATGCAGGGCCCGCTCGGCCCCGGTGGCGCGCACCCCGCGCTGCTCACCGACTTCGGTATCGCCCGGCTCGTCGACTCCCCGCGCCGGACCAGGGCGACCAAGGTCATCGGCACCCCCGATTACCTCGCCCCGGAGATCATCGAGGGGCTGCCGCCGCGCGCCTCCGTGGATGTCTATGCGCTGGCGACGGTCCTGTACGAGCTGCTCGCCGGATTCACGCCCTTCGGGGGCGGACACCCCGGGGCGGTGCTGCGCCGCCATGTGACCGAGAGCGTGGCGCCGCTGCCCGGCATCCCCGACGAGCTGTGGCAGCTGCTGCTGCAGTGCCTGGCCAAGGCGCCGGCCTCCCGGCTGCGCGCCCCGGAGCTCGCCGCCCGGCTGCGGGAGCTGCTGCCCGGCCTGGTCGGCATCCCGCCGCTGGACATCGACGAGCCGGACGACGACGAGCCGGAGGGCGAGCAGGAGGGCGCCGCCGGCTCCCGCGATGAGGCGTTCTACCCGTCGGCGGCACCGGCCGAGGCCACCCCGCAGCGCGGTGCGGTCCCGCTGGTCCAGGGCGCGGTCCCGGACTCCAACCGCGAGACGCACACCAGCATGCGCGTCCCGGGCCCGGACGAGCTGGCGGGTGGCGCCCACGGCACCGCCCGGGCCCCGCGCGCCGCCGGTGAGCGCCGGGCGGGCTCGGCGCGGCACCGTGCGTCGCCGGAGACGGTGCGCCGCCGCCGGATCAAGCTGGGCGCGGCGGCCGCCGCGGCGCTCGTGGCGGCCGGCCTGGGCGGCTGGCTGGCCTCGGGCGACGACGAGCCGGGCGGCGCCACACCGGGCGTCCACCAGTCGGAACCCGACACCCCGTGACGCTCCCCGGGCGTGCGGTGGCCGCGCCGGCCCCGGTGGTGCCCGGTGCGGTGACCGGCGTACGGGCCGCCGTGGCCCCCCTGCGGGTGGCTCCCGGCGGGACCGGCCTGCCGGGGCCGGGTCACGCTGACGGTGGCAGCCGTTAGGCTGGGTGCGTGGCAGTCGTCGATGTATCCGAAGAGCTGAAGTCCCTCTCCTCGACCATGGGGTCGATCGAGGCCGTCCTGGACCTCGACAAGATGAGGGCCGATGTCGCCGTGCTCGAGGAGCAGGCCGCGGCGCCGTCCCTGTGGGACGACCCGGAGAACGCACAGAAGGTCACCAGCCGGCTGTCCTACCTCCAGGGCCAGCTGCGCAAGGCCGAGGACCTGCGCGGCCGGGTCGACGACCTTGAGGTGCTCTTCGAGCTCGCCGAGGCCGAGGACGACGAGGACGCCAGGGCCGAGGCCGAGGCCGAGCTGACCGCCGTCCGCAAGGCGGTCGACGAGCTGGAGGTCCGCACCCTCCTGTCCGGTGAGTACGACTCCCGTGAGGCGGTCGTCAACATCCGCGCCGAGGCCGGTGGCGTCGACGCCGCCGACTTCGCCGAGAAGCTGCAGCGCATGTATCTGCGCTGGGCCGAGCGGCACGGTTACAAGACCGAGCTCTACGAGACCTCGTACGCGGAAGAGGCCGGCATCAAGTCGACCACCTTCGCCGTGCAGGTGCCGTACGCCTACGGCACCCTCTCCGTCGAGCAGGGCACGCACCGCCTGGTGCGCATCTCGCCGTTCGACAACCAGGGCCGCCGCCAGACGTCGTTCGCCGGTGTCGAGGTGCTGCCCGTCGTCGAGCAGACCGACCACATCGAGATCGACGAGTCCGAGCTGCGGGTGGATGTCTACCGCTCGTCCGGCCCCGGCGGCCAGGGCGTCAACACCACCGACTCCGCGGTCCGGCTGACGCACATCCCCACCGGCATCGTCGTCTCCTGCCAGAACGAGCGCTCGCAGATCCAGAACAAGGCGACCGCGATGAACGTCCTCCAGGCCAAGCTCCTTGAGCGCCGCCGCCAGGAGGAGCAGGCCAAGATGGACGCGCTCAAGGGCGACGGCGGCAATTCCTGGGGAAACCAGATGCGTTCGTATGTCCTGCACCCGTACCAGATGGTCAAGGACCTGCGGACCGAGTTCGAGGTCGGCAACCCCACGGGTGTTCTGGACGGCGACATCGACGGCTTCCTGGAGGCCGGAATCCGCTGGCGCAAGCAGCAGGAGAAGTAGCGGGCCGGTCCCGTCCGAAGGTAAACAACTGCCTCCTTTGGGGAGGCAGTTGTTTTTGCTGTGGCGGTTTGGTCACAGTCGTATGTCCATGTACCGCCCAACTCTTGGTAATTCGGGCATCCGGCCTTTAATCGGCCTTGACGATAGTGGCCGAACTGGGAAGGCTGAGCGCGGCATGCGTATGTCTGGGGCGCGTGCAGTAACGGGGAATCGGGCGGCCTGGCCGCTGTACGGAGCTGAGGCTCGCGTACCCCGGCACCGGCTCGTCGCCCCGCACAGCGGTGCTCCCATGACGAGTTCAGCTACTGGGGGTAGCAGTACATGACGAAGAAGACGCGGCTGCGCGTAGCGCGCATTGCGGCCGGTGCGGTGATTGCGGCCGGTGCGTCGCTCACCGCCGCCGGCGCTGCTTCCGCGGCCAGCCCGGGTGAGACCCCGGGCCAGGACGGCGGCATCATCGGCGGCATTATCGGTGGGCTCATCGGCGGCGGCGACTCCGGTGGTGACTCCTCCACCGGTGGCGACACCACTGGCGGTGACACCACAGGCGGCGACACCACCGGTGGCGAGATCGGCGGCGACGACAGCACCGGCGGTATCGGTGGTGACGACAGCACCGGTGGCATCGGTGGTGACGACAGCACCGGCGGTACCGGTGGTGACGAGTCCACCGGCGGCACCGGCAGCACGACCGGCGGTGACGAGTCCACCGGCGGCACCGGCAGCACGACCGGTGGTGACGAGTCCACCGGCGGCACCGGCAGCACGACCGGTGGTGACGAGTCCACCGGCGGCACCGGCAGCACCACTGGTGGTGACGAGTCCACCGGCGGTACGGGCAGCACGACCGGTGGTGACGAGTCCACCGGCGGCACCGGCAGCACGACCGGTGGTGACGAGTCCACCGGCGGCAACAGCAACGGTGGCAACGGCACCATTGGCGACACCGGCACCGGCCCCGACAACGAGGGCTCCAAGCCGATCGAGCAGCCCGGCCAGGGCAAGGAGCAGATCGCTGACACGCCTGGCCAGGCCAAGCAGCAGGCCAAGGGCGGCGAGCTGGCGGAGACCGGTTCCTCCGGTACCACCTTCCTGCTCATCGGTGCGGCGACGATGATCGCGGGCGGTGTGGGCTTCCGTATGCTGCCCCGTCTGATCAACAAGAACGGCGGCGGCGCCGCGGCGGCCTGACGCCGAGCGGTACAGCTGTGAGGGGCCCGGGACGCGACTGCGTCCCGGGCCCCCCCACCGGAGATGACACCGCAGGAAACCCGTGACAGGAGTGAGGGTAGGGG